>CALWOP010000005.1 GCA_944383195.1 uncultured Oscillospiraceae bacterium
CCTCCCAGTCCCCGCAGTCGGAGGGGTGGACCCCTACGGCGGCGTAAACAAAGGGAAATTGCTGGGAGAGGGCCACGGCGGTGCGGGAGCTCTCCAGCTCGCAGCCGGGGTTTAAAATCAGCGCCACATCCTGCTCGGGCATGGAGGCGAGTACCTCCATACGGTCGGCGTTGAAGGCGCCGGAGTCGTAATGGGCGTGGGTATCAAATACTCTCATGGATGTTCCTCCTGGGGATACGTCCCCTTTTTCTTGGCAGTGCTTATCATACCCCCAATTTTGGGGAAATGCAAGGGGCGGGGAGCATAGCTGTCAATTTTAGGGAGAAAAGGGGCGAAAACAGGCGACTTTTGCCAATTTCCCACCGGCTGATCAAATATTGGCGGGCCAAAAAATCCCTGTTTGTTGAAATTTTACATTGACTTTTGGCGGAGGAGCAGGTACAATACGCTCAAATATTTTAATTAAATAATTTTAACTAAAATATTTTAAGTGAAACAGATCAAAATTTGAGAGGAGAACTTCCCATGTTTGAGAAAGTACGTGAGATCATTGTCGATACCCTGAGCTGCGACCTGGACCAGGTCACCATGGAGGCCGACCTGAGCGAGGATCTGGGCGCCGACTCCCTGGACGCTGTGGAGCTGAACATCGCTCTGGAGGAGCAGCTGGGCCTGTCCATTGCCGATGAGGACCGCCCCAACCTGAAGACCGTGGGCGACATCGTGCGCTATCTGGAGGCCAAGGAGGCCTAATCAATCTAACCGCAAGAGGAGTAACTACCATGGAACTGGAATCCATTTACGCGCTGATGGAGCGCTTTGAGCGCTCCTCCATCACCGGGCTGGAGCTGGAGCAGAACGGCACTCGGCTGAAACTGGAGAAGGCTGTGGCCGTAGCTGCCACTGCCCCTGTAGCGGCAGCCCCCGTGGCTGTGGCCGCTCCTGTGGCGGCTGCCCCCGCGCCCCAGCCGGCCCCTCAGGAGGAGGGCGAGTACATCAAGGCCCCCCTGGTGGGCACCTTCTACACCGCTGCGGGCCCTGATGCCGCCCCCTTCGTTCAGGCGGGGGACAAGGTCCAAAAGGGCCAGACCGTGTGCATCCTGGAGGCCATGAAGGCCATGAGCGAGATTCCCGCTCCCATGGACTGCGTCATTGAGGAGGTGCTGCTGGACAACGGCAGCCTGGCCGCCTTTGACGCCCCTCTGTTCCGGGTTCGGAGGCTGTGAGATGTTTCAGCGTATTTTGATCGCCAACCGCGGCGAAATCGCGGTACGCATCGCGCGGGCCTGCCGCGAGCTGGGTGTGGAGACGGTGTCGGTCTATTCTCAGGCCGACGCCGACGCTCTCCACGTCCAGCTGGCTACCCGGGCGGTTTGCATCGGTCCCGCCAAGGCGGCCGACAGTTATTTAAATGTGAACGCTCTGCTGACCGTGGCTAAGGAGACCGGCTGTGACGCCGTTCACCCAGGCTACGGTTTTCTCTCAGAGAGCGCGGAATTTTCCGACCAATGCGCCCAAATGGGCCTGCGGTTCATCGGCCCCTCCGGGGATGTGATCCGGATGATGGGCAACAAGTCTGCCGCCCGGGACCTGATGAAGAAGCACCATGTCCCGGTGGTCCCCGGCTCGGATGGGGCGGTGGAGACCGCCGAAGAGGCCGGAAAGATCGCCGCGGAGATCGGCTACCCCGTGCTGGTGAAGGCCAGCGCCGGAGGCGGAGGCCGGGGTATGCGCCGGGTAGACAGCCCTGAGGAGATGGAGAGCAAATTCCAGCAGGCGCGGGCGGAGGCTCTGGCCTGCTTTGGGGATGGGCAGCTCTATGTGGAAAAGCTCATCCTGAACCCCAAGCACATTGAGTTTCAGATCCTGGCTGACCGCCACGGAAATGTGATCCACCTGGGAGAGCGCGACTGCTCCATCCAGCGGAAAAACCAGAAGCTGGTGGAGGAATCCCCCTCCAAGGCCCTTACCCCCGAGCTGCGGGAGGCTATGGGCCAGGCCGCTGTGGCCGCCGCTAAAGCCGCCGGCTATGAGAACGCCGGCACCATCGAGTTCGTCCTGGACCAGGAGGGACACTTCTACTTTATCGAGATGAACACCCGTATCCAGGTGGAGCACCCGGTCACCGAGATGGTCACCGGTCTGGACCTGGTGCGGGAGCAGCTTCGTATCGCTGCGGGGCTGCCCCTGTCGGTGGGCCAGGAAGATGTGGTCCTCCGGGGCCACGCCCTGGAGTGCCGCATCAACGCCGAGGACGCGGCCCAGGATTTCCGCCCCTGTCCCGGCACCACAACGTTTCTTCATTTCCCCGGCGGCCCCGGGGTGCGGGTGGACTCTCTGCTTTACAACGGCTATGAGGTCTCTCCATTCTACGATTCCCTGGTGGCCAAGGTCATCGTCCACGCCCCCACCCGCCTGGAGGCCATCCGCCGTATGCGCCGGGTGCTGGAGGAGATGATCATTGAGGGGTACCCAACCACCGCCGATTTCTGCCACCTCATTCTGCACCACCCCGACTTTGTCAAGGGACGCTACGACACGGGCTTTTTGGCCCAGCACCAGGACGAGCTGCTCAGATGGAATAAGGAGGACTAAATGCAACCACTGTTTCGTTCCCGCCGGGACCGGCTGGACCGGCTGCGCCGTCAGCGGGAGGACGCCGTCAAAGCGGCCGCCCAGCGCTCCGACCTGACCACCGGCGGTTCTCAGACCTGCCCGGGCTGCGGGGGTGAGTGCCAGAATCAGGACCTGGTTAAGACAGAGTACGTCTGCCCCCACTGCGGCTACCATCTGCCCATCGGGGCCTATCTCCGGCTGTCCCTGCTGCTGGACCCCTTTACTTTCCAGGAGCTGTGGCCGGAGCTCACCGCCCCCAACGCCCTGGACTTCCCCGGCTATGAGCAGAAGCTGGCCGCTCAGCGGGAGAAGACCGCCCTCAGCGACGCGGCGGTGGTGGCCACCGGCAAGCTGGACGGCCGCCAGGCGGTGTTTGCTGTATTGGACAGCCGCTTCTTTATGGGCAGCATGGGCGTGGCCGTGGGGGAGAAGATCACCCGGGGCGTGGAGTACGCCCAGAAGCACAAGCTTCCCCTCATTATTTTCTCCGCCAGCGGCGGAGCCCGGATGCAGGAGGGCATTTTGTCCCTGATGCAGATGGCCAAGACCAGCGCCGCCATTGAGCGGTTTTCTGAGGCGGGGGGGCTGTACATCTCTGTATTTACCCACCCAACCACCGGCGGCGTCACCGCCAGCTTTGCCTCTCTGGGGGATATCACCCTGGCTGAGCCTGGAGCCCTCATCGGCTTTGCGGGCCCCCGGGTCATTCAGCAGACCATCGGCCAGGAGCTGCCTGAGGGCTTCCAGAGAGCGGAGTACCTGGAGGAGCACGGCTTTGTGGACCAGATCGTGCCCCGCCGCCAGATGCGCCAGGTACTGTCACAACTTTTGTTTCTTCACAGGAAGGGGGTCATGCACCGATGAGCAATTTAACTGCCGCTCAGCGGGTGAAGCTGGCCCGGGACCCGAACCGTCCGGGCACCCTGGACTTTGTCCACCACCTGTTTACCGATATTTTTGTCTGTCAGGGTGACCGGCTGGGCCGGGAGGACCCCAGCATTTTCGGGGCCATTGCCCGGTTCCATGGAAAGCCTGTCACCGTCATCGGCCACCGCAAGGGCCGCAATTTTGAGGAAAACATGAAGTGCAAGTTCGGTATGCCCTCCCCTGAGGGCTACCGCAAGGAGCAGCGCCTGCTGCGGCAGGCGGAGAAATTCGGCCGCCCGGTGATTACCTTTGTGGACACCCCGGGGGCCTACCCCGGCCTGGAGGCCGAAGCGGGGGGACAGGGAGAGGCCATTGCCTCCTCGCTGGCCCTCATGAGCTCTCTCACCGTGCCCGTAGTCACTGTGGTCATCGGTGAGGGAGGCAGCGGCGGGGCACTGGCCCTGGCTGTGGGCAACCGGATCATCATGCTGGAGAATGCCATCTACTCGGTGCTCTCCCCCGAGGGGTTTGCCTCCATTTTGTGGAAGGACGCCGCCCGGGCGGACGAGGCCGCCTCTATCATGAAACTCACCGCCGCGGATCTTCTGCGGCTGGGTGTGGTGGATCAGGTGATCCCTGAGCCTGAGGGGGGCGCTCATGTGGACCCCAGGCCGGTATTTGAGGCGGTGGACAAGGCCATTGCCCGCAGTCTTACCCAGCTGGGCCGGGAAAAGGACCTGGCAGCCCACCGCTATCAAAAGTTCCGCGCCATGGGCGCGGTCCGGGAGGAGAAAGAGACATGAACGGACTGCACATCCTTGGCACCGGCCGGGCGGTCCCGGAACAGATCGTGACCAATGACGACTTGGCCCGCCGGGTGGACACCAACGATGAGTGGATTGTGACCCGCACCGGAATCCGGGAGCGGCGTTTTGCTAGGGAAGGAGAGACCCTCACGGAGCTTACTGTCCAGGCTGCCCGCCAGGCCCTGGACCGGGCGGGCCTGAAGCCCGAGGACATTGGACTGTGCATCACTGCCACGGTGACCCCCGACCGGCTCACCCCCGCCCAGTCCTGCCTCATTCACCAGGAACTGGGGCTGCCCGAGGACTGCCCCGCCTTTGACCTGGGGGCAGGCTGCACCGGGTTCCTCTACGCCATGGAGACGGCGGCGGCTATGCTGCCCCGGATGAACCGCCCCTATGCTCTGCTGGTGGGCGGAGAGCTTCTTTCACGCATTGTGGATATGGATGACCGCTCCACCTGTATCCTCTTTGGAGACGGAGCGGGGGCCGCTGTGGTGGAAGCTACGGAAGGGCCCTGGTACAGCCAGCTGGGCACCCGGGGGGACAAGGACATTCTGTGGGCCTGGGGGCCGGGGCAGGAGCGCCCCTACCTCCACATGGACGGTCAGGGGGTATTTCAGTTTGCCGTCAAGACTGTCCCCGTGGTGGCTAAGGAGCTTTTGGAAAAGGCCGGCCTTCAGAAAGAGGACGTAGCCTGGTATGTGCCCCATCAGGCCAACCACCGCATTGTGGAGTCGGTGGCCAAGCGGCTGAAGCTGCCTCTGGAGCGCTTTTATGAGAACATGGACCGCTACGGGAATACCTCCGCGGGGAGTATTCCCATTGCTCTGGACGAGATGGCGGAGAAGGGGCTGCTCCAAAAGGGCCAGTGGGTCATGTGCCTGGGCTTTGGAGCGGGGCTAACGTGGGGAGGAGCTTTATTTCAATGGTAAAAACTAAGGTTTTTACCATTGAGATTTGCAGCCCGCCGCGTGCACTCGCTGTGCTCGCACACTTGCGGGCTGAGATGTGTTTTTGAAGCGGCAAAGCCGTTTCAAAAACAGATAAAATTCATTCCGCCGCCTGTGAGCGCCGGAACTCCCTGCGGGAGGGCTATTGATACATAGATTGACAGCCTGATGGTTAGCAGGCTTAAGTGGGAGGAACACCATGAAATTAAACGAGCTTCTGGGGATCGAGTTCCCCTTTATCCAGGGCGGCATGGCCAACATCGCCACCGCCGAGTTTGCCGCCGCTGTTTCCAACGCCGGGGCCCTGGGCCTCATCGGCGGGGGCGGGATGTCCCCAGAGATGTTCCGGGACAGCATCCGCCGCTGCCGCAGCCTCACCGATAAGCCCTTTGGTGTGAACATCATGCTCATGCACCCCCAGATGGAGGAGCTGGCCGCCATCGCCGCCGAGGAGAAGGTGGCTGTGGTCACCACTGGCGCCGGTGATCCCTCCCGCTTTATCCCCGCGTGGAAAGAGGCGGGGATCAAGGTCTTCCCTGTGGTACCTGCCGTGGCTCTTGCCAAGCTGGTGGCCAAGCGGGGCGCTGACGGCATCATCGCTGAGGGAACCGAGAGCGGCGGCCATGTGGGCGAGCTGACCACCATGGCCCTGGTGCCTCAGGTGGCGGAGGCGGTGGACATCCCCGTCATTGCCGCCGGCGGCATCGCCAGCGGCCGTCAGCTGCTGGCCGCCTATGCCCTGGGGGCCATCGGCGTTCAGGTGGGCACCTGCCTGCTGGTGAGCGAGGAGTGCCCCGTACACGAGAACTACAAGCAGGCCGTTTTGAAGGCCACCGACCGCTCCACTGTGGTCACCGGCCGGTCTGTGGATGCCCCGGTGCGCTGCCTGCGCAATCAGATGACCAACGCCTACATCGCCAAAGAGCGGGAGGGCGCCGACCGCATGGAGCTGGAGCACTTCACCCTGGGCTCTCTGCGTAAAGCCGTGTTTGACGGCGATGTGAAGACCGGCAGCGTCATGGCTGGCCAGGTGGCCGGTATGCTCCATGAGATCAAGCCCCTGCGTCAGATCTTCGAGGAGCTCCAGGCCGGCTGTGAGCAGCGCCTTCGTGAGCTGGAGCAGTAAATGAGGATCGGGAGACGTGAATTGACCTTGCCCATCCTCCAGGGAGGTATGGGCGTGGGGGTCTCCATGGGAGGCCTGGCTGGGGCGGTGGCCGCCTGCGGCGGTATGGGCACCATCAGCACCGCAGACGCGGGCTATTTGGAGCCCGATTTTGAGAAAAATCCCTTTGAGGCCAATCTCAGGGCTTTGAAGCAGGAGATTGGCAAAGCTAAGGAGATTGCCCGGGGAGCCGGCCTGGTGGCCGTCAACGCCATGGTGGCTACCGTCCAATACGCCGATGCGGTGAAAACTGCCGTAGCGGCGGGGGTAGATGCGGTGGTGTCCGGAGCTGGACTGCCCCTGGACCTGCCCGAGCTGGTGGGGGAGGGAGCCGACAAGGCCCCCATTGTCTCCTCCCCCCGAGCGGCTAAGCTGATTTTAAAGACCTGGGATCGGAAGTACCACACCACCGCCGATTTCATCGTGCTGGAGGGCAAGGATGCGGGCGGTCACCTGGGTTTTGACGAGGAACAGTTGAAAGCCGGTTCTTGCCCTGCCTTGGAAGAACTTCTGCCCGGTGTTCTGGCCGAGGTGCGGCCCTATGAGGAGAAGTACGGCCACCCTATTCCGGTGTTTGCCGCTGGAGGGGTATATACCGGCTCGGACATGGCACGGCTCACAAAGCTGGGGGCCGCCGGGGCACAGCTGGCCACCCGATTTATCGCTACCTATGAGTGTGACGCATCCCAGGGTTATAAAGATGTGCTTTTGGAGGCCGGGGAGGGTGACCTGGCCGTGATCCATAGCCCGGTGGGTATGCCTGGTCGGGCCGTGCGCACCCCTCTGGTGGAGCGGCTGGAGCAGAATCTTCGCCGGGTGCCCACCAAGTGCTCCCGGTGCATCAAGGGGTGCGTTCCCACCCAGATCCCCTTCTGCATCACCCACGCCCTCATCGAGGCGGTGAAGGGCAACCGGGAGGAGGGCCTCTTTTTCAGCGGCTCCAATGTGGGGCGGCTCAATAAAATGGTCTATGTCCGGGAACTGATGGACGAACTGATGAACGAATGGAGGGTTTCCCAATGAAACTTGCCTTTTTGTATGCCGGCCAGGGCTCCCAGCACGTGGGCATGGGCCGGGACCTGTATGAAGCTTACCCCGCCTTTCGCCAGGTGCTGGACAGCGCTCCGGTGGACTTTGACCTGAAGAAGCTGTGCTTTGAAGGGCCGGAGGAGCAGCTTAACGACACCCGCTACACCCAGCCCTGTATGGTGGCTTTTGCCGCCGGGGTCACCGCCCTGCTGAAAGAGGCGGGCATTGTCCCGGAATACGCCGCCGGACTCAGCCTGGGCGAGTATTCCGCCCTCCAGTGCGCCGGGGTGTTTGACGCCTCCACTGCCATCTCTCTGGTGGCATTCCGTGGCCAGGCCATGGCAAACGCTGTGCAGGGCCGCCCCTGCGGCATGGCCGCAGTGCTGGGTATGGACCGGGAGAGCCTGAAAGCCGTGTGTGAGGAGGCCTCTGATGTAGGCGTAGTGGAGTGCACCAACTTTAACTGTCCCGGGCAGATCGTCATCTCCGGGGACGCCGCCGCCGTGGACAAGGCCGGAGAGCTGGCAAAGGCAGCAGGTGCCAAGCGGGTGCTCCCATTGAAAGTGAGCGGCCCCTTCCATACCTCCCTCATGTCCCCCGCCGGTGACGCCCTGCGGGAGAAGTTTAAAAGCGTGACCTTCGGCGAAATGGAGCTCCCCGTCCTCTTTAACTGCCTGGGTGATCTGAAAGGGGAGCGTGACACCATCCCCAACCTGCTGGAGCAGCAGGTCCAGTCCAGCGTCTATCTGGAGGATACCATTCGCCGCCTCTATGAACTGGGCGTGGACACTGTGGTGGAGATCGGCCCCGGCCGTGCTCTGTCCGGCTTTGTGAAGAAGACCGCCAAGGAAATCAAGTGCTATCCGGTGGAGACGGCCCAGGAGCTGGAGGCCGCCATCGCCGCCCTGAAAGGAGAGTAACCCCATGAGCTTAACTGGAAAAATTGCTCTGGTCACCGGCGGCAGCCGGGGAATCGGCCGGGCCATCTGCCTGGAGTTTGCCCGGCAGGGCGCCAATGTAGCGGTGAATTACGCCGGAAACGAGAAAGCTGCCCAGGAGACAGTGGAAGCCTGTGAGGCTCTGGGCGTGAAGGCTCTGGCCATCAAGGCCGACGTGGCCGATGCCAAGGCCTGTGAGGATATGGTCAAGCAGGTTCTGGATACCTTTGGCCGCATCGACATCCTGGTCAACAATGCGGGCATCACCCGGGACGGCCTGACCCTCCAAATGAAAGAGGAGGACTTCGACGCGGTGCTGGACACCAATCTGAAGGGTGCCTTCTGCTGCTGTAAGGCGGTCTACCGCCCCATGATGCGCCAGCGCTATGGCCGGATCATCAACATGAGCAGCATTGTGGGCCTGCGGGGCAACCCCGGCCAGGCCAACTACTGCGCCAGCAAGGCGGGCCTCATCGGCCTGACCAAGTCCCTGGCCAAGGAGCTGGCCGGACGGAAGATCACCGTCAACGCGGTGGCCCCCGGCTTCATTGACACGGATATGACCGCCGTACTCTCTGAGCAGGCCAAACAGGCCATGCTCGCCACCATCCCCATGGCCCACCTGGGCCAGGCGGAGGACGTGGCCCATGCGGTGGCCTTCTTCGCCTCGGACGAGGCCGCCTACGTCACCGGCCAGGTGCTGTGCGTGGACGGCGGCATGGCGGTTTGAGAGCAGAAAGGATGCGGATTATGGAAAAAAGACGAGTTGTCATCACCGGCATCGGCGCGGTAACCCCTGTGGGTAACACCGCCGCTGAGAGCTGGCAGGCCGTGAAGGACGGCGTGTGCGGCATCGCTCCCATTACCCTGTACGATCACAGCAATCAGAAGGTCTCTCTGGCCGCCGAGGTCAAAAACTTTGATCCCACTGTGGCCCTGGACAAGAAAGAGGCCAAGCGCATGGACCGCTTTACCCAGTTCGCTGTCACTGCGGCTGTGGAGGCGGTGGAGGACAGCGGCCTCCAGCTGGAGCAGGAGAACACCGCCCGGTGCGGCGTGTCCGTCTCCAGCGGCATTGGCGGCATTGCTACCATCCAGTCCTCTTGCGAGGCGGGCAATGTCCGGGGATTTGACAAGGTGTCCCCCTTCTTCATTCCCATGTCCATCACCAACCTGGCCGCCGGCCACATTGCCATCCGGTTGGGGCTGCATGGTATGTGCATCTGTCCCGTGGCCGCCTGTGCCGGCGGCAGCAACGCCGTGGGCGACGCCTTCCGGCACATCCGGGACGGCTACGCTGAGGTGATGCTCTCCGGGGGCGCTGAGGCCTCCATCACTCCCCTGGCCATGGGCGGCTTTACCTCTATGAGCGCTCTGACCACCGCCGATGACCCGAAACGGGCTTCCATCCCCTTTGACGCCCAGCGCAGCGGCTTTGTCATGGGTGAAGGTGCGGCCATTCTGGTGCTGGAGGAGCTGGGCCACGCCCAGGCCCGAGGCGCCAAGATTTACGGGGAAATTGTGGGCTATGGGGCTACCTGCGACGCCTACCACATCACCGCTCCCGACCCCCACGGCACCTGGAGTGCCGCCTGCATTCAGCAGGCCCTGGAGGACGGCGGGATCAGCCCTGATGAGGTGGACTATGTGAACGCCCACGGTACCTCCACTCCCCTCAATGACAGCGGTGAGACGGCTGCCCTCCATCAGGTCTTCGGTGAGCACGCCAAGAAGCTGATGGTCAGCTCCACCAAGTCCATGACCGGCCACCTGTTGGGGGCCAGCGGCGCGGTGGAGGCTATGTTCTCCGTGCTGGCCCTGAAAGACGGTTTTGTTCCCGCTACTATCAACTACCAGGTGCCCGACCCGGCCTGTGATTTGGACATCGTGCCCAATGAGGGGCGGAAAGCGGACATCAAGGTGTCTATCTCCGACTCTCTGGGCTTCGGCGGGCACAACACCTGCCTGGTCTTCAAAAAGTGGGAGGGTTAACGATGGAACTGAACATTCAGGAAATTATGGACATCCTTCCCCACCGCCCCCCTTTCCTGCTGGTGGATAAGATCATCGACTGTGAGCCGGGGGTAAAGGCCACGGGGATCAAATGCGTCACCATGAACGAGCCCTTCTTTGTGGGGCATTTTCCGGGTAAGCCCATTATGCCCGGCGTGCTCATTTTGGAGGCACTGGCCCAGACGGGGGCAGTGGCTGCCCTGTCTCTGCCGGAAAACAAGGGTAAGCTGGCCATTTTCGGCGGGGTGAAGAATGCCCGGTTCAAGCAGCCGGTGCTGCCCGGGGATGTGCTGGAGCTGAGCTGCGAGCTGGTGGAGCAGCACGGCCCCATCGGCTACGGCAAGGCGGTAGCCAAGGTGGACGGCAAGATTGCCGCCCGGTGTGAACTGACCTTTGTCATCCAGTAACGGTTGCTTCCCGCCTGTAAGTTTGCTATACTGACCATAATGGAAGAAGTTGCAGGAGGAAGCGCTATGCTGGATCAGGCTTTTAATGAAGTGTATACCAAATTTAAGCTCCACTTTTACCGGGCGGTCTTCTCTCGGTTCCAGGATCGGGAAGCCAGCCTCACCACCGTGGAAACCTTCTGTATGGAGATCATCAACGCCCTGGGCAACCCCACCATTGCGGAGTTTTCCAGCTTCGTCAACATTTCGCCCCCCAATGCCGCGTATAAGATCAACAGCCTTGTCCAGAAGGGGTATGTGCAGAAGATACAGTCCCCCGAAGACAAGCGGGAGTATCACCTGGCGGTGACACAAAAGTATATCGACTATTACAATGTGAGCTACCGCTATCTGTCTACGGTGATGGACCGGATCAAAGAGCGGTTTCCCGCCCAGGATGTGGAGAAGCTGGAGGAGATGCTCAATATCATCTCCGAGGAACTTATGCCCGAACTTAACCAGCCCCCTATGAAGCAATGATATGGCGCATACGGCGTGACGGAAGAAAATTCCGCCACGCCTTTTTTCTGTTTGTGCAAAACCGCTCTTGTGTCGGGGAGGTAAATATAGTATTCTGTAAGAAACTATTTTGACATATTGCCAAGAAGGAGGTGGAAAAGCCTTGTCCCAAGTCCTTTCCGCAGTGATTTCGGCAGTGAATGCTCTGCGCCAGCTGCCGCTGGACCATCCCCAGGCCTTTGCCTGGTATACGCTCATTTTGCGCTTCCTGTTCCCGGTGCTGGCCATCGCCATGCTGGCGAAGGTGATCCGCGCCCTCATCAACGCCTCCCCCAGGCCGGAGGTGTGGGCTTATCTGTCTTTGCCCAATGGGGCCAGCGAACCGCTGACCCACTGGGAAAATATTCTGGGCCGGGGAGAGCGCAACGATGTGGTGCTCAATTACCCGGTGGTCTCCCGGCAGCACGCCGCCCTCATCCGGGATGAGAGGGACGGCTGGACGCTGTACGATCTTGGCTCTAAAAGCGGCACTACCGTCAACGGCACTCCAGTGGGGGAGGAAGGCGTTGCGGTAAAGCTGGGAGATGTGCTGAGCCTGGGTGGTGTGGAGACGGTTTTGCTCCCTGTGCCCGATCGGGAGGCAGAAAAGCGGCGGGAGGAGGAGCGCAAGCCCGCTTCGCCCTGGGGCTCCCTGGTGCTGCTGACCGTGTTCCAGCTGCTGACTGCCTTTTCGTTTCTGCTGTCCGGGGAGGAGCACATCATGCTGGTGCCGTTCTGCTTCTTTTGCCTGACCGGGGTGATGTGGATCTACTGCACCGGCATGGGCGCGCTGGGGCGCACCGGATTTGAGATGGAGACCATCGCCTTTTTTCTGTCCACCCTGTCCCTGGCGGTCACGGCCTCCTCAGCGCCTGGGTCAGTACCCAAGCAGCTGGGGGCCATTGTGATGGGTATTATTCTGTTTCTGGTGCTGGGAGTATTTCTGCGTGACCTGGAGCGGGTGAAGAAGATCCGCTGGCTTATGGCTGCCGGGGCGGTGGGCCTTTTGGGGCTGTCTCTGGTGATGGGGCAGGTGAAATACGGGGCGGCAAACTGGATCAGTGTGTTTGGAATGTCGTTCCAACCCTCTGAGTTGGCCAAAATCTGCTATATCTTTGCCGGTGCGGCTACCCTGGAGCGGCTGTTCCGCAAGCGGAACCTGGGCCTCTTTATTGTGCTGACCGGGGTGTGTATGGGCTGTCTGGCCCTGATGAGTGATTTCGGCACCGCTGCCATCTTTTTTGTCACCTTTCTGGTCATTGCCTACCTGCGTTCCGGAGATTTCGCCACCCTGGCGCTCATCTGCGGCGGGGCGGTGTTTGGGGCCTTTACCCTGGTGAGCCTGAAGCCCTATGTGCTCCGGCGCTTTGCCGCCTGGGGCCATGTGTGGGAACAGGCTTCGGCTGGAGGCTATCAGCAGACCAGGACCATGTCCGCTGCCGCCTCCGGAGGGCTGATCGGCGTGGGGCCGGGGGAGGGGTGGCTGCACCGGGTGGCCGCCGCTGACACCGACCTTGTGTTTGGGATGCTGTGTGAGGAGTGGGGGCTTGTGATCGCGGTGCTGGCCGTGCTGTGTATTGTGGCTTTGGCTGTGTTTGCCGTCCGATGCTGCCGGGCTGGCCGGTCCAGTTTTTATGCCATTGCCGCCTGTGCCGCCACCAGCCTGCTGGTGTTCCAGACGATTTTAAACGTGATGGGGTCGGTGGATATTCTGCCCCTCACGGGAGTTACCTTCCCCTTTGTTTCCAACGGCGGCTCCTCCATGCTCTCAGCCTGGGGATTGCTGGCCTTCCTTAAGGCCGCCGATACCCGCCGGGATGCCAGCTTTGCGATCCGAGCCCCCAGTCTCCACAGTTCCCAGTGGCTGAGCGGTCCGGGAAAAGGAAAGGAGGCTGCCCATGAAAAAAATTGAAAAGCGCACGGTGATCTGTCTGGCGCTGACTCTGGCCCTACTGCTGGGACTGGGGCTGTTTGTGGTGAAATTCTTTTTGTTTGGGGGCAGTTGGGCATCCTTTGCCGCCAACCGGCACCTGTATAATTCTGATGGCTCTCTGGCTGTGGGACGGGTGCTGGACCGGGATGGTGACGTGCTGTCCTGGGTGGATGAGGATGGCAACCGGCAGTATTATACCAATGCCACCGTCCGCAAAGCTACGCTCCACGCAGTGGGAGATCGGTCTGGTTCCATCGGGACCAGTGCTCTGGTGGCCTTTGCCGATCAGCTCTCCGGCTATAACTTCCTGATGGGGGCGGATAACCCCTTTGGACAGGGCAATGATCTGTATCTCACCCTGGACGCCCGTTTGAACTACATCGCCTACGAGGCGCTCAAAGGCCACAAGGGCGCGGTGGGGGTATATAATTATAAAACAGGGGAGATTTTGTGCATGGTCTCCGCTCCCACGTTCGACCCGGATGACCCGCCGGAGATCCAGGAGGGGGATGAGCGGTATGAAGGAGTCTATGTGAACCGATTCCTGTCCAGCTCTTTCACTCCCGGATCGGTATTTAAGACCATTACCTTGACCGCCGCCATGGAGAATCTTCCTGACCTTGATTCCCGCAGCTTCTCCTGCGATGGTTCTACCACCGTAGGAGGGGAGGAGATCACCTGCCCCTATGCCCACGGGGAGATGGACATTGCCGATGCCCTGGCCAGCTCCTGCAACGGAGTGTTTGCCCAGCTGGCGGTGGAGCTGGGGGAGGAGACCATGAGCCGCTATGTGGAGAAGGCGGGGATGCTGGACAGCTATTCCGTCAGCGGTATTTCCACTGCCAAGGGAAGCTATGATCTCACCGGAGCTTCCCAGGGCCAGCTGGGCTGGTCGGGAGTGGGCCAGTATAATGATCTGGTGAACCCCTGTGCCGTCATGGTCTGGATGGGGGCTATCGGCAATGGAGGCAAGGCCGCCGTACCCTATCTGGTACTGAAAACAGAAGGGGAGCTGCCGCTGCCATCCCTGCCCCATTTGACCCGGCACACAGGCACTCTGATCCAAAAGGACACCGCCAAACAGCTGGCGGATATGATGGCCAATAACGTGGTGGTGAACTACGGCGCAAACCGATTCCCCAACATGGATGTGTGCGCCAAGTCGGGCACCGCTGAGGTGGGGGGCGGCAAGCAGCCAAGCGCCTGGTTTGCCGGATTCCTCCGCAACGAAGACGCCCCCTATGCCTTTGCTGTGGTGGTGGAGGAGGGGGGCAACGGCTCCGTCTCAGCCGGCGGGGTAGCCGCCCAGGTCCTGGATGCCCTGGTAAACGGATACTGATTTGATGTTGTAGGTGCCTGATGTACAGGTGCTTTTGAAAGAAAAAAGAAACGGCGGAGCCAGCGTTGTTACGCTGGCTCCGCCTCTGCTTGTCTAAAAAATCCAGCTTTCCTTGGGCTTTTTAAACAAGCAGAGAGCACCTGCCGTTGGCAGGTGCTCTCTGGATGATCTATGTAGGGGGTGAAAGAAAAGGGTGCAGCCAACATCACTGCCGATTTATGCGGCTTACTGGTTCAGCAGCATATTCATGACATCTTTAACACTGGTCACAGTGCCATCGATTTCTGTTATGATCTGGCGGATGGAGGACATCTTCTTATCTTGATTTGAGATTTCCTTGTTAAGCAGTGTAAATTGCTGAACCACATTTTCCACATAATCCTGCATCTGGTTCAGATTGGTGGATATTTCTTTGGAAGCGGTATCGCTGCTTTGGGCCAAGCTGCGCACCTCTTCGGCTACCACGGCAAAGCCCTTGCCTGCGTTGCCTGCCCGGGCAGCCTCTACAGAGGCGTTCAGAGACAAGAGATTGGTCTGACGGGAAATTCCTTGAATGGCACCGATGGCCTGGGAAGTCTGTGCCATCTGGTTTTGGGCATCTTTCAGGATTTGGGCCAACTCCGTCTGGCGTTCCATGACGAGCTGCATGGCCTCGGCATTTTCGGCGATTGTTTGATTGATCTGTTCCAGGCATTCGCTCAAGGAGTGGACGTGGGCGTTCATATTCTGCTCTACCAGTTCTCTGGTGTTGTGAAGCTGCGTCATATCGTTGATGACGCCCACTATGGTCAGTCCATTACCATCGCTTGCCTTGTCCACATGGATGACGGCTTGCATCCACAAATAATTTCCGTTTCGATGCTGGATCCGGTACTCAATATCAAACATCCCGTTGCGCTGAGCAATGTGATCATTCACGGTATGCAAGAACATGGGAAGATCATCCCGATGAATGCGGTCCAGCCACAGGCTGATCTCATTGGGGAAATCTTCCTCGTCCAGGAAGCCAAGCTGCTTGCGGAAGGGGTCAGAAAACCAGGCCACATTCTCCTGGGACTCCAAGACACGGGCTTTCAGATTGATATAGAAAGAGCCCTGGGTCGTGACATGGTCAATGGCAGCATGGCGCTTCAGGATGCGATCCAGCGCCACCTTGCTGTCGTGCTCTTTATTGACATCCACGAAAATGCCGATAAATTGGATGGCCTGACCTTGCTGATCGCGCTGTACATTGCCCGAGGCCCGATACCAGCGGTACCCCTGGTTTTTGGTTTTCAGTCGATATTCCAGGTCATATTTTGTTTTGCCGGAACGGTCTTCCAGCGTCTGTACAAACAGGTTCAGCGTGCGGTCTTTATCCTCTGGATGGAGCAGATTGGACCAAGATTCCAATGTGTTTGGAAAATCCTGAACGCTGTTGTAGCCAATCATGTGGCGAAAATCATCAGACCAGTAGGCGGCAACCACCTGATTGCCAGGTCCAATGTCCATGTTCCAGAGACCGGAAGAGATCGTCTCATTTACCAAATGCACATTGTTGCTTTCCCAGACAATACGGTTGTAGTATGTTTCCAGCACCCGGTTGAGCTGGCGCTGGAGTTCGCTGGAGTTGTGCAGATCCAAACTGGAGGGAATTTCCTGCAAATCAGTAAAGGCGTTAAAAGAAATTTTTCGCAAAGCATCTACGATTTCTTTCGTTCCAAAAGAAAACATGAACAGACATCCCTTTCTGTTTCTAATTTAATTCAAATTTAGAGATGGAGACGACTGGGTTATAGATGAGCAAAAAAAAGCACCTGTACCCCCTGACTCTGGGTATTCAGACGCGCATTTACAGTGTTCCGTTCTGGCACATGGTGTTCAATTTTAATAATTATAAGGTATCGCACTTCTTCTGTCAAGAGATTTACTCTTGCTATTTGAAAATAATTTCCTGAAATATTGTACTTTTGTAGCAAATATAAAAGTACGGCGTACTAAATGAGACCAAATGATACAAAGTGATGTCAAAAAGTTCACTATCAGCAACTTGAACCGGGCCCACAAGGAGTAAGCGTCAGTCCTTCTGTAATGCTAATGATACAATGAGGGGACTCTCAGTCATTCCAAGATGTGCACAGTTTTCTTTTAGGGGGTGTGTATCAGAAGCTGGATGCCTGATTTTACAGGTATTAAAATTACAGCTGGCAACAATAGTTTTATTTAGATTTTTTTGATAGAATAAAATGAAATCTATTTTCGCATACGCTTAAACTTGATATGCAAAAGGAGCAGTAAGCAATGAATCTGATACTAAGCGACAAACAGCTTTCAATACCGATAAACGACACTTCCACAGTATGGTTCGATGTATCGGCGTTAAAGATTTCAAACTGTATCGGTTGTTTTGGGTGTTGGACCAAAACTCCGGGGAGATGTGTGATCCGAGATGATGCGGTAAAAGTTTATCCCAAAATCGCTGCCAGCCGTAAAGTTATGTACATTAGCAAGGTGAAATATGGCGGCTATGACACTGCCATGAAGACCATGCTGGAAAGGGCCATTCCCATCCAGCAGGCGTTTATCCGGCTATTAGACGGGGAAACGCATCACGTTCAGCGTACAGTAGTTCCCAAGCAAGCGACAATTATCGGGTACGGCAATATTTCTGAGGAAGAAAAGAGTCTCTTTGGGCAGCTGGTGGAAAGAAATTCGAAAAATATGTGCTTTGAAGACTATCGGGTTATTTGTGTTTCGGAATCACTTTTAGAGCAAACGGTGAAAGACGAGGTAGCGAAATGGGAAGAATCATGATTATCAACGGCAGTCCCCGTGCGCCGAAATCAAATTCAAAGAAATATGCAGAGCTATTTATGAGGTACTGCCCTGTTCCAGCTGAATATTTTGCAATTACGCCCCAAAACCATGAGTCTTTATGCGAAAAAGTAGACGCTTTCACAGATATTTTGCTCGTTTTCCCGCTATATGCAGATGGAATCCCAGTGCCTCTTTTGAATTTCTTGAAAACTATGGAGAAAACTCCGCCAAAACAGAAGCCAAGAATTTCGGTTTTGATCAACTGCGGTTTTTTTGAGCCAGAACAAAACAATATTGCAGTTAAAATGATAGAGCTTTTTTGCAGGCAGCAAGGCTATCCATTCGGCTCTGTATTAAAAATTGGGAGTGGAGAAGCTATTTTAAATACTCCCTTCAAATTTTTTGCAACACAGAAATTAAAACGGCTGGCAATTTCAATTTCTCAGGGAAGAAATGAGCAGTTAAAAGTGACAATGCCAATTTCAAAAA
The DNA here is from genome assembly GCA_944383195.1 of uncultured Oscillospiraceae bacterium. Taxonomy (GTDB): domain Bacteria; phylum Bacillota; class Clostridia; order Oscillospirales; family Oscillospiraceae; genus Lawsonibacter. The sequence continues at coordinate 17,886 of CALWOP010000005.1, forward strand.
AGATGTTTGTGAGAGCCTCAACGGCGTATTGGAACGATTATGGAAAACGAAATGATGTTACGCCGGAAGAGATGGCTACCATGGAGATCGAGCAGCCGTAGTATCTGCCGTTCATGGTTGACGGCGTTGCGGTCACATTTCTTCTGACAGTGGGCATAAATATGAAAAACTAGTACCCATTATATGCCAAGGATTCCAGGCATGAAATGGCCCTACCTGATCCAAACAGCAGAGCAGGTAGGGCCATTTAGTTGTCTATGGCTGTGGAAAAAGAGACAGTGACCAACAGAACTGTATCGGAAAACCAAACAGGAACCTGGCAAACAGGTCCGGTTTGAAAAGGAGAGGTATCAACATGAGTGCGCTCTGACGGATAAAATAAGTCGGAGCAAGCGATAAGACGCTTGCTCCGACGTTGGCGGAGTAGGAGGGATTCGAACCCTCGAGCCGTGTTAGCGGCTACACGATTTCCAGTCGTGCTCGTTATGACCACTTCGATACTACTCCAAGTACCGCCGTTCTCGGTCAGCGAAACAGCAAAATGTATTATAACAGGTTTTTCCTTATAGTCAAGCCTTTTTTTCAAAAATCTGAATTTTTTTCTTGGGCTCTTGCGAGAGGAAGATGGATACATTATAATGAGGGCGGGCAAAGCCCAAATTTAAGAAAAGTAAGAGGTGCCATTCCCATGAAATTTTATCGTTGTGACCACTGTGGCAACATCGTTACCTTTGTCCATTCCGCTGGCGTGCCCGTGATGTGCTGCGGGCAGAAGATGACTGAACTGGTGCCCGGCACCACCGACGGCGCTGTGGAGAAGCATGTGCCTGTGGTGAATGTGGAGGGCAATCAGGTGCGGGTCCAGGTGGGCTCTGTGGAGCACCCCATGCTGGAAGAGCACTATATTCAGTTTATTGCCATCGAGACGCAGCAGGGCAGCCAGATCAAGTACCTGAAGCCCGGCGAGAAGCCTCAGGCGGTGTTTGCCCTGGCTGAGGGCGATCAGCTGGTGGCCGCCTATGAGTACTGCAACCTCCATGGCCTTTGGAAGGCTTAAACAGAAAGAATATGTGTCTGCCATAAAAGGGGCGGCCATCCGGCCGCCCCTTTGCTATGCGGTTTCTTATGGGGTGGGCTCCTGCTTGGTCAGCATTTGATCCAGACGGTAAAGCATCTGAACCACTTCCTCCCGGGTGGCGGAGGAGCGGTAGCGCTGAGGGCTGGGCCCTTTGCTGATGATACCCGCCTGTTCTGCCCAAGTTCTGGCCTGTTCCGACCAAGCGGCGGGGTCCAGCGCGGAGCGCTGGGCCAGATATTGTTCCATCAGTTCATTGAAGCGTTCCTGGGTCATGTCATCTTCCTCCTGATCTGTGTCGCCCTCCGACATGGCTTTGGCCACGTCACGGCGGAATTGATCCATGGTCACATTGTGCTTGGGCCACCAGTGGAGCACATCGGCGTGGCCGCTGGCGATGCCAAGATCATAGCCCTCCCGATGGCAGATGACCACGCCGGGCTTCAGCGGGTCCAGCTGGAACTGCTGGCACAGCATAGCGGTGAGAGCCACAGCGTTTTGATAAATGGCCTCAAAATAGCTCTGGTTGGCCAGGACATCATAGCCGATCATAGTGCCGCCCTGATAGGTGTGTCCGGCGGGTTCACAGCATTCAAAGGACAAATGGGTGTTGTTGGCGCTGCGGCCGGTAGTGCCGGTCCCCGCGTGCCAGGCACGGGTGGTCCAAGGCAGAGTCTGCACCACGCCCTCCCGCCAGACAAAGGCGTGGACGCACTTCTCCACTCCGGGCTTATTCCAGCTGCGCAGGAAGACCTGGGGATTAGGCTGTGCCACTCCAGTGGAGTGGACCATAATGCCTGTGGGCTTCAGCGTGCGGCCCTCCTGGTAGCAGTCGTTTTGCGTGAGCAGCTGCTGGGTGAGTTGAACCTGCATAGTGGCCTCCTTTTCGTATGCCCCTTCAGGGGATATGACATTCTATGCGATCAGCGGCGATTTGATGAAAGTCATTGACAGAGCAGAAAATTTCCACTAAAATAAAAAAATATGGGCAAAGAAAAGGTGTTTCTGCACAGTTGTGTTGAAAAAAGGAGGAGCATTATGGAGCACAGAGAGAAACGGGTCAAGAGCAACCCGGCAGCACTGTTGCCCATCCTGGTGTTTTTGGTGCTGTATCTGGGCATGGGCCTGGTGTTTGAGTATGTAATGAAGATCGAGATGGGCTTCTACAACATCCCCATTGTAGTGGTATTTATGGTGGCGCTGTTGGTGGCCTGTCTGCAAAACGCAAAACTGAAGTTTGACGATAAGATGGTCGTGATGGTCCGAGGCGTGGGCGATAAGAACATCATGACCATGATCTTGATTTTCCTGGTGGCCGGTGTCTTTGTGGGCGTGACCGGCCGGGACAGCGCGGAGGCGGTGGCCTATTTCCTGCTGTCTGTCACCCCCGCCTGGGCCTCGGCGGCAGTGCTGTTTGTGGCCGCCTGTTTTGTGTCCACCGCTATGGGTACCTCTGTGGGTACCATCACGCTGATCGTTCCCATTGCGGTGGCGGTGTCCAGCGTGTCTGGATTTTCCCTGCCCCTGTGTATCGGATCGGTGATGGGCGGAGCCATGTTCGGAGACAACCTGTCCTTTATCTCCGACACCACCATCGCCGCCTGCAGTACTCAGGGCTGTGCCATGCGGGATAAATTCCGTGCCAACTTTAAAATCGCCATGCCTGCCGCCATTGTGACACTGGCCATCATCCTGGCTATGTCTTTCAGCGCGGGCGTGGAGCACATCGAGATCCCGGAGTACAATCTGTGGCTGCTCATCCCCTATGTGCTGGTACTGGCCGGAGGTATTGCGGGCATGAACGTGTTCGTGGTGCTGCTGGTGGGTATCCTCTCGGGCGTTATCATTACGTTGGGGACCGGCACCGTGGACTTTATGACCATGCTGGGCAGCATGGGCTCCGGCGCGTCCGGTATGTTTGAGACCATTATGGTCACAATTCTGGTGTCCGCTATGTGCGCCCTGATTCGAGAGCACGGTGGCTTTGAAGCGCTGCTGGCCTTTATCCGCCGGGTGTTCAAGGGCCGGGTGGGCGGCCGCCTGGGTGTGGGTCTGCTGGTGGGCGCCATGGACGTGGCCACGGCCAACAACACGGTGGCTATTGTGATGGCCGGCCCCATTGCCAAGGAGATCAGCGAGGAGTACGGCATTACCCCCAAGGAGTCCGCTTCTCTGCTGGACACGTTCTCCTGTATCTTCCAGGGAATTATCCCCTACGGTGCTCAGATGCTCATCGCCGTGTCTACTGCCGTTTCCCTGGGCAGCACTGTGTCCGCGTTTGAGATCATTCCCTGTCTGTTCTATCCCTATATGCTTGCCGTGGCTTCCCTGGTGTACATCCTGGTGGGAGCGGGCAAGAAAAAAGCCTGAGATTTGTTTTTCCAATTCCGCCGTGCCTGACGCCGGGCGCGGCGGAAATTTTTTCCTTACCCAGCCCCGTTGGGGCCTTGTGTCCAATCAAAAGGAGGAACCAAATGAAACGCTTGACAACCACGCTGCTCAGCCTGCTGCTGCTCCTGTCCCTGATTTCCTGTGACAGTCAGCCTGCGGCCAAAATTTCCCTGGAAGAAGTTCCCGCCTACAGCGGGGAACCCTGGGTGGAGCTGAATGGAAATATCCCTGACTTTACCCAGGAGGAGCTGGAGGATTTTCCTGTGGAAGAATATAGTCCGCTGGACTTGCTGGGCCGATGCTCAGTGGCTCAGGCCACGGTGGGCCTGGACACCATGCCCACCGAGGAGCGGGGTGAGATCGGTCAGGTGAAGCCCAGCGGCTGGCACCTGGCTAAATATAACTGCGTGGACGGCAAGTATCTCTATAACCGATGCCACCTCATCGGGTACCAGCTTACCGGGGAAAACGCCAATGAAGAAAATCTTATCACCGGCACCCGGTATCTCAACGTGGATGGGATGCTTCCCTTTGAAAATGAGGTGGCCGACTATGTGGAAGACACGGGCAACCATGTATATTACCAAGTGACCCCCATCTTTTCTGATGACGAGCTGGTGGCCCGGGGGGTTCAGATGGAGGCCTTGTCCGTGGAGGACGGGGGCGAGGGCGTCTGCTTCAATGTCTATGTTTACAACGTCCAGCCCGGTGTGGTCATTGATTATGCCACTGGTGAGAGCTGGCTGGAGGAGGATGCGCCCGCCGTTACCCAGCAGCCGGATCAGTCCGCTTCCGAAAACCAGTCTCAGGAGAGCCAGTCCAGTCAGGAGGAGCAGCCCCAGAGCGGACTTACCTACATTCTTAACAACAACACCATGCGCTTCCATCTGCCCGATTGCTCCAGCGTAGCGTCCATGAAGCCCCAGAACCGGGAGGAGACGGGGGAGAGCCGGGAGGCGCTGATTGAACAGGGTTACCAACCCTGCGGGCAGTGCAAACCCTAAATTTGTCGAAATTTGCGCAAAAAAAATTCTCCACAAAAAGAGGAATTTGCAGACGAATTTCGTATAAGTTTAAAAGTAAAAGGATAAAAGGCCGGATTTGAAAGGAGGACTGCCCATGACACTGCGCGAACAGCTCCAACAGCGGGAGGATGCCATTCTTGCTCCCCAGGCCTGCCGATCTTCCCAGACCAGGGGACGAGAGCGGGAGGAGGCGGAGTGTGATGTGCGTACCCCCTTCCAGCGGGACACGGACCGGATCGTCTACTCCAAGGCGTTCCGCCGCCTCAAGCACAAGACCCAGGTATTTCTTCAGCCCGAGGGGGACCACTACCGTACCCGGATGACCCATACACTGGAGGTCAGCCGCATTGCACGAACCATTTCCCGGGCTCTTGGGCTCAATGAGGACCTGACTGAGGCCATCGCCCTGGGCCATGACCTGGGCCATACCCCCTTCGGCCACGCCGGGGAGCGGCTGCTGGACGAGGTGATGCCCGGCGGCTTTGCCCACTACCGCCAGTCGGTGCGGGTGGTGGAACGGCTGGAAAAGAACGGAGAGGGGCTGAATCTCACCTGGGAAGTGCGAAACGGCATCCTCTGTCATACCAAGGGGACCCCTGCGGCTACGCTGGAGGGGCAGGTGGTGCGCCTGGCCGACCACATCGCCTACATTAACCACGACATCGAAGATGCCCTCCGGGGCGGCGTCATCTATCCCATGGACATCCCGCTGGCGGTGTCCCATGTACTGGGTTTCACCCACGGAGAGCGCATTGACGCCCTGGTGAAGGACGCCATTGATGCCAGCCGGGGAAAAGAAGCGATCTGCCAGTCTCCGGGGGTAGGGGAGGCCATGCTGACCTTAAAGCAGTTTATGTTTGACAGCGTATACACCAACCCTCTGGCTAAGGGGGAGGAGAGCAAGGCCCAGGATATGCTTCGCCGTCTGTTCGACTACTACCGGAGCGATCCAGACCAGCTGCCCGCCGACTTTCAGGAGATTCGGGAGTCGGAGGGAGTGGACCGGGCAGTGTGTGACTACATCGCCGGCATGACCGATCCCTTTGCGGTGGAGCGGTTCAAGGAGCTGTTTATCCCCATGGGGTGGACGCTGAAATAGCATATTTTTATCTCGCATCGGTTACAAATAAGGACATAACCGGGGGTTTCAGAGAGGAGGGAGGAGCATTGCCCTTACCGGAACGGTTTTTGGACGAGCTGGTGGCCCGCACGGACATTGTGGATCTAGTGGGCGAGTCAGTTCGTCTGACCAAAAAAGGCAGCAGCTACTGGGGCTGTTGCCCATTCCACAGCGAAAAGACGCCCTCCTTCCATGTGGTTCCCGACCGTCAGATCTATAAGTGCTTTGGCTGCGGAAAGGGCGGCGGGGTGATCAACTTCGTGATGGAGCTGGAAAACCTCCCCTTTCGGGAGGCAGTGGCGGTGCTGGCCAAGCGGGCAGGCATGGCTATGCCCGAGATGGGAGGAAACTCCGCGGGGATGCGGGAGCGGCGGGAAAAGATCCTGGAGATGAACAAAAAAGCCGCCCAGGCATTCTACCGCTGGCTCAACGGCCCCGAGGGGGCCCAGGGTCTGCGGTATCTCATAGACCGGGGCCTGGGCCGCAGGACTCTGACCCGCTTTGGTCTGGGCTTTGCCCCAGACAGCTGGGACGCCCTCATCCGGGAGATGACCGCCCAGGGCTATGACAAGCGAGACCTGCTGGACGCGGGACTGGCGGTGAGCAACAAGGACGGGCGGATTTACGACCGCTTCCGTAACCGGGTGATGTTCCCCATCATCGATGTGCGGGGGAATGTGATCGGTTTTGGCGGCCGGGTGATGGACGACTCCACCCCCAAATATCTCAACTCTCCGGACACCCCGGTGTATAACAAAAGCCGCAACCTCTTTGCTTTGAATATTGCCAAGACCTCCAAGGCCGGCCGTGTCATCCTCACAGAGGGGTATATGGACACCATTGCCCTCCATCAGGCGGGCTTTGACAGCGCGGTGGCCTCTTTGGGCACTTCCCTCACCGAGGAACACGCCCAGCTCCTTTCCCGGTATTTTAAAGAGGCAGTGATCTCCTACGACGGGGATGGGGCCGGAGTGGCCGCCGCCCAGCGGGCCATCCCCCTGCTGGAAAAGGCGGGGCTCAAGGTGCGGGTGCTGCGGATGCGGGGGGCCAAGGACCCGGATGAGCTAATTAAAAAATATGGCCCGGAGGCCTACGGAAGGCTTCTGGACCAGAGTGAGAACCAGGTGGACTACCGCCTGGCTCAGATCGAGAACAAGTTTGACCTGAATGACGACGCCCAGAAGGTGGCGTTCCTCCAGGAGGCGGCGCAGCTGCTGTCCACCCTGCCCAGCGCGGTAGAGCGGGAGATCTATGGGGGCCACGCCGCCCAGACGGCAGGCGTGTCTCCTGAGACCATGAAGCTGGAAGTGGACCGGGCCCTGAAAGGGCGGCTGCGCCGGGAAAAAAAGCAGCAGCAGCGCCGGGACCTGACTCCGGCGGTCCAGTGTCAACCCAAGGCCCGGGAGCTGCGGTATACAGACGTGCGCTCCGCTCTGGCGGAAGAGGGGCTGATCCGGCTGCTCATTCTGGACCCGGGGCTTGCGGGCAGGATGGACGGCATACGGGGGGAGGAGTTCTCCTCCCCGCTGCTGGGCCGGGCCTTCGACCTGCTTCACCGCCGGGGAGAGGAGGGGCTGTCCACCAGCCTGGCCGCTCTGGCCGAAGACTTTACCCCTGAGGAAATGAACCATCTGGCCCAGGTGGCGGAAAAGCCGGAGGACACCGCCAACAGCGCACGGTCTATCCAGGACTACATATCCATGATTCGCGGCCAATCATTGCTGCGGGGAGACGGGGCGGGGACTGATGCCCAACTCCTGGCCGCTCAGAGACAGTATCAACAAAAGAAAGCATATTTGGAGGAGAAACCATGAGCGTGAAGAAAGAACATACCATCACTGCCGAGCAGAAGGAAAAAATGGACAAGCAGACCGATATCCGGGCCCGTATGGAGGCCGGCAAGGTAGAGATCATGAAGGTGGTGGAGGGCGTCCAGGGGGCGGAAAAGCTCTCCGAGCTCATTGAGAAGGGAAAAAAGAAGGGCAACCTCTCTTCCTCCGAACTGCTGGATGTGCTGGAGGACATGGATCTGAGTAGCGAGCAGATGGACCGGATCTATGACACCCTGGAGAACCTGGGCATTGACACCGTGAGTGAGGACTACATCCCCGAGCTGCCCGATGACATGGACCCCCCGGTGGAGGACATGGAGGAGATCAGTGAGGAGGAGATGGTGGACCCCAACTCCCTCATGGACACCTTCGGCACCGATGACCCGGTGCGTATGTACCTGAAAGAGATCGGCAAGGTGAACCTGCTGACCTCTGACGAGGAGATCGGCCTGGCCCAGGACATGAACGCCGGTACCGCCGCACAGGAGCAGCTGGAAGAGCTGGAGAAAGCAGGAGAGGAGATCCCCCAGGAGGTTCGCCGGGAGCTGGAGAAGGCCATCAAGCGGGGCGAGCGTGCCCGCCAGCGTCTGGCGGAGGCCAACCTGCGTCTGGTGGTGTCCATTGCCAAGCGGTATGTGGGCCGTGGGATGCAGTTTTTGGACCTGATTCAGGAGGGCAACCTGGGCCTGATTAAGGCAGTGGAGAAGTTCGACTACACCAAGGGCTATAAGTTCTCCACCTACGCCACCTGGTGGATTCGTCAGGCCATTACCCGTGCCATTGCCGATCAGGCCCGTACCATCCGCATCCCCGTACACATGGTGGAGACCATCAACAAGGTCATCCGGGTGAATCGGCAGCTGCTGCAGGAGCTGGGCCATGATCCTACCGCCGAGGAGACCGCTGAGGAGATGAATATGCCCGTGGAGCGGGTGCGGGAGATCCTGAAGATCGCCCAGGAACCCGTCTCTCTGGAAACCCCCATCGGCGAAGAGGAGGACAGCCATCTGGGCGACTTTATCCCCGATGAGGACGCCTCCGAGCCCGCTGAGGCCGCCTCTTTCACCCTGCTCAAGGAGCAGCTGGTGGAGGTGCTCTCCACCCTGACCCCCAGAGAGGAGAAGGTACTCAAGCTGCGCTTCGGTATTGAGGACGGCCGCACCCGTACCCTGGAGGAAGTGGGCAAGGAATTTAACGTCACCCGGGAGCGCATCCGTCAGATCGAGGCCAAGGCCCTGCGTAAGCTCCGTCACCCTTCCCGCTCCAAGAAGCTTAAGGACTTTTTGAACTGAGCAGAAAAAACCGCTGTTCCATTGGGAACAGTGGTTTTTTGTGGACAGATTTACTTTTCCAGGGCCTGGATGGCCGCCTGGGCGGCCATCTGCTCGGCCTCCTTCTTACTCCGGCCGGTGCCGGAGCCGATGGGCTTGCCGTTGAGGGTGACCTCCATAAAAAAGCGCTTGTCGTGGTCGGGGCCCTCCTCCCCGGTGAGACGGTACTGGAGGACCTGTCCGCTCTCCCGCTGAACCAGCTCCTGAAGGGCGGTTTTGTAGTCGTGGGGTTTGGTCAGACCGGCCACTTCCCGGCTGAGGATATACTTCTGAACGATTTTCCGGGCGGAACCGATGCCCCCGTCCAGATAGACGGCGGCCAGCACGGCTTCCACCGCGTCTGCCCGGATGGAGGGGCGGTTCCGGCCTCCTCCGGCCTCTTCTCCCTTGCCCAGCTTCAGGTACTCGCCCAGATTCAGCTCCTGGGCCACCTCCACCAGGCTCTCCTCACACACCAGGGCGGCCCGGGTGCGAGTCAGCTCACCCTCAGGCAGGTCGGGGTGGTTGCGGTACAGATGGTCGGCCACCACCATGCCCAGAATGGAGTCCCCCAAAAATTCCAGCCGCTCGTTGCTGGACAGCGTCCCCCGGCTCTCGTTGGCACGGGAGCTGTGGGTCAGGGCGTTCTCCAGCAAAGAGGGGTCTTGAAAGGTGTAGCCCAGTTTTTCTTCCAAACTTTTCATGCAAACCTCCTAAAACAAGGCAGAACTCCGCCGCCGGCGGAGTTCTGCGTACTTGTCAGCCTGTCCCGGCCATTCCGGGAGGCCGCGGATGATGGGATCAATCGATCTTAGCCTGCAGGAAACGAACCAGGTCGCCCACGGTGGAAATGGAGGAGGCCTCTTCCTCGCCCAGCTCCTCAATGCCGAATTCCTCTTCCAGGGCCATGGACAGGTCCACGATATCCACGGAATCGGCGTTCAGGTCGTCGGCAAAAGAAGTTTCCATTGTGATGGATTCGGCGTCCACATTGAACTGCTCGGCAATCAGTGCGGCCAGCTTGTCAAAGATCATAATCAGTTGCTCCTTTGTCTGTGCTCAGGCACAATTTCTGTCCTTATGATAGGCACATTTTTCCTGGCTGTCAATAGGAATTTGTGTTTTTGTGCGCTTTGACAGGGAAAAAGACGGCCGGAAAAATAGAACGGCCTGGAAGGTCATTGTTTGGACAGCAGACGGCGCAGACGTTGGGGCAGAATGGACCGCCCTCGCTGGGGCTGGCTGGGGGCGGGGACCGGCACCGACTCGGTCTGAAAGTACTCCTGACAGTTGTGTCGGGGAAGTGTCCCTGTACGGGAAACGTAGCTGCCGTCCGGGCGCAGGACCCGAGCCTTCTGGGTGTCGGCCAGCAGATGGGAGATGATACCCATCAGGCGTCGTCGGGCCCAGGGGTCCAGTACCGGGCAGGCGATCTCCACCCGGCGTTCGGTGTTCCGGGTCATAAAGTCGGCGGAGGAGATGTAGAGCTGGGCGTCCTCCCTCCGGCCGAACTGGTAGATGCGGCTGTGCTCCAGGTACCGGCCCACAATGGAAAACACGGTGATGTGGTCAGTGAGGCCCTCGATTCCGGGGACCAGGCAGCAGATCCCCCGGATGTTCATCACTACCTCCACCCCCGCCTGGGAGGCCTGGGCCAGCTTGTCAATGAGCCGCCGATCGGTGAGGGAGTTGAGCTTGAAGAAGAGGTAGCCATCCTTTCCTTTGGCAATCTCCCGGTCGATGAGCTGTTCCACCTTGTCTCGCAGGCCGAAGGGAGAGGCCAGCAGGCGCTGGTAATCCCCATCGAAATTGCCCACGGCCATGTTCTGGAAAAACAGGGCGGCATCCCCGCCGATGGCGGGGTCGGCAGTCATAAGGCACAGGTCGGTGTACATCTTGGCCGTCTTTTCGTTGTAGTTGCCCGTGCCTACCTGGGTGATGTACTGCACCTTTCCCCGGTCCAGACGGGTGATGAGGCAGATCTTGGAGTGGACCTTGATCCCCTCAGAGCCGTAAATGACAGTGCAGCCCGCCTCCTCCATCCGCTCGGCCCAGCGGATGTTGTTCTGTTCATCAAACCGGGCCCGCAATTCCATGAGCACGGTGACATCCTTGCCGTTTTCCGCCGCCGCGGACAGGTATTCCGCCAGCTTGGCCCGGTCGGCCAGGCGGTAGATGGTGATCTTGATGGAGGCCACCTGGGGATCAAAGGAGGCCTCCCGAATCAGGCGCAGAAAGGGGTCCATCTGTTCAAAGGGGTAGAAAAGCAGCACGTCGTGCCGGAGGATCTGGGGCAGTACCGGAGCGCCCGGCTCCAGACAGGCGGGGAAACGGGGGGAGTAGGGCGGGTAGCACAGGGAGGCGGCGCTCTCCGGGGGGAGCAGGGCTTCCAGGGAAAAGACATATTTCAGGGAAATGGGGGCCTTGGTGGAGAAGACCTGGCTGCGGCTCAGGGAGAGCTTTTCGCACAGGAACGGGGTGAGCTTATCCTCCTTGTCCCCCTGGACCTCCAGACGCACAGGGGAGAGGCGGGAGCGCTTTTTGATGATCTTGCGCATATGTGCCCGGAAATCCTCGTCTACGTCGTAAGCCTCATCCTCGGGGCGGATGTCGGCGTTGCGGGTGACGGACACGCCGCAGCGGCCGGTCAGGGTTATCTGGTCGAAAATCTCCCCGGCGTACCAGGACAAGATATCCTCCAGAAGCAGATAGCGCACGCCACGCTCCTCCAGCTGGAAGAAGGGGGGCAGGCTCCCGGGGACGGGGAGCAGGCCATAGGTGTCCGTCCCGTTTTTCCGCAGGCCCAGAAACAGGGACAGGGCCTTGTTGGGCAAGTGGGGAAAGGGGTGATGGATGTCCAGTACCAGAGGGGAGAGGATGGGGCGCACCTGGTCATGGAACCAGCGGTCCACCTGCTTTCGTGCCTTGCCGTCCAGCTCCTCCATGGTAAGCCGGCATACGTTGCAGGAGCGCAGCCGCCCCTCCAGCTGCTCCACCACCTTGTCCCGCTGCTTGTAGAGGGCGGGGACGGCACGGAAGATGGCCTGGAGCTGCTGGTGGGGGGTCTTGCCGCTCTTATTATCCAGGTGCTCGTCCTTGACCATAGCCATGTCGGTGAGGGAACCCACCCGGATCATAAAAAATTCGTCCAGGTTGCTGGTGAAGATGGCGGCAAACTTCAGCCGCTCCATGAGGGGGACGGTGTCGTCCCTGGCCTCGTCCAGAACCCGCTGGTTGAATTTCAGCCAGGACAGCTCCCGGTCCTGGGTGTATCGGGTGTCGGGGAGTTTGCTCATGGACGCTCACCTCCCAATACCCGGTCCTGAAGGTAGCCCTCCCGCACGCCGCAGCGGCTGACGGTAAGGTCCTCTAGGGCGTAAGCCTGAGCCACTGTGTCCAGCACGATGAGGCCGGGAACCAGGGTGTGGATCCGGTCGGGAGCGGCTTTCAGCAGAAGATTCAGCATCTGTCGGTCCGGGTCCCGCAGCAGCTTCAGGAGCTTGTGAAGCTCCTTTGCGGTGAGCGTGAGGCAGTCCTGATTCCGCCCAAACGCCAGATTGGCTACCTTGCAGGCTGCCCGGGCGGTGCCGCCGACCCCGCAGGCGTGGGCGATGGGGGCGGGAGTGGGGTCATGGCGCTCCAACTGTTCTCTCACCTGGGCGCGGATGGCCTTGCGCTCAGGCTTGGTGGGGTGGAGACGGGAGACAAATCGGCTATACAGAGACAGAGAGCCTAAAGACAGGGAGCAGGAGGAGAGAATCTCCCGGCCCTGGTATTTTACCAGCTCCGTGGAGCCACCGCCCAGGTCGATGAGCAGCCCCTCCTCCGGACCCTGTCCATGGACCGCGCCCAGGAAGGACAGCCGGGCCTCTTCCGTGCCGGAGATCACGTCCACCTCCAGGCCGGTGGCTGCCTGGATCTGGGAGACTGCCTCGGCGGTGTTGGAGACGTTACGCAGGGAGGCGGTGGCAAAGACCCGGAGGTTTTCAAACCCCAGGTTCCCCATCAGAGCCTTGTATTCCTCCAGCGTTTGACAGGCCACCTGAATGCCGGCCCGGGATAACTCCCCGTCTACCACGTAACCAGCCAGTCCGGCCATCACCTTTCGGTTGGTAAGCAGTTTGCCCCGGCCGTTTTCACATTGGTAGATGGAGAGACGAATGGTGTTGGAGCCTAAATCGATGATTCCGCAGATCATAGTGTGGGATTCCTCCTGATGGAAATACGGCGGGGAAAACCACCGTGTTCTCAGTTTGCCCAGTGCGGCGGAAAATATGGGGTGAAGTCCGTCGCCTTGTGGGAAGTCCCACTTATCATACCGGGAAAAGGTAAAAAGTTCTGACTGATTTTTGTTAAATTGATGTAAAATTTTCAAAACGCCGCAGCAGCGCCAAGGCCTCTGGAGCGAGCAGAATTAAGGCGGTCAGATTCGGCAGGGCCATCAGGGCGTTGCACAGATCCACCAGCTGCCAAATGGCCTGGGGCTCCCACACCGCCCCTAAGAGGACACACAGGAGAAACACCACCCGATAGAGCCCCCTGCCCCGGCCGCCGGTGAGATAGTCCAAACACTGCTGGCCGTAGTAACTCCACCCCAGGATGGAGGAAAACGCGAACAGCAGCAGAGACAAAGCCACGATTCCTGACCCCGCCCGGCCCAGAGCGGAGGAAAAAGCGGCGGCGGTGAGCGGGGCGCCGGTGAGCGACGGAGACATTTGGGGGTCGAATACCCCGCTGACCAAAATGACCAGGGCGGTAAAGGTGCATACCACCAAAGTGGAAATAAAAACTTCAAAGATTCCCCACATCCCTTGCCGGGCGGGATGGTCCACCCGCGCGGCCCCGTGAGCCATGGCGGAGGTACCCAGGCCGGCTTCGTTGGTAAATACCCCTCGGGACACCCCGTACCGGATAGCCTGGGCCGCCGTCCAGCCGCACCCGCCTCCCAGCGCGGAGCGGGGGGTGAGGGCACAGGAGAAGATCAGCTGAAAGGCTTCCGGCAGGGCGGAGGCGTGGCAGACCAGAACTGCCAAGCCGCCTCCCAAATAGAGCAGGGCCATAGCGGGGACCAGGGCGGTGGACACCCGGGCGATCCGTCCCACGCCTCCCACCATCACTAATCCGGCCAGTATAGCGGTGACCAGTCCCACCGGCAGCCGCTGCAGGCCAAAGGCCGCCTCGAGGGAGGTGGCGATAGATGAGGACTGGACCAGGTTGCCCCCGGCCAGGGTGGCGGGCAGGCCCGCCAAGGCGAAAAGGGCGGCCGCCTTGGGGAGCTTTGCCCCGTCCTGCAGGTAAAACATCGGCCCGCCACGGAGCGTACCGTCCACTCCCCGGTGCTGATAGTGCACGGACAGCAGCTTCTCTCCACAGCTGGTCATCATGCCCAGAAAGGCGGAGACCCACATCCAGAATACCGCCCCCGGCCCTCCCAATGTGAGGGCGACGGCCACTCCGGCGATGGAGCCGGTGCCCATAGTGGAGGCCAGAGCGGTAGCCAGGGCCTGGAGGGAGGAGAGACCCGCCCCTGCCCCCGCTGTCTTTCGGCCCAGCGAACCTACGGTGGTGTTCCACCACAGCTTCCACCGGAAAATCTGGAAAAAGCCGGAGCCTATGGAGTATACCAGCCCCGTCAGCAAAAACAACCCCAGCAGCCAGGGATTCCACAGGGCGTCCGCCGCCTTGGTCAGCAGGTCCAAACGCATCACCTCACTGACTCATATGTGAGCTGGGGGCAGTATAGTCCCCGTTTGGGTAAAAAAAGCCACCCCGGTCCGAGAGGACCGAGGCGGCGTGATAAGCGTTACAGAACCTTGGAGAGGAAGAGTTTGGTGCGCTCGTTTTGCGGGTTGGCAAAGAAGGCGTGGGGCTCGTTCTCCTCCAGAATATGCCCGCCGTCCATAAAGAGGACTCGGCTGCCCACCTCGCGGGCAAAGCCCATCTCGTGGGTGACCACTACCATGGTCATACCCTCCTGGGCCAGCTCCTTCATAACGTCCAGCACCTCGCCTACCATCTCTGGGTCCAGGGCGGAAGTGGGCTCGTCAAAGAGCATGACCTTGGGTTTCATGGCCAGAGCCCGGACAATGGCGATGCGCTGCTTCTGGCCGCCAGAGAGCTGAGCGGGGTAGGCGTCGGCCTTGTCCAGCAGATCCACCCGCTTTAAAAGGGTGGTGGCGGTCTCGTCCGCCTCCTCCTGCTTCATAAGCCCGGTGCGGACAGGAGCCAGGGTAATGTTCTTCCGGATGGTCATGTTGGGAAAGAGGTTGAAGTGCTGGAAGACCATGCCCATCTGCTGACGGATCTTGTCGATGTTGGCCTTGGGGTCGGTGACCTCCTGACCGTCAAAGACGATGGTACCGCCGGTGGGCGTTTCCAGCAGGTTGAGGCAGCGCAGGAAAGTGGATTTGCCGGAGCCGGAGGGACCCAGGACGACGACTTTTTCTCCAGGGTAGATGTGCTGGTCGATTTGATCCAGCACCAGGTGATCCCCAAAGGATTTGCTGAGCTTTTTAACGTCGATCACTTTGACGCAGCCTCCTTTCCAGCTTACCCAACAGCCAGCTAAAGATGACGACCAGGACCAGATAGATGGAAGCGATGCCCAGCAGCGGGAACATTGCCTCATAGGTGCGGCCCATGATGCCTTGGGCGGCGTGGAGCAGCTCCTTGCCGCCGATGACCGTGATGAGAGAGGTGTCTTTCAACAGGACGATAAACTCATTGCCCAGGGCCGGCAGAATGGCCTTGATGGCCTGGGGGATGACAATAAAACGCATGGTGTCGATGTAATTGAGGCCCAAAGACCGGCCGGCTTCCATCTGCCCGCCGTCCACAGCCATCAGTCCGCCGCGGATGATCTCGGACACATAGGCGCCGGAGTTGATGCCCAGGCCGAAAATGCCGATCATGGTGTAGCTGCGGCTGCTGATGAACACCACGGAGCTCCAGATCAGCAGCTGTACCATCATGGGAGTGCCGCGAATGACGGTGACATAGACTTTGCAGATCAGGTTAAAGAAGCCCAGAACAAAGTTCTTTCTCCGGTCGGGCCGCTGCTGGTCGTGGGCGGTACGGACCATTGCCACAAGCACGCCCAGCACCACGCCCAGAATGAGGGCCAGCGCGGTAGCGGTCAGGGTGGTGCCCACACCGTTTAAATACTGTTTCCAGCGGTCTGCCTCCAAAAACGCCTGATAAAACTTGACATAGAACTCCTGCCACCACGTGACAGCCTCTGCAACCAGGGGGTCCTTGGACAGCATCATGCCGCGCCACAGCTCATAATAGTAGGCCAGGTCCATTCCTTTACTCCTCTCTCTTTGTGTGTCAGAGAAAGGGCGGCCTGAGGCCGCCCTTTCTCAAGTTGTATGGGTTGCGGGATGTAAGAATCAGCCCTCGGTGGGGATGTACTTCTCGATGATGGCCTGCAGGGTGCCGTCAGCAGTCAGCTCGGCCAGAGCGCCGTTGACAGCGTCCAGCATAGCGGTGTTGCCCTTGTTCACGCCGATGGAGTACTCCTCCTCGACCCAGGGGGTGTCCAGGATCACCAGGCCGGGGTTGGCAGCCACGAACTCCTGAGCGGGAGCCTGGTCGATGACCACGCAGTCCACCTTGCCGTTCATCAGATCCTGCACGGCCACGATGCCGTCATCGTAGGAGACCACATGATCCTCGCCGTACTCGTCGGTGCAGTAGATGTTGCCGGTGGTGGCGCGCTGGGTGCCGATCATCTTCTCACCCAGGTTGTCCAGGGTCACATCGGAACCCTCCTTGGTGATGACCACCTGCACGCCGGTGGCATAGCTGTCAGAGAAGTCCATGACCAGCAGACGGTCCTCAGTGATGGACAGGCCGGCCATGCAGATGTCGCTCTTGCCCTGCTGGACAGCCAGCTGAGCGGCGTCAAAATCCATATCGTCGATGACCAGCTCCAGGCCCAGCTTCTCAGCAATGGCGCCGGCGATCTCGGCGTCGATACCAACCACAGCGCCGGTATCGTCGGTCATCTCATAGGGAGGGAAAGCGGCGTTGGTGCTCATGATGAGCTTGCCGGCTTCCACAGTGGTCAGCTCACCGGAGGCAGCGGAGCTGCTGGCACTGCCGGTGCTGGCAGAACTGTTCTGAGAGGCGGAGGCGCTGCCGGTGCTGGCAGAGCCGGTGGAGCTGGTAGCCCCGTTGCCGCCGCAGGCGACCAGGGACAGAGACATGGCCAGAGCCATAGTCATAGCAAGAATCTTTTTCATTTTTTTGATCTCCTTTTCAATAGCCGCCCGGATTTCGGGCGTTGGGTTGAGTATACCCCAAGAGATATGCATAGTCAATAGATAAATATGCAAAAAACCAACGAGAGGTTTTGTTTTTTTGTGCAGATAGGCCCATATTCCACTTTATTAATTAAAATAAAGAAAAATTTGAGGCGGACCGGGGGCGGACAATGGGACGATTACTTGTATATACGAAAAAAAGTGAATATCTGAAATGGGAACCCGGCGCAAGTTTTTTCGTCTATAGGAGAAGATAAATTTTTTATGAAGATTGGGCCCGCCCTCTTGCAAAAATTTGGGAAAGCGGTATGCTAGTGGGGTGCGCTTGGCCGCGTACCTAGGGAGGATCAAAATGAAAACGCTGCTCTATGGAGATACCTTTCCACGGCTTGTGCGGAACCTGCGGGAGTTTCCCGGAATATGGGTTTCCCGGCTGGTGTTCCTGCTGGGCCCTTGGGTCTGCCTATGGATGGTGGAAATTTTAAATGAGAATGATGTGTTTGAGGATCTGGCCGCCTGGCAGGTGCTGATGAATTTGGTATGGTACTACAGCCTTTTTGTGGCCCTGCGCCTGCTGCTGGGCCGGAACCGGCGTGCCGCCGCCCTCAGTACGGTGCTGGCCTTCCTGTTTGGACTGGTCAACCACTATGTGCTCCGCTTCCGGGGACGGATTTTGTTCCCCGCGGATGTGACCGGCTGGCGTACCGCCGCCAATGTGGCTGAGGGCTTTGACTATTCCCTGGACGAGTACATCATCCAGGCCGCCGTTTTGCTGGTGGCCTACCTCTTTCTGGTTTTTGTCTGCGTGCCTCAGAAAAAGCGGGCGAAAATCAAGCTTCCCGCCGCCCTTATTTTGTGGGCCGTTATTTTGGGGTACGGCTATGCCTTTTTCTGTACCGGGATGCTTCCAGCCCTTGGCATCTTTACCCAGCAGTGGGTCACCCAGCGAAACGGATTTCTTCTGAACTTCACCATCGCTCTGCGCTACTCCTCGGTGGAGGAGCCGGAGGACTATTCTGAAGAAACGGTGCTGGAGCTGATGGAGGAGTACCCAGGTCTGGAGGGAGATACGTCCAAACAGCCCACAAACCTCATTGTCATCATGAACGAGTCCTTCGGTGACTTCTCGATTTTCGACAGTTTTGAGGCCTCGGAAGACCCCACACCTTTCCTCCACTCCCTGGAGGAGAACACCGTCAAGGGGTGGATGTACTCTTCTGTTACCGGAGGCGGTACCGCCACCATAGAGTTTGAGTACCTGACGGGCTTTACCAGCCTCTTCCAGCCCCCCCACACGGTGGCTTATCAGCTCTATGTGGAGGAGGGGATGCCCTCTCTGGCGGCGCTGGCAGGAAATATCGGGTATGATACCACTGCGTTCCACCCCTACAAATCCTCGGGATGGAACCGGGTTCTGGCCTATGAGTACCTGGACTTTGACAAGCAGATGTACGAGGAAGACGTGATCGACCCCTACTACATCCGAAATTACATTTCCGACCAGTCTGACTATGAGATGATCTACCGCTCCACCGAAGGCGAGGATACCACATTTTTCTTCAATGTGACCATGCAGAACCACAGCGGCTACGCTCAGGGATGGAGAAACCTGGAGCAAACCATTGAATTGCCCGACAACCTGAACAACGCCGACCGCAGTGCCCAGCAGTTTTTCTGTCTCATGCGGGAGAGCGATAAGGCGCTGGAACAGCTGATCACCTACTACAGCCAATGTGATGAGCCCACCATGATCGTCTTCTTTGGGGATCATCAGCCCCCCCTCACCAATGCCTTCTATGAGCAGCTCTATGGCAAGAAATTCTCAGAGCGTACCACCCAGGAGGTTATGCAGCAGTATGCCGTCCCCTTCTTTCTCTGGGCCAACTACGATATTGAGGAGCGGCAGGATGTGGTTATCAGCCCCAACTATCTGGGTGTGCTTACAGCTCAGGTTGCTGGCCTGCCCATGACGGGATTTATGAATTTCCTGTCTCAGATGTATGAAGATCTGCCCGCCATTACCCCTGTGGGCTTTGTTACGGCGGACGGACAGTTCCTTTCCGAGGAGGAACTGGGTGAGCAGGAGCAGGAGTGGCTGCGCCAGTATGAGATTTTGAACTACTGCGGTATGGTGGACCTTTTTGATGAGGCAAGGCCCATGTTTTGTACCCAAGAGAGCGAATAACAGCCGCCGCCGTCCCGTTTGGGGCGGCGGCAAATTTTTGCGGAAAATGTGAAAAACAGCCGATGCAACCGGCTGTTGTCAAATTGTATACTGCTTTTGGTTGCGATGGAGGGAAAAGTTTGCTATGCTGTGAGTCGTCCCGGGGCAGATCAGTACAGGAGGAACGAGACATGAATTTTGAGATGCGGCTCTATGAGCTTCGCAAAAAGGCGGGGCTCAGCCAGGAGGAGCTGGCCAACCTGGTGGGCGTAAGCCGCCAGGCGGTGCAGAAGTGGGAGGCAGGAACCAGTCGCCCGGATCTGGACAATTTGACCGCTCTGACTGGATATTTCAATGTGACCTTGGACTGGCTCATTACCGGTCGGGAGCCGGAGCTGTCCCAGCCAGGGCCGGTGGTGGTGGAGAACCACTACCACTATGAGGGATGGCGCTATGAGTATAAAAGCAAGCGGACCCTCTGGGGCCTGCCTCTGGTACACATCAACCTGTCCCAGCGTGGATTGACCTGGGCGCGGGGGATCGTTGCCATTGGGAATGTGGCCACCGGAGTGATAGCCATTGGGTGTTTTGCCGCCGGGGTTCTTTCTCTGGGCGCCGTCTGCCTGGGACTTTTGGTACTGGCCGGAATGGCCATGGGGCTGGTTGCCCTGGGCGGTATTAGCTTGGGATTCATTGCTGCGGGGGGATGTGCCCTGGGCTATCTGGCCATCGGTGGCTCAGCGGTGGGGGTGTACGCGGCCGGAGGGGCGGCGGTGGCCTCCAAGGTGGCTGTGGGAGCCTCCGCATCCGCAGAGCTGCTTGCTGTGGGGCGGGATGCCGCCGGAGCAGTGACCATGGGCTTAGATGCCTCAAAGGAGGCGGTGGCCCAGGCCATGCTCCAGGCAGACGTGCCACGGTGGGTACGGGGAATTTTGCTTTTTTGTTCGGGAAAATATTAAAAAATGCGTGTGGAAAGAGCTTCCACACGCATTTTTTACTCTTCTGGAGATGATTTCTCGGAAACCTCCGGAATGGGAGGGGCAGGGGGAGCGCTGCGCCGGATGACGTCGCTGCGCAGTATCTGGTAAAAGGTAGCGGTGAGAGGGACGGCCAGGAGCATACCGCCGATGCCCAGCACCCCGCCACCTACCGTGACAGCGGCCAGTACCCAGATCCCCGGCAGACCGATGGAGGAGCCTACCACCTTGGGGTAGATAAGGTTGCCCTCCAGCTGCTGGAGTATTCCGATAAACACCAGGAACAGCAGCGCCTGGAGCGGGGAGGAGGTAAAGATCATAAACGCGCCCACCCCCGCGCCGATATAGGCGCCGGCCACGGGAATCAGGGCGGTGAAGCCCACCAGGGCTCCCACCATGGAGGCATAGGGGAACCGGAACAGGAGCATACCCCCTGTGCACAGCAGGCCCAAAATCACCGCCTCAGTACACTGGCCCACCACAAAGTTGTGGAAGCAGGTGTTCAAGGTTTCCAGAAAATAGACCAGGCTGTTGTACCACTTGGGTTTCAGGTAGGTTTTCAGCACCCGTGCACAGTTTCGCTGGAGTTTCTCCTTGCCAAAGAGCAGATAGATGGAGAAGATGGTGCTCACGATGGCGGTAAAGGCGGCTGACACGGTGGCGGAGGCCAGAGACATCACCGAGCCCATCACGCCCCCCAGCCCGGAAATGAGCCAGTTGATCGCGGTGGTGAGGATCTCCCTCCAGTTGATGGAGCCGTCAGCCAGGGTAAGGCCGGAGAAAGCAGCCAGCTGGTTCATATCCAGATTCTCGTTGATTTTCAGGCTCAGTTCCTCCAGCATAGGTACCATCTCCCGCACCAGCAGGCTCACCGAATTGGCCAGCTCAGGGAGGATCATGCGCACGATGAGCACCACGATGGCGATCAAGCTGGCGTAGGCCAGTACAAGACAGACGGGGCGGCGGCTTTTTATCACGGCCCGGCTCCGGCTTGCGGGAAAATACCACCGTTCATACATACTCATCAGGATGTTGACCGCGTAGGCCACCACCGCGCCCAGTACCAGAGGAAAAGCGGCGCCCAGCCCCAACAGCAGCAGGGCGGAGAGCTTGCCCCAATAGTGGATGGCCAGATACAGCGCGAACAGGACGATCCCAAAGCGCACAGGGGCTTTCCACTCGTGCTTCATCACAGACCCTCCATCATGTTGACCCGGATGTAGCCCTGCTCAATGTTGGTCTCTGCGATAAACTGGGGAACTGCGGGGATCATCAGCTCACGCGCGCCGCCCTTGACCACGTATACGTTGTTGGCGGGGAGGGTGAGCACGTCGGCGATCTTGCCTAATACCTCTCCGCTCTGGGCGTCCCGGACCTCCAGGCCGTAAATGTCGGCCAGGAAGAAGCTCCCCTCCGGGAGAGGGGCGTCTTTGCGGTCGATATAAAGCACCGCATTTCGCATGGCCAGAGCGCTGGGGACGTCTGTGACCCCATGAAATTTGATAATGACCATGTTTTTGTGCACCCGGGCCCGCTCCACCTCGATGGGCCAGTGAGTCTTGTCCACATAGAGGGTCTTGAACTTGCAGAGAAAGTCCGGGCTGTCCGCCCAGGGTTGGACCCGCACTTCTCCCATGAGGCCGTGGACATTGGTGACTTTGCCTACCTCTAAATATTGCTGAAGCATAGTAAACAGACCTCCGTTTGATAGAGCAAAGGCGCAGGGAAACCCCTGCGCCTTTGTTGTTAATCGACGATCTCTACGCTGACGTGTTTTCCGGCCCGCTGGGCAGCGGAACGCATCAGGACACGGATTTCCTTGGCGATGCGGCCCTGCCGGCCGATCACCTTACCCATGTCCTCCGGGGCAACCCGGAGTTCCAGCACAGTCTCGCCGTCGCCCTCGACCTCGGCGACAGACACCTGCTCGGGGTGTTCCACCAGGTTCTGGGCAACATAGGTCAGAAGCTCTTTCATTGTGTGCAAAACCTCCAGCCTTACAGGGCACCGGCCTTTTTCAGCAGGTCACGGACGGTCTCAGTGGGCTGAGCGCCGGTCTTGATCCAGGCCTGGGCGCGATCCACGTCCACCTTCAGCTCGGCGGGGTTCTCCACGGGGTTGTAATAGCCGATCTCCTCAATGAAGCGGCCGTCACGGGGATAGCGGGAGTCAGCCACCACGATGCGGTAGAAGGGAGCCTTCTTGGCGCCCATGCGGCGCAGTCTGATTTTAACCATTTATATTCACCTCCAAAGAATCGTTTCTGTATATGGAAAGCGTGTGCCACGCTTTGCCAACGAAAGGGTCAGAAGGGCAGGCCGGGCATTCCTCCGCCCATACCGGGGAAACCGCCCCGTTTGCCCATCATCTTACGCATATTCCGGGGCATTTTTCCACCGGAAAATTGCTTGGTCATGGCCTGAAGCAGTTCAAACTGCTTGAGCAGGCGGTTGACATCCACCACTTGAGTGCCGGAACCGGCGGCAATGCGCTTTTTCCGACTGGAATTGAGCACGCTGGGATTTTCACGCTCATAGGGGGTCATGGAGGTGATGATGGCCTCCATGCGCTGGAGAAGCTTTTCGTCCATAGTGGCCCCCTCCAGGTCGGAGGCCTTGACCCCGGGCAGCATCCCGGCAATATCGGTCAGCGAGCCCATATTTTTCAGCTGGGCCATCTGCTCGTAAAAATCGGTGAGGGTAAATTTGTTTTTGCGCAGCTTTTCCTGCAGCTCCAGGGCTTTTTTCTGGTCGAAGCTCTGCTCTGCCTTTTCAATGAGGGAGAGCACGTCGCCCATGCCCAAAATCCGGCTGGCCATACGGTCAGGGTGGAAAACCTCGATTTGATCCAGCTTCTCTCCCATGCCTACGAATTTGATGGGCTTGCCGGTGACCGCCCGGATGGAGAGGGCCGCGCCGCCTCTGGCGTCGCCGTCCAGCTTGGTGAGCACCACGCCGTCAATGTCCAGGGCATCGTCAAAAGCCTTGGCGGCATTTACCGCATCCTGGCCGATCATGGCGTCTACCACCAGCAGGATCTCGGTGGGTTCCACGGCCGCTTTGATGTTGCGCAGCTCATCCATAAGCTCCTCATCCACATGGAGACGGCCGGCGGTGTCCAGGAAGACCATGTCGTTGCCGTGCTTGATGGCGTGCTGAATGGCGGCCTTGGCAATGTCCACAGGATTGGTCTGCCCCATCTGGAAGACAGGGATCTCCAGCTGCTCACCCACCACTTCCAGCTGCTTGATGGCGGCGGGACGGTAAATGTCGCAGGCGGCGAGGAGGGGGCGCTTGTTTTCCTTGCGTTTCATCAGCCCCGCCAGCTTGGCGGCATTGGTGGTTTTGCCCGCGCCCTGCAGGCCCACCATCATTACCACTGTAGGGGGCTTGGAAGCAATGGTCAGCTTGGAACTGGCGCCGCCCATGAGCTCAGTCAGCTCCTGATTGACGATCTTTACGATCTGCTGGGCGGGGGACAGGGCCTCAAGCACATCGGCGCCCACCGCTTTCTCGGTGACCTGGGCGACGAACTGCTTGACCACTTTGTAGCTGACGTCGGCCTCCAGAAGAGCCAGGCGGATCTCCCGCATGGCCTCCTTCACATCGGCCTCAGAAAGCCGCCCCTTGCCACGCAGCTTTTTAAAGGCGGCGGAAAGCTTTTCGGAAAGTCCTTCAAATGCCATGGATTATTCCTCCAAAAGCTTCTGAGCGGTGTCGCGAATCCGGAGGGCAAGCCCCTCCAGCTCACTGTGGTCCATTTGAGCGGCCAGCTGCTGAACGCGCTGGGCATCCTGGGCCACCTGCTCCAGCTGGCCGTGCATGGTGTGAAAGCGCTTGATGAGTCCCGTTTTGTCCTCAAGCTCGGTGAGGACGGCTTCTGCACGAACGATCACGTCCCGGACCCCCTGACGGGTGATGCCGTAATTTTCGGCGATCTCGCCCAGGGAGAGGTCCTCGTTGTAATAGAGGTCGTAGAACTCTTTCTGGCGCTCGGTGAGCACCTCGCCGTAAAAATCATACAGCATAGCCATGCGGTAAGCCTGACTTTTCATCCCAGCGGACCTCCTTGACAGCAGAATAAAGGGCTCAAAACGCAGCTTAGCCGCGCCTTTGAGCACAGAAATGTAAAGCTCACAAACTTTACATAAGGGAGTCTAGCATATTCTTGCTTGTTTGTCAAGTAAAATTACTTGCAGGTGCTCCCGGCTCTTTTTGGTATATTCCCCCAGAGACAGGGGAAACTGGAGGGAAAGGCTGTGACTTTGAAGAGGAGGGATTTCCATGTCTCCAGCCCGTGTCCCTATGGACGATGCCCATTTGTTTCAATATGCCGTCAATACTGCCCGTGCGCTGCGGCCTGTCAGGCACCGGAGGGCGCGAGCCCTGGCCAGACAGATCAAGCGGGACCTGGAGTGCTGTGCACAGACTCAGGAGCGATTGAGTGCCCGGGGCGGCGGGGCGAAGGAGCTGACCGGCGCGGAGCGTTGGCTGCTGGACAACTACTATCTGGCCGCCCGGGAGGGAGAACAGGCCAGGCGCTGTTTTGCGGCGGGCGGTCAGATCCGGAGGGCGGAAAGCGGAGGAAGCGTTTTACAGGTGTGCGCCCGGGGTGCGCTGTGGGCGGTGCCGGAGCTGGAACGGGAGGGGCTGAAGCGCTATCTGGAGGGTTTTCAGTCGGCCTGCCCTTTGAGCGAAAAGGAACTGTCCCTGCTGGTGTCCGCCCTGGCCGGAGCGCTGCTGGAGCGGCTGGGGAAGCTGTGCGCCTGTGAAGAAGATCTGGAGGCGGGGCAGGTGGAAGAGGGAGAGATGGCCCAGATTTTCACGGCTCTGCGGGCGCTGTCCGCGGGAAACTGGGGGACCCTTCTGGAGCAGGCCAGCCAGGTGGAGCGGATTTTAGCGCAGGACCCCTCGGGCTGCTATCCCCGCATGGATCAGGACAGCCGCCGGCGCTACCGCCAGCGGCTGTGCGTCCTGGCCCGGCGGTATGGGCTGGAGGAGGGAGCAGCCGCCCGGCGGGCTTTGGAGCTGGCCCAGCGGGGAGAGGGGGTAAAAGGCCACATCGGCTGGTATCTTTACCGGCAGCCTCTGGGTAGGGAGACACGGCTTCCTTCGGGCGTGTGGTATGCCGGAGGCGTGATCGCCTTGACTTTGGCGGGGGCCGTTGTGCTGTGGCGGCTGGCTGGAACTCCCCTTGCAGCCCTGCTGCTGGCGCTGCCCCTGTCTGACCTTGTAAAAAACCTGCTGGACTTTTTGCTGTCCCATTTTGTCCCCCCTCGGCCCGTGCCCCGGCTGGAGCTGGAGGATGGGATTCCGGAAGAGGGGCGTACCCTGTGTGTGGTGGTGTCTCTGCTCACCAGCGTGGAGAGCGGGGAAGAACTGGCTGCCCGCCTGGAGGGCTACCGCCTGGCCAACCGGGACGGGGGGCCGGAGCTGCGCTTTGGCATCCTGGCCGACCTGCCCGACAGCGCCGCCCCCATGGGGGAACAGGGGGAGAGCT
>CALWOP010000006.1 GCA_944383195.1 uncultured Oscillospiraceae bacterium
CAGAACTGGAAATCGCCGCAGTGAAAACTGCGGCGATTTCTCATTTGACCACTTGACGGGCACCCCCTTCCGGGAGTGCCTGTCTTTTTTGTTTACAGCGGCACAGAATTTGAGGGGCTTCTTCCCTCAAAACAGCTGTCCCGGCAGCTTCAATTTTTCCTTGGGTGGGAAGCTGCGGTCAAATTCCTCCGCCGCATCCTCGTCCACATAGTAGCCCTTTGGCGTGTGGTAGACGCCAGTAATACCGTCCAGAAAACCGGGCTGGAGTTCTTTCAGCAGGACATAGGGGACAATTTCCTGTTCCGGTTCCCCGTGGTAGCGGACGCCTTGGGTTCCAGCCACCACAAAGCCGGACTTCCCGTAGAAATCAATGTTGCCCTCGATGCACAGAGCCCCGGCCCCCAGGTCTCTGGCCAACTCCATGGAGTAGTCCAGCAGGTACTTGCCCAGGTCCTGCCGCTGCAGGTCGGGACGGATGCTTATGGGGCCGAAGGTCATCATGGGGATCTCCCGACCGTCGTCGGCCACGATCTTGGAGCGCATATACAGCACATGACCGATGAGCTCCCCGTCCCGTTCCATGACCAGGTCCAGCTCTGGTACAAAGTCCGGATCCTCACGCAGCACATGGACCACATAGTGCTCCAGGCAGCCAGGGCGGTACACATTCTAAAAGGCCTCCCGGGTCAGATGTTCTACGGCAGCGTAGTCTGTCGGCGTTTCCCGGCGGATGATAATATTCTCTTGCTTCATACGTTTTTCCTCCTTACATCCCTCCACCGGGGAATTTGCCCTGCTTGCGCTGATAGTGTTCCTTGGCAAACCTCCGGGCCTGCTTTATGCCGCCCACTTCCTTGAACATACGCTCCGCCTTTTTAACCTCAACTTCCTTGCTGCTGAGTCCGTCGTAACTGCTCTCATGCTCCAGTTTGCGATAGCTCTCCAGCCGTCTCTGATCCAACCGTCCCTGTTCCACCGCTGCCAGGACAGCACACCCCGGTTCATTGGTATGGGTGCAGTCCCGGAACCTGCAACGTCGGGCCAAGTCCCCGATCTCCCCAAAGGGCTGGGAGAGGTCCGCGCTCTCAGCCCCCATCTCCCGCATACCAGGTGTGTCGATCACCACGCCGCCTAACGGGCAGGGGAACATTTCCCGCCCGGTGGTGGTGTGCCGACCTTTGTCGCCTTTGCCGATCTCCTGAGTAGAAATGACTTGTGCGCCCAGCAGGCAGTTAATGAAGGTGGATTTTCCCACACCGGAGGAGCCGATAAACGCGCAGGTCTGTCCCTTGGCAAAATAGGGCGCAAATTTGTCACAGATAACCTCATCAAACATGGACAGCGTTAGAATATCCGAAAAACAGGAGATGGCCTCTACCTGAGAAACCGCCTGTGCAAGGTCCTCACACAAATCCGCCTTGGTCAATACGATGACCGGCCTCGCCCCACTGTCCCACGCAATGGACAGATACCGCTCCATGCGGTTCAGGCTGAAATTCTGATTCAGAGACATACACAAAAAACCACATCCACATTGGATGCCACAGGCTGAGCCTGACCAGACACGCCAACCGCTCTCCGGACAAAGAGGCTCTTTCTGCTCAGCACCCGATGGATGACTGCCAGCTCCCCCTCCACCGTCACCATGACATAGTCTCCAACGGTGGGGTATTGGGCCAGTTCCTCTGTCTCATACCGAAGTTTGCCGGATACCTCCGCCAGCAGTTCCGCCTGCTCGGTCACGATCTTATACTTTCCCCTGTATTGGGCGGTCACTCTGGCCAGTGTCTCTTCCGGATATAAAGTGGCTTCTGCCAAAAGCGTTCGGAAACGCCATACCTTTTCAGTTGATGCAATGTCATAACCTCCATTTTGATCGTCTTTTCATATCCAGACGGAAGGAGGTCTGTACCGATTACTTGGTCACACCTCCTTCCATTCTTACAATCTCCATTTTCTTTGTGTTCATCATAAAAACACACTCCTTTCTTCTGAGATTCTTGATTATAGCATGAATTCGTTCTGACAGGAAGATACCGTATTCTTCTCACATCTTATTGTAGTACTGCCGGGCGTTGGTTTTAAGCGCGTATTCTTCGCCATTCAACGCGTACAGACGAAGTCCTCATAAATTGCGCCGTCTACAAAAGCAATTTTTCTCATGGGAGTTGATCACACCCACTGCCTGCAAATAGGAATAGGTGATGACTGTCCCCACAAACTTCATGCCCCGGCGCTTTAAATCCTTGGAAACTGCGTCCGACAGGTCCGAGCTGACTTTGCCTGTCTCATAGATGGTAATTCCATTTGTCCAGTGCCAAAGGTAGCGATCAAAGCTCCCCCACTCCTGTTGGATAGCCCGGAAGATCTGGGCGTTGTTCACGGCGGCCTTAATTTTCAGCCTGTTCCGGACGATACCGGAATCCCGCCCCAGCGCCGCCAGCTTCTCTTCTTCATATCCGCAGATCTTATCCAGGTCAAAGTCATCAAAGGCCTGACGAAACGCCTCCCGTTTATTCAGAATACACTCCCAGGAAAGACCAGCTTGAAAGCTCTCCAAAATCAGCATTTCAAGAAGCTTGCGGTCATCATGAACCGGGACGCCCCACTCTGAATCGTGGTAGTGAATGTAAAGGGGGTTGTTGGGGTTGGCCCAACTGCAACGAATCTGTTCTTCCATGTCGCACCTCACTGTGTACACTGAGGGTTGGTAAGCTCAAACCGCTCATCCATATTCTTTTCGCCCCATTCGCACATCAAATCCAAAATCGGCTCCAAAGAGCGTCCTTTCGGGGTGATGGAATACTCCACCCGCGGAGGCACCTCCGCGTACACCGTGCGCACGATCAGGCCGTCATGTTCCAGCTCCCGCAGCTGATTGGTCAGGGTCCGTTGGGAAACCTGGGTAATGCCGCGCAGCAGCTCGCTGAACCGCTGCGTTCCCTTTTCGATCAGGCACTCCAGGATCAGCGGCTTACATTTCCCTCCGATCATTTTTAAGGTAATTTCCATTTCACAGGTCACTTGTATCTTTTCCATCGCTCTCTCCTATTGTGAAAAATTTTTCACTATCTAAGAAAATTGTGCGTACTTGCTCCAATAAAATCAAACCGATATAATGTAAGTATATCTTATTTTTATGGTTTTGCAAGGCAACAACCTGACAGGAGGACAGCATGGAATATAGGACATTGGGCCGCACCGGACTGCGGGTCAGCGAAATTGGTCTGGGCGGCGAGTGGTTCAACGGTCTGACGGCTCAGGAGAGCTGCGCCATTGTAGATGCGGCACAGGAAAAAGGCATCAACTACATTGATATTTTCATGCCCCAGGCCCCCACCCGCAGCAATTTGGGGGCCGCTCTGGAGGGGTGCCGGGAACAATTTATCATTCAGGGCCATCTGTGTACCGTATTTGAGGACGGGCAATATACCCGCACCCGGGATATTGAGAAAACAAAACGCTCCTTCGATGACCTGCTGGAGCGTCTGCACACCGACTACATTGACATAGGGATGATCCACTATGTAGACAGCGAGGAGGACTTCCGCACCGTCTTCGAGGGGCCCGTTCTGGCCTATTCCAAAGAATTGAAACAAAACGGCGTGATCCGCCACATCGGCATGAGCTCCCACAACCCCCATATTGCTCTGAAAGCCGTGGAGAGCGGAGTCGTGGATGTGCTGATGTTCAGTATCAACCCCGCCTATGATATGGAGAGTGCTGAGACGGACATCTACGACCTGATGGAGTTCAAGGGCATGGAGAAAAGCGGCCTTGTGGTGGATGAGGCACGACAAACGCTATACTCCGCCTGTGAGGCGGCAGGCGTGGCCATTACGGTCATGAAGCCCCTGGGCGCTGGTACTCTGCTGAACGCGGAAACTTCCCCTTTTGGCGTGGCTATGACGGTTCCCCAGTGCATCCAATACTGCCTGGACCGCAACGGTGTCAAGGTGGTCATTGTGGGCTGTCATACCGTAGATGAGGTGCTGGAGGCAGCCAAATATTATGACACCCCCATACCAGAGCGGAGCTATGCCCATATCTTCAGCGCGGGAAATGCCATCCACATGACCGGCCGGTGTATGTACTGCAACCACTGCCAGCCCTGTCCGGCCCACATCGACATCGCCGCCGTGACCAAGTTTCTTGATCTGGCTGCCCAGCAGGACTCCGTACCGGAGACGGTGGCACAGCACTATTGGTCCCTCTCCGCTACGGCAGACGACTGCCTGATGTGTGGCAGGTGCGAGCCAAACTGTCCCTTTGGGGTAAAGATTCGGGAGAATATGACCCGGGCTCGCACCATGTTTGCAGATACCCGAACGATGAAATAGACTCGTTCCTGAATGGAACATTCCATCAAAAAAGCCGAAGGTCACATAGACAATATGTGACCTTCGGCTTTTTCGTTTCCCTTAACTAATAAAGAAACTGATCTAAAATGCTATATTTATTAACAATCAGTCTGCCGCGCCAGCCAGCTGGGCCAAGGCAAATTCTGTATAGAGGGAGGCCGCAATGGGAATGCATTCCTCGTGAACATCAAACTCGGAGGTATGATGTGCCGCCTGGGAGCCGGGCACGTCAGGACTTCCGCTGCCTACAAAGGCGTATACCCCTGGAATTTGGGCAATGATTTCCGCCATATCGTCTCCCCCCAGGGAAAGCTCTTTCGTCCGCAGATTTCCCTTTCCTACCACCCGTTCCACCACAGGAACCGTCTCGGCGTAGACCACAGGGTCGTTAATCAGCGCACAGGTAAAGGACTCTATTTCCACCTGGGCAGTGGCCCCCAATATAGCTGCCGTATTGGCTGCAACTTCCCGAATTTTTTGGCTGACCAGAGCTCTGGTCTCCGGGGAAAAGCACCGGACCGTCCCCTCAATAACGGCATCCTGGGCAATGATATTGTACCCCTCCCCGGCCCGCAGTACACCCACTCCGATGAGGGCCGGGTCCGTGGGCGCAATCAATCTGGTGGTGATGGCCTGGAGGGTCACAACGATCTGGGCGGCAGTATACAGGGCATCCGCCCCCAGCTCTGGGGTGGAGACGTGGGCCCGTTTTCCCTGTACCCGGATGGTAAAATGATCCACCGAGGCATTCTCCGGCCCGCTGCTCATTGCCACCTGCCCAACCGGGAGATCAGACTGAACGTGCACACCGAAGCTTCTCTGGGCTCCTTTCAGCAGCCCACTCTTTAGGAAAATGACCGCCCCTTTGCCATACTCCTCCCCGGGCTGGAATACGAAATCCACTTCACCGACAAAGTTATCTTCCAGCCGCTTCAGCGCCCGTGCCGCGCCGAGCAGCGCGGCGGCGTGGGCATCGTGGCCGCAGGCGTGCATGACTCCAGGGTTACAGGAGGCGTAGGGCACCGTTTTGCTGTCCTGGATGGGCAGAGCATCGATATCCGCCCGCAGGACGATTTTTTTCCCGCTCCCCCGTTTGCCATGCAGAACACCCAGCACTCCGGTTTCCCCTACCCTCTGCGTTGGGATTCCAAGCGCCTTCAATTCGTCCTCAATACGCTGGGCGGTATGGTACTCCTGCATACTCAGTTCGGGATTTTGATGAAAATACTCTCTCAGTGAGACCATGTACGCCCGGTCCTGTGCTACATACGGATGAATTCCCATGGGGCACCTCAATTCCAGGCGGGGATATAAGCCCCCTGATAGATGTCCAGGATGGCCTGGGCGTCTTCCTCAGACTGATAGGCCGCAAGCACCTTCTGATATACCTCGTTATCCAGATCCTCGGTGCTGCAGGCGATGATGTTGATGTAAGGATTATCGCTGCCGGCCTCCACTTGCTCGGTGTAGACCGCGTCCTCCAGCTTCAGGCCGTTATCCACGGCGTGGGCTCCGTTGACAAAGGCAGCCGCCACATCAGGCAGAAGGCTCGCGGTATTGGCAGCCTCCACCTCTACAAATTCCAGATTTAGGGGATTGGAGGTAATGTCCTTGATTTCGGGAACATAGCCCGCGGCGGGGTCCACTTCCAGCACGCCGGCGGACTCCAGAATCTTAAAGCAGCGTCCCTCGTTGGTGGGATCGCTGGGGACGGCAATTTTATCCCCCTCTTTCAGCTGCTGAATGTCGGTAATGTAGTTGGAATACAGGGACAACGGCGCCAGGATTGTGTCGCCCAGGACAGAAATGTCATATCCAAGATCGGCAATCTCCTTTTCCAGATAAGCCTTGTGCTGGAAAGCATTCAGGTCGATCTCCCCGCTGTCCAGGGCGGCGTTGGGCAGCTTATACTCAGAAAATTCCACCAGCTTGACCTGGATATTATCCTTGGCCAGGATTTCATTCACGGTGTCCCACTGTTCATTATTGGAGCCAACCACACCTACGGTCACCTCGGTAATCTCCCCAGCTCCGGCGCTGCCGGAGGAGGACGAGTTGGGCGCAGAAGTACCGCACGCGCTCAGGGACAGTACCAGGGCCACAGACAAGGCCAAAATCTTATTCTTCTTCATCATAAATTCCTCCAATTTTAATTTTTTAATGAGTGGTTTTCTTCACGATCCAGCTGCCTGCGGCCTGTACCGCGCTGACCAGAACGATGATGATGACAATGACGGCAACGGTAATGTCAGGCAGGGTTTTGCCATGTCCATACATAATGGCGAAGTTGCCCAGTCCTCCCGCGCCGATGGTCCCGGCTACGGCGGTAAAATTGATAAGGGAAATGATGGTAATGGTCACGCCTCGGGTAATACCCGGAATGGCCTCCCGCAGATAGACCCGCCAGATGATTTCCCAGGGAGAGGCTCCCATGGATTGGGCTGCCTCGATCATCCCCGCCGGAACCTCGGCCAGGGCGTTTTCCGTCTGCCGCCCCAGGTACGGGACCGTACCAAATACCAGGGGGATGATCGCGCCCTTGACGCCGATGCCGGTACCCATGATGAGGCGGCTCAGCCCCAACATTAAAATCGCCAGCAAAATAAAGGGAATCGAACGGAAAATATCGCAGAATTTGCTCATCACAAAGTGGACCGGACGATTTTGCAAAATACCTCCGTTTTTTGTGGTAAACAAAAACACGCCGAAAGGAATGCCCAGAAGCAGGGAAATAAGTCCTGATATGCTCACCATCTGCAAGGTCTGTACCAGCGCCTCAAGCAGCTGGTCACTGCGCTCGATCACATTTGGAATCCAGGAATAGAACACTTCAGCCATGAGAAATCACCTCCGCCAACACATTGCGCCGGGATAAGTACTCCATTGCGCCCCGTACCCGCTCATGTGGGCCGGTTATCACGGCCACCAGCCCACCCAGGGGATTGCCTTCAATCAGCTCGATGCTGGCCAGCAGGATATTCACATCAAGTTCGTACTGGCGGGAGATATGGGAAATCAGCGCCTCAGAAGTACTCCGCTCCAGATATCGCAGCCGTACGAGATAGTCGTCCGGGCCAAGATGGATGGGCTTTGCCGGGTCGCCAAGCAGCTCGTCGATCTGAGAGAGGTTAGAGGTGCTCATGACAAAGTTCCGGGTGATGGTCTCTCGGGGGCTGGAAAACACCTGAAATACATCTCCGCTCTCCACGACACGTCCTCCGTCCATCACATAGACCTTGTCACAGATCTCCTTCACCACCTGCATCTCATGGGTAATGACCACGATCGTGATGCCCAGCTTTTGATTCAGCTCCTTCAGCAGATGGAGGATGGATTTTGTGGTCTGGGGGTCCAGCGCGCTGGTAGATTCATCGCTGAGCAGCACTTCCGGACGGTTGGCCAGAGCACGGGCAATGGCTACCCGCTGTTTCTGCCCGCCGGAGAGCTGGGCCGGGTAGGCGTTCTCCTTGTCTTTCAGGCCCACCAGATCCAGCAGCTCATTAACTCTTTGACGAATTTCCGCCTTTGCCATTCCCCCGTGCTCCAGGGGATAGGCAATGTTGCCGTATACCGTCCGGGAAGCAAACAGGTTGAACTGCTGAAAGATCATGCCAATCTTTTTCCGCTGCTCCCTCAGCTGCTTTTCGCTCAGGGCGGTCAGCTCTGTCCCCCCCACAATGACCTTTCCCTCTGTGGGCCGCTCCAGAAGGTTGATACACCGGGCCAGGGTGGATTTGCCCGCACCGGAAAATCCGATGATCCCGGCGATGGAGCCTTTTTCGATTTCCAGGCTGACGTCTTTCACCGCCTCCACTGTTCGCGCCCCATCGGTGAAGCGCTTTGAAATATGCTCAAATCGAATCATTTCGTCCCCTCTTTTCTGACATAAAAAATGACAGGTACGCTCACGCGCACCTGTCAACGCAGCAAAACTCCCTACGTCTACATTCGGAAACGCGCAGCAAAACCAACCGTTGTTCCACGGCACATGGAACCACGGCACATCATCATGGTGCTGGTAGTGATCGTAATGATAGTTCGCATGACGCGCTCCTTTCCGGCCCGAGGGCCACTGCTGAAGTGCTATAAGCATACCACAGTCAGAAAAAAAGTGTTAATACTCATAGACGAATGCCAGTTATAGGAACAGCCTATAACTAGACTTTAATTATCCGCCAACTCCATTCGGATCTCCTGTAAATATAGCTCTCCCAGATGGGTCAGTTCACTGCCCCTCCGTTGGATATAGCCAATGGTCATAATGTCTCCCTCAGCCAGGGGGACAGCCATATACTCTCCGCCGTTCAGCTCCTGGCAGATAATTCCTGAGCAGAGGGTATAGCCATTGATCCCCTTCATAAAATTCAGAGCCGTGGCCCGGTCACAGACCCGGATGAGCTGGCGGTACTGGTAGGTGCTCATGACCTCTTCCGAGAGAAACAGAGAATTTTGCTTTCCGACCTCAAAGGCAATACAGGGGTACGCCTCCAAATCTTCCATGGTCAGCTCCCGGCGTTCGGCCAGAGGATGCCCCTGCCAGAGATACACGCAGGTGGAGCAGTCCTTCAGGGGATGAAACTCCAGGTTGTTCTCCTCCAGGCATTTGGTGATATATTTCCTGTTGAAGTCATCCAGATAGATAATGGCCAGCTCACTTTTGTAGTCTCTGACATTTTCAATACACTCATAGGTTTTGGTTTCCAGCATGGAAAATTCATATTCCTCCATGCCCACCTTTCTGATCAGGGCGGAAAAGGCGTTTACCGCAAAGGTGTAGTGCTGGGCGGAGACGGAAAACTTCTTTTTGGATTTTCCGGAGACGAAGCGGGATTCCAGAAGGTCATACTGGGCATAGACCTGCCTGGCATAGTTGAGAAATTCCTCCCCCCGTGCCGTGACCGTGACGCCCCGGTTTGAGCGGTGGAACAGTTCAAATCCGATTTCTTCCTCCAGTTCTTTAACAGAACCGGACAGACTGGGCTGAGAAATATAGAGATTCTTCGATGCCCCGTTGAGCGAACCGCTGTCCGCAATAGAAATCACATATTTTAGCTGCTGTAACGTCACAGGGCTTCCCTCCATGTTTGTTCCGGGAGCAGTTCTGTTCGTCCCCCAAACTCATCAACCGCACTGGGCTTGAGACTCATTTCCCAACCGCAATAGCGCGAAGTTTTCAGGATTCGGTTCATTTCTTCCCCCAGGGCGCTTAGTACTTTACCGCCGCACCCACTTGCCGAATAAGGTCTTTTTGTAGTTCTTCAGCTCTTCCTTGGCCTGCGCATGATCCCCGGCTTTTTGGAGATATTCCACGCCCTTTGCGATGTCCGTGGGCACTCCCAAGCCGTTGCAGTACATTTTGCCCAGCAGATAGAATCCGGGCGAGCAGTTCCAGTTGATTTTCTCCAGATACTTAAGGGCCGCAGCGTAGTTCTGCTGGGTGCCCTGGCCGTTGGCGTAGCAGGCCCCCAGGTAATAAAGCATGGGCGAACCGCCGTTGTCCTCTGCCCACTTGAGCAGTTGAAATGCCTTGGCATAGTCCCGTTCCACGCCTTCACCATCATAGTAGAACATCCCCAGCCGGTTGGCGGGATTTACTTTCCCTCCGGCGGGCGCCTCCAGCGCCTGCTGATAATATCGGGCGGCCCGGGCCGCATCTTTGGGCACTCCCTCACCCAGTTCGTAGGAGTAACCCGCCCAGAACAGCGCCCGAGGCTCCCCCAGCTCTGCCGCCCTACGGTAGAGGTCAAACGCCTCCTCCTTTTTTCCCTGACCGTAGAGTTCATTGGCATAATAGAAGAGGTAGTCCGGATAACCTTTCTCCGCTCCGTAGCGGTACACCTCTTCCTCTCTTTCCGGCTGTGGAGCAATGATGCCTCTTTCTCCCTCCCGGTAAAAATTGGCCAGGTTGACGCCGCCGGTGGTGATCCCGTTTCGCAAGGCCTTCCACAGCCAGTCCTCACACTTGGAAATACTCTCCCGGACATAGCTCAAAAAGGCGTCATCACTGTCGAAGCTCTGGCGGTCTTTCTTCTCTATGCGCAGAAAGTCGCCCCAGTAGTAGACATTGCCAATGGCCATCTGGCAGAAAGGCTCCCCGTGTTCGGCCTTGTCCAGCACGATATCAAAGGCCGCTTGCAAGCTTTCCAGGGGCATGGAGGCTTCCAGCTGGTCATCCATCACCCCACAGCGCAGGGAGATGATCGTTCCAATAGCGCTGCCTCCCAGCACGGAGCGGCGCATCAGCTCGTCCCCTGCCTGCTCATCACTGGGAAAATTGTGGCCCGGCCAGGTGTATTCCGGCCCGTACAGACAGCGGGCCAGAATACAGCAGGCATCGGCATCTCCGTCCTCCACCGCCTGCTGGAGCAGTCGGAAGCCCTCTTCCCCCCGTCTGGCACGCAGATCATAATAGACGTACTTTAAAGCCTGTTCCACCGGATCGCTGAAAAATCGTCCCATCTGTATATCCTCCTTATCTTTCTCGTTCTCTAGCTGCGTTTGGCAGTCTCCTGCCAGGTGCGGCCAGCCCGCTCCATAGGCGTCCAATTTCCAAGCTCAGGGATCTTTCCACGCAGCCAAGCTCTCAGCACCTGTTCCGCCTCGCCGGTGGTAACATCACGGGTCCAGGCGTACTGCCCGGGCACGTCAGGCGTGCCGGAGTACTCCTCCATTAGGATGCGCGTGGGCTGTACCGCACCGCCGGCCAGGCATACCAGACGGCTGAAGGTATGTCCCTGCCCCTGAATGGGAACACCCGGCACCAGCTGGAAAGGCACGGTCTTTCCTATTTGATCGGGCTGCCGCAGGATCTGATGGATGGTATCCCAGGTAATGCGTGAGGTCACGGAACCGTCCGGCAGAGTGAGCACCTGGTTCTGCGCCAGCCGCTCCTGCTCCTGACGGTCCTGCTCTTCAAACCGGGCTTTCCGCTGCCGGTAGGCACGCTCCTGCGCAAGCTGCTCTTCCTCCTCTTCGGCGTAAACCAACTCCTTGTATTCCTTGGAGTCGTAGAAGCCAAACAGGGCGGCGGGAGCCCGCTGGCGCAGACAGTCCATAGCCTGCTCCAGCTCCTTTTTGCTCCGAAGGGAGGTGATCTGCTGCTCCCGCCGGTCATCCACGATCCAGACCTCGTAGATGTAGGTGACCTGGGTGCGATTGCCGGCGTGGCGGGTATGCTGTTCCTCCCGGCTGAACACACCCCGGATGCGTGGGATATAGGAGACTACGTCCCCCAATACCCATTTCTTGCCGATGCCCATTTTGCCGCACCACTGGCCGTTTCGCCTTAAGTCCTGGTCTACTATGGCAAACAGCTCCTTCACCGGAGGCGTCTCGTCCGGATAGGGAAGCTGACTGCGGATAGACTGTGCCAAGGTGCTTTTTTCCGGAACCAGGGCATCCCGCAGGCTCCGGTAGGCCAGGAAAAGGCCCACCAGCACAGCCGCCGCTCCCGCTATGGGAATCAGGTAGTAGCCGAAACTCAGTTCCTCTTTTAGTTTCTCCACCTCATAGGGCATGGTCTGGGCCACCGCAAAGAACCAAATGGCCAGTCCGCCCCCCATCAGGAAGATGGCCGCCCAGATCAGCCCGGTGAGCCGCCCACGGGTCCGCTGGAGGCAGTACCCCTCCTCCGGGCCGTCCGGCTGCTGCTTTTTGTTCCACCACATGATGAGAAGAATCACCGGGATGGAAAAAATACGCAGCACCACCGCCAAAAGTATGTAGAGTACTAAGTCCCAGGGCCATTTGAGATAAAATCGCTTTTTGGAAGTTTCCTTTGATTCCATGGTATCCCCCTCACAACAATCACAGCGTTCTTTTTCAGCCGACCAAAGGCAGAAAATGCCCTGTACACAGTCTCAGTAAGACCGATCGTTACAAGGCATAAAATGGCCGCAAAGGAGTCTCTCATTCACCTAGGAATGAAACTCAGGCGGTAATTTTATTGTTTCTTTCCTAACGGCAATCGAGCATCGTCCCAATAATTTACACACAGCACATTCTCTTCTTTTCCGGCCTCTTTAACATTTAACGGTATTTCAGTCAGCGTTCCGGCGCTTACATCTTATTTGATTATAATTGTTTTAGGAAGTTTCTTCAATCCCGTTTTATGGAAAATCCTTTTGCCCGCTGATGACAGCCCCATAGTCAGCCATGCTATGAGAGTTCTTGCAGTCAGACAGGCCTATCACGAATCAGGCACCCATCTCCGCTTGTTCCGCTGGAGATGGGTGCCGATCCATTTTAGTGTGTGAAAAGCGTATTTGCAAATCGCTTTGTTCCAGTGTCATGCTAGCCTGAGCGATGTCAACATATGCTTCTCTCTAAAATCAATCCCGTATATCAGCCCGACTCTTTAAGAAGCCTCAAATAGCCTTATGCTTTCAATACGCCGCGCTTGACCTGCAACAGCAACAGTACCAGGCTGACACCCAGCAGGATATGACCGATCCCGGCGACACCGGAAATTGCCGCGCTCATGCCGGAGGAAAGTGTCGTTTCCAGCACCTGGGTCACGCCACGTACCACAAACATCACCGCAGTCAGATTGAGGCCAACCTGATAGGCGACCAGAATCCGCCCGGTCTTTGCTCCGGTGAAAGAAAAGCTCTTTTCCAGCAACAGCAGCAGTAGAAAAAACACCATACCAAGCAGGAAGTAATGAGTATGTACTACTCCCAGGGTGGTTTTGGCGGTAAAGCCATTGAACTTGGTAAACTCCCGATAAAACACGCCGCCAACCATGGCAAGCACAGCGTACAGCACAGCCAGATTCATATATCGTTTCATGTTTTTTCCTCCTTTAGTCGCATTCCTTTTTCATGGCGAAGTACCCAATGAGAACCGTCCACACATAAGCACAAGTCTTGGGAATCATCAGCATCCCGATCATGGGGACAGCGTCTGCCCACAGCACCACTGGGATGTAGAAGCCAAAGCTCAGTACAATGGTCAGCCACATCCATCGGAACGCCCGATCCCTCCGCGCCTTTGCGCTGCGGTAGAACAGCACGATCACCAGCAGCCCCAGCAGGGCAAAGGGAATGTTGCGGTAGATCCCCCAGGAGAGAGGCGATTCAGCGCTGAGCCACTGGTTCTGGGGCATCATGCACAGGATGATGCGAAGTCCGGCCAGGACGTACACGGCGGCAGTCAGACCGCTCTGCCCTTTGATCTGATACCGCTGCCGCCACACATAGTAGAGCAGCACATAGAAAATGGTCATGGTGACAGAGGTGATCCATTTGCCCAGTCCCAGGGGAACCGTGTAATTCTCCAGCCCGGTGGTACACAATGCCAAGGCCCGGGGAACCAGATGAAAGGAATCCCCCGCTCCCAGCACTACAGCCATCCAGCCAAACAGCTTAAACTGGCGTTCTCCTTTGCTTCCCCGAATCATCAGGATGCCGATGGTAATGACGGAAATCAAATAGGCTGCGTCAAACAGGGTTTCTACGATTGCTTGCATCATTTATTCTCCTTTACGTTCCATCTCATTTTGAACTGTGGCGGCCGCTAATACCGCTGTACCAAAGTTGCGGCCAAATAATAATCCAGCCAGCAAAAGGGAAGCGCCCAGACCTGTATAAAAAACAGCGATAAACCGCTCCGGCGCCAATCCGCTCAAGCGCAGACCGATCCCACCGGACATCATGACCGCCATGATAGCGAAAGCTTTTCCATCAAAAAATTTAAGGAAAAAGTGCCTTTCTTCCCCATAGGAATGGATTCTGGTGGTATGCTTCTTCACCAGCTTTCCAAAGATAAATCTCTGGAACACAACAAAAACCAAGGTGGACAACAGGATATTCAGCACAGACCGATAAGACGGATATGCCATCAATCCTATGCGAAGAATGTTAAAGCCCGCCACGCTCCACACCAGACAAGCCAGGAGCAGCAGGGTATTTCGTTTTACTTTCACAGTCTGCCTCCTTTGATTGAACACTGTTCAGTTTCCAGGATTAAAAATTCCCACGGCTCGGTGGGAATTTTAATAAAGCGTCCGGCGGATGATTTCCAGCACAGCGCTTGGGTCATAGTCCTGGCGCAGCAGCGCAGACAGCATCAGGGAAAACAGAACGCCCGCAAATTGCTCCGCTGTAAACTGCTCGGTAAAGGCATCCGGGCGAACCTTGCTATCCTGCTTCAAGACGGAGCACAGTCCCTCCAAAATATGCTGCCAGGTCTGCTGCATCCGCCGCTTCCCATCCGACTTGTCCCCCCGCATAAATGCCAGCGAGTGGAGGTTGAAGAAGCCAGGATAGACCTTGCAGCCATATTCCATCCGCCCATACATCCAGGTAATACAGGCCTGCGTGTCCTGAAACACAGTTCTATCTTCCGGGCGGCGAAAAATCTCACACCAGACGCTTTCCACCGTGGCCCCCACCAGCGCCGCTTTGGAATCAAAATAGTTATAGATTGACCCCACAGATACCCCGCAGGCCGCCGCCACAGAGCGGATGTTCACTGCCGACCAGCCCTGCCGCTGGATCAGCTCCCGGCTGGTTCTTAAAATCTCCTCTTTTGATGTCACAACAGTATTCATTCCATCACCTCAACATGAACATCGTTCATTATAAAATGTGACTTATAGTTTGTCAAATAAAAAACAGTTGGGGCAGGAAACTCCCCCTCCCCCGGACACCTGCGGCAAACCGATCGTTGACAAGATTTCGTCATCACAGCGGCTTTTTTATTTTTCCGCATATTTTTCTTTGGGCAGAAAACACTAGAGATACACTCATTTGTAAAAGGAGGTATTTCTATGAAACCGTCCCGCTCTCTCCGCCGGGCCGTACTCCCTTTCCTCGTCCTGGCGGTGACACTCTCCCTCACGCTGCCTGCCTCCGCCTTTTTCTGGAACAGCAAGAAAGAGGCATCCACCCCGCAGGACTTTTCCAAAAATGGTATGATCGGTTCTGTAATTTCCTTTACCACTGAGGAATTTGGGGTGGATGAGAGCTGTGCAGACCCTCTGGTCCGTATCACCCTTGACACCCTTCCTGATGCCAGCGCCGGCGTGTTGTGTATGGGCAGTGAGCCTTTGGAAGCTGGCTGCTCTGTTGACGTCTCCGCGCTGAATGGGCTGCGCTTCCAAAGCGCCCAGGAGCCCACCCTCACTACCACCAGCTTTTGTTTTACGCCCACATTTGCCTCCGGCCAGCAGGGAGGGCAGGTCACAGTCACCTTGTACCTGCTTGCGGAGGAAAATCAGCCCCCTGTAGCCCGAAATATGGAGCTGGCCACCTATAAAAATGTGGCCATCACCGGCTATTTTGATGCGGTAGACGGAGAGGGCGATACCCTCACCTTCCAGCTCACCTCCACCCCTGCCCGGGGCGCTGTCACACTGGCTGAGGACGGCTCCAGTCAATTTGTTTACACCCCTTACGAAAATAAAACCGGCAGTGACCGCTTCACCTATGTGGCCATCGACTCCGCGGGCAACACTTCTCCCGAGGCCACCGTCAAGCTGCGCATTGACAAGCCGGACACCAAGGTGACCTACGCCGACATGGATGGAAATGCCGCCCAGAAAGCGGCCATCCGCCTGGCGGAAGAGGAGATCTACGTGGGACGATATGTGGACGGCAACTACTTTTTTGATCCGGACCGGCCCGTTACCCGGGCGCAGTTTTTGACCATGGCCATGTCGGTGACCGGGCTTGAGCAGCTGGAAAGCGTTACCCTCACCGGCTTCTCCGATGACGCCGCCATTCCCACCTGGGCCAAGGGCTCCGTGTCCGCCGCGCTGAAAGCAGGAGCCATCAGCGGGACCCGCGACGAGACAGGGGCCCCCATCTTCGGGGCGGAACAGACCATCACCCGAGGCGAAGCCAGCGTCATGCTCAATAACCTGCTGGATATCACGGATGTGCCTCTGGAGGTGTTCTCCTCCCAGGGCGAGAGCCATTGGGCCGCTCAGGCAGCCGCTAACTTGTCTGCTTCCGGCGTGACCGCGCCCCAGAGCACAGCGGCAGCCCAGCTCTCCGACCAGCTCACCTTGGCCCAGGCCGCGGAGATGCTGGACGGCGCTTTGGATATGATGGACAGCCGGGAGGCTGGCTGGTTCCCCTTCTAAGCAAAACAGCACCGCCAACAAAGTGTTGGCGGTGCTGCCCGTTTAATCTTCATCCGCAGCGGCATCGTACATGGCCCGGGAACCGCCCACACTCCCCTGAGAGGAGGCGGACACACCCGCGGCAGCCCGGAACCGGGCCCGAGACTTTTTGATCTCGTCGTAGGCCTCAGCTACCGCTTCTTCCGTGCGGCGCAGGGCATCTTCACAATACTCATTGGCCGAACGCTTTAGGTCCCGGCTGCGCTCCTCAGCCTGCTGCATCATTTCGTTGGCCCGCTGACGGGCCTGCTGGGTAATGGCTTCTTCTGAAAGCAGCTGGCGCGCCCGGTCCTCAGCGGCTTTTACGATCGCTTCCGCCTTGTACTTGGCCTCATTTTCCAGCTCCGCCCGGCGAGCCATCATCTTCCGGGCCTCCGTGAGTTCAATGGGGAACTGACTGCGCACATCATCAATGAGATCCAGCGCTCTGTCTCGCTCAATGACACACTTATCACTGGACAGCGGGGCATTTTTCGCCTCATCGATCATCTCGAACAGCATATCCAGTAATTCTTCCACACCGCTTGCCATGGCGTTATCCTTCCTTTCCTTCCATTTCCCTCATGCGCCGGTTTACATCGTCTACAATTTCCCGGGGAATAAATTCCGCCAGGTCTGCCCCGTATCGGGCCATCTCCTTGACGATGGTGGAGCTGAGGTAGGTATATTTATCACTGGAAGCCAAAAACATGGTCTCCAGCTGTGGGTTCAGCTTCCGGTTGATGACCGCCATCTGAACCTCCTGCTCATAGTCCGACACGGCCCGCAGGCCCTTGACCACCACATGAGCGTCCCGGCGCTTTGCGTAGGCAGCCAGCAGCTCGTTGGAGAAATCCACCTCCACGTTGGGAAAACGCTCCGTCGCCCGGCGAAGCATCTCCACCCGCTCTTCCGGGGTAAACATTCCGGTCTTCTTGGAGTTGATCATCACGCACACGATGACCTTGTCAAAGCAGGCGGCCGCCCGCTTGATGATATTCAAATGGCCTAAGGTGACCGGGTCAAAGCTGCCCGGATAAATGGCGGTATTCATCGTTCTACACTCCCTGCCCGGCGGCAGATGGTCAGCTTGATCTTACCGTACCGGTACTCTCTCCCCGCCTCATAGGGGGGCTCCAGCGTGGGAAGGCTCCATTCCGCCGGACTTTCGCAAACGATTATACCATATTCCCCAAGAATGTCAAACTTACTGATCTCACTGACACATTTTTCCAACAGCCCGCTCTGATAGGGCGGGTCCAGAAAGATCACGTCAAACTTCTCCCGGCAGGCGCTCAGGAAAGACAGCGCCTCCCCCTGTACCACGCGGGAGCGATCTTCAAAGCCCACCAGTTTCACATTCTCCCGGATGAGGGCGGCGGCCTCCCGGCGCTGGTCCACAAAGGTAGCGTGCACCGCCCCCCGGGAAAGGGCCTCGATCCCCAGCTGTCCGGTGCCGCCAAACAGGTCCAGCACCTTTCTTCCCTCCAGTTCAAACTGGATGATGTTGAAGATGGACTCCTTCACCTTGTCGGTGGTGGGGCGGGTGTCCATGCCCTGGAGCTCTTTGAGCTTTCTGCCTCTGGCAGTTCCTGAAATGACTCTCACAGTTTCCTACCTCGCTTTATTGTTCATCCGGCTGTTCCATACCGGATTTTTCATGTTTCCCGTTCTTTTCCCCGTGGAAGTATTGATAAACCGCCTGGGCGGTATTCTGGGGCACCGCCTCCCGCAGCTGCTCCAGAGAAGCCTCACGCACCGCCTTGACGCTCTTGAAGCGTTTTAAAAGCTGCTGGCGGCGCTTCTCTCCCACTCCCGGAATCTTGTCCAGGGCTGAGGTCTTTACATGACCTGTCTGAAGCTGGCGGTGGTACTCGATGGCAAAGCGGTGGGTCTCCTCCTGGATCTGGCCGATGAGGGCGAACACCGCCGGGATGGCCTGGATGCCAATCTCTTGGCCGTCGGGATGGATCAGAGCCCGGGTGCGGTGGCGGTCATCCTTCACCATGCCGAAAGCGGGGATGTGCAGGTTCATGGCCTCCAGTACCCGCCGGGCCACCCGAACGTGCTCCAGGCCGCCGTCAATGAGCAGCAGATCCGGCTTGTCGGCAAACTTTTCGTCTCCGTCCAGATACCGGCGGAAGCGGCGGGTGAGCACCTGCTCCATGGAAGCGTAGTCGTTGGGGCCGTCCATATCCTTGAGCTTAAAGCGCCGGTAATCCCGCTTCAGGGGCCGTCCGTCCACATAGACCACCATGGAGGCCACGATATC
Source organism: uncultured Oscillospiraceae bacterium (assembly GCA_944383195.1). Taxonomy (GTDB): domain Bacteria; phylum Bacillota; class Clostridia; order Oscillospirales; family Oscillospiraceae; genus Lawsonibacter. The sequence goes on from CALWOP010000006.1 coordinate 18,740, forward strand.
GCTGGCCCCCTGGTTGGAGATGTCATAGGACTCCATGCGCCGGGGCGGCGCTTCCAGGGCCAGCATCTTTCCCAGCGCTTCCAGAAGCTTGTTCTGCCGCTCCTCCCGGGTGGTGGCCCGGATGACCTCTTCCTGGGCGTTCTGGTTGGCCAGCTTGATAAGGTCCATCTTGGCCCCCCTCTGGGGGGTAAGCAGCTCCACCCTCCGGCCCACCTGCTCACTGAGCAGACGGGTGAGGGGCACCTGGTCCCCCAGCTCACAGGGCAGTAAAATCTGCTTGGGCAGCCGGGTGCGGCCCACATAATATTCCCGTACCAGGGAGGAGAGGACCGATGACTCATCCTCCTCCATGGGCGTCTCCAGCAAATCGAAGTCTTTGGCGGCCAACTCTCCCTCCAAAAAGTGGAGGACCACAAAGCAGCTTTTGGCCTCTCCCCGGAAAAAACCCGCCACGTCCGTGTCGGCCAGGGAGCCAGCCACTACCTTTTGCCTGGCTCCCAGCAGTTCAATGGCCCGCAGCCTGTCCCGCAGCTGGGCGGCCTTTTCAAAGCGCAGTTCCTCCGCCGCCTGCTCCATCTCCGCTGTCAGGTCGGCCTGCACCTCTTTAAACCGGCCCTCCAGCAGGCTCACCGCCTGGGCGATGGCCTGATCGTGCTGGTCCTTCAGCTCGTCCCCCCGGCAGTAGCCATCACATTTGCCCATGTGGAAATTGAGGCAGGGACGCTCCTTGCCAATGTCCCGTGGAAACTTTTTATGGCAGGAGGGCAGACGCAGGGCGGAACGCAGCGCGTCAATAATGCCCTGAGTATTGTGACGGCTGGCATAGGGACCGAAGTACCGCGCCCCGTCCTCCGCCGCTTTGGAAACCAGAGAAAAACGGGGATATTCCTCATTGGATAACCGGATATATGGATAGCCCTTGTCATCTTTCAGGAGAATGTTGTACCGGGGCTGGTGGCGCTTAATGAGGGAGCACTCCAGTACCAGGGCCTCAAACTCGCTGTCGGCAATGATCACGTCAAAGTGGTCGATCTGGGAGACCATGGCCCGGGTCTTCTCCGTGTGAGAGGCAGAGTCCTGAAAGTACTGGCTCACCCGGTTTTTCAGCGCCTTGGCCTTGCCCACATAGATGACGGTATTTTTGGCATCCTGCATGATATAGACGCCTGGCTTCAGGGGCAAGGAGTGGGCTTTTTCTTTCAGTTCATCAAAGGTCATAAATCTACTGCCCCTTTCCGCAAGGATACCTGAGTTGAGATATCAAAAAAGGCGCCGCTACGCGGCGCCTTTTCATGGTTTGGGAATTACTCGGAAAAATCAGACGAGATCATCTTCTGCAGCGCTTCGACGGCTTCCTCTTCATCGGGACCATCGGCGATCAGCTTAATGGGAGTTCCCTTTACGATGCCCAGAGACAGAACGCCCAGCAGGCTCTTTGCGTTGACCCTGCGTTCCTCCTTCTCAACCCAGATGGAGCTTCTGAATTCATTGGCCTTCTGGATGAAGAACGTAGCGGGTCTGGCGTGCAGACCGACCTGATTGTTCACGACTGCTTCCTGACTATACATATCGCGTACCTCCGCCCTCGTCATTAAGATGTGTTTCTAGCATACCAGATTTATCCCTCTTTCGTCAATGTTAATTTACACAAATATTACTGGGCTTTTGGATAAATTTTGCAGGAAATATCGGAGCTTTTTGTTATTTTCCTCAAATTCCCGGGATAAATTCATGGTTTTAGCAGGGTTTCCTGGCTTTTTCCGACAAAATCATTTTTTTGCAGCCTAAGTTTGCCACACCCACGCAGAGAAGACAAGTGTTTTTATGCAGCCTTTTCACTTCAATTCCGCTACCGTCACACCGTCCTCACCTTCCCCGTAGCGGCCGGGACGGAAAGACTTGATATAGCGGCTGCGCTTGAGGTAAGTCCGCACGGCGTTTCGCACCGCGCCGGTGCCCTTGCCGTGGATGATGGTCACCGTCTCCAGCTTGCCCATCATTGCGGTATCCAAAAACCGCTCCAGCACGGCGATAGCCTCGTCGGTCATCATCCCCCGCAGGTCCACCTGACTGGGAACGGCAGCGGTACGGATGGTACGCTCCGCCCGGGCGATGATCTTCCGGGTGGCTTTTTGGCTCTCTGTCTCACCTTCCACCACCCGGACCTCATCCTGTTTGGCGGAGATCTTCAAAATACCCGCCTGGAGCTGGAGGGAGCCATCCTTGTTCACCGACAAAACGGTGGCCTTGGTGCCCATCTTTACCAGCTCCACCGTGTCTCCCGCCACGGCGGGTCGGGTGGGCGGCGGGGGCTCCACCTCTTTGGCAGGGCCGCCGATGTTCCGCTCCGCCTCGTTGAGGAGCCTGCGGGACTCTGCCCGGCTGTCGTTCACCTGCTGCCAGTCCAGCTTATCCTGGCGCTTTTTCATTTCTTTCAGCTCGCTGAGGGCCAGGTCACTGGCCGCCCGAGCCTCCTCAATGATGGCGCGCGCCTCGGCCTGGGCTTTCTCCACCACCTTGGCCCGCTCCGCTTCCAGCTTCTCCCGGTACTCCCGGGCTTTCTGGGCGGACTGCTCCATCTCCAGCTTCAGCCGCTTGGCCTCTGAGCGCTCCTTCTCCATCTCCTGGCGCTGCTGATCCAGGCGGGTGAGCACGTCCTCAAAGCGTACATTCTCCGCATCCAGCCGGGCCGCCGCCTTTTCGATGATATATTCGGGCAGTCCCAGCCGCCGGGAGATGGCAAAGGCGTTGGACTTTCCGGGAATACCCATGACCAGGCGGTAAGTGGGAGCCAAAGTCTCTACATTAAATTCACAAGAGGCATTTTCCACTCCCTTGGTGGTCATGGCATATACCTTCAGCTCGGCATAGTGGGTGGTGGCGGCCACCTGTGCCCCCAGCCCCCGGGCGCTCTCGATGATGGCGGCGGCCAGAGCGGCGCCCTCTACCGGGTCGGTGCCCGCCCCCAACTCGTCAAAGAGGATGAGGGTATTGTCGTCCGCCTCCTCCAGAATCCCCACGATGTTGGTCATGTGGGAGGAGAAGGTGGACAGGGACTGGGCAATGGACTGCTCATCCCCGATATCCGCCAGCACCCGGTCGAAAACTCGCACAGTGGAATCGTCCTTGGCGGGGATGTGGAGTCCGCACTGGGCCATCAGGGTGATAAGGCCCATTGTTTTTAAGGTCACCGTCTTACCGCCGGTGTTAGGGCCGGTGATGACCAGGGTATCAAACCGCTCTCCCAGCTCCAGATCGTTGGCCACCGCCTTTTTCTGGTCCAGGAGAGGGTGACGTGCCCCCCGGAGCTTCATGAATTTCTCCGAGAGCTTGGGCTCGGTGCACTCCAGCTTCAATGACAGCTTGGCCCGGGCAAAGATGGCATCCAGCCAGATGAGCAGCTGGTAGTCCTCTAAAATGTCCTCCTTATGTGCGGCACACTGGGCGGACATCTCGGCCAAAATACGTTCGATCTCCTTCTTCTCCTTGGCCATCAGCTCCCGCAGCTCATTATTGGCCTTTACCACGCCCATAGGCTCGATAAAGAAGGTGGAGCCGGAGGAGGACACGTCGTGGACCAGGCCGGGAATGGCGTTTTTGTGCTCTGACTTCACCGGAACCACATAGCGGTCGGAACGGATGGTAATGATGGACTCCTGCAAATACTTGGACTGGTTGGATGAGATAAGCTTTTGCAGGATGTCCCGTACCTTGGCCTCGGTAGCCCGCATATGCCGGCGGATGGAGGCCAGCTCAGGACTTGCCGAATCGGCCAGCTCATCCTCCCCCACGATGGAGTTGGTGATGGTCTCCTCCAGGAATTTGTTGGGGGTGAGGGCACGGAACAGATGGGAGATATGGCTCTTCTCCTCCCCCGCTCCGTAGTCTCCAGCGGTACGAGCCGCCCGGAGGACGGCGGCGATCTCCAAAAGCTCCCGGGTGTTGAGGCTGCCCCCCATATCAGCCCGCTGGAGGCTGGCAGCCACGGGATGAATCCCCGCAAAGCCAGGGGTCCCCCGCAAAACCAGCAGCTTCACCGCGGCGGTGGTCTCCTCCTGGGCCCGGCGCACATCGTCCAGATCCGTCATGGGCCGCAGACTAAGTGCCCGCTCCTTCCCCTCGTCGGTGACGGCGCAGGAGGCCAGCAGCTCCAGCACCCGTGGCAGCTCCAGGGTAAGCATGGATTTTTCAAACAGTTCGCTCATAGCACGTTCTCCAAAACAAGTGTTTTCTCCCTGCTATTATACCCGTCCTGCCCCCATCCGTCAATGAAGCTGACCTGCCAGTCTATTTTTCGTTGCGCCTTTGGCCGGGATATATTATAATATGCCCATACACAGCGCAGCAACGCCCCATCTTTTCCTCGGGGCTTTATTTTCCGGGCGCCGCCGCGCCCGTCAGGAGGTAACGCAGTATGAACAAGCCTGTTCTTGTGGTCATGGCCGCCGGCATGGGCAGCCGCTACGGCGGTCTCAAGCAGCTGGACCCGGTGGGAAACCACGGCCAGCTCATCATCGACTATTCCATTTACGATGCCCGCCGGGCTGGATTTGAAACGGTGGTCTTTGTCATCAAGCATGAGATCGAGGACGCGTTCAAGGCCGGCATCGGAGATCGTCTCTCCAAGGTTATGGATGTGAAGTACGCCTATCAGGACCTTTCCGATCTGCCGGAGGGCTATGCAGTTCCCGAGGAACGGGTGAAGCCCTGGGGTACCGCCCACGCCATTCTGGCCGCCCGGAAGATCATCGACGGGCCCTTTGCCGTCATCAACGCCGACGACTACTACGGTCCTGAGGGGTTTAAGGCCATCTACGACTACCTCTCCGCCCATCCCGACCAGGAGGGCTGCTATGAGTACGCCATGGTGGGCTATCTGGTGGGCAACACCGTCACGGAGAACGGCCATGTGGCCCGTGGGGTGTGCGTGGAAGACGAGGAAGGCTACCTGCTGAAGGTCACCGAGCGCACCCACATCGAAAAGGATGGAGCCAACGCCCGGTACACTGAAGACGAGGGCAAGACCTGGACCGCCCTGCCCGGGGACACCATCGTATCCATGAACCTGTGGGGCTTTACCAAGAGCTTCCTCACTGAGGCGGAAGCCCGCTTCCCCGCCTTCCTGGACAAGGCCTTGGCAGAAAATCCCTTGAAAGGCGAGTATTTTCTGCCCAGCGTGGTCACCCAGCTGCTGGAGGAGGGCAAGGCCCGGGTGAAGGTGCTGCGCTCCCACGACAAGTGGTACGGGGTCACCTATCATGAGGACAAGCCCATGGTGGTGGCCGCCCTGGCGGAGAAGACCGCCCAGGGACTCTATCCCGAGGATCTTTGGGGAACTGAGAACTGATTGTGAAAAAAGACAGAGGACGGAAGAAATTCCGTCCTCTGCTTTTTATATCTCCCGCCCGGTGGCGGTATACAGCAGGGCATTGCAGATGGCGGCGGCCACGGCGCTGCCCCCCTTGCGCCCCATGGCAGCGATAATGGGGACCTGGCGGGCAAGGCACGCCTCCAAGATGCGCTTCTTGCTCTCCACCACATTCACAAAGCCCACCGGAGCGGCGATCACCAGAGTGGGGCGCAGCCCCTCCTCCATCAGCTCCGCAAGCTCCAGCAGGGCGGTGGGGGCGTTGCCCACCGCCACAATGGCCCCCGGCTGCTCCCGGGCCATTTTCTCCATGGCCGCCACTGCACGGGTGGTGCCCCGGGTTTTGGCCTGCTGTGCCACATCCTCATCGGCCATATAGCAGAACACCTCTCCCCCCAGCTTGGTAAGGCTGGGGCGGCTCACCCCAGCACGGGCCATGTTGGTGTCGGTGACGATGTTCGTCCCCTTGTTCAAAGCCTCCACCCCCAGGGCCACGGCGTTTTCACTGAAGCGCAGGGTCTGGGCAAAGTCAAAGTCGGCGGTGGTGTGGATGACCCGCTTCACTACCGCCGCTTGCTCCGGTGGGACGGTGATCCCCCGCTCCTCCAGCTCCCGGGATATGATCTCCATGCTGGTACGCTCAATGTCTCCTGGCAGCATGATATGTTTCATTGATACTCCTCCATGGCTCGATATACGGCCTCCATGTCCAGATGCTCCCGCACCACCCGGGCCAGCAGATCGTACTGCCGCTCCCGGTAGTCCTCCTGACTCTCCACCTGGACATTTTCCAGGGAGAGTCCTTTTTCTTTTATCAGCCAGCCGGTCAACCGCTCCACCAGCGCTCCCGTGTCAAACAGTCCGTGAAGGTAGGTTCCAAATACCTTTCCCTCCACAGCTCCCTCCTCCCGGCCATCCGGGAACCGGGCAAAGGGCACGCCCCCCGCCCGCTGGGTGATGCCCATGTGGATCTCATAGCAGCTCAAGGGAGTATTGTCAAAGGGCGGTGCCACGGCCAAGGCCTCTGCTCTGGTACGGGTCTTTTGGGGCGCAAACACGGTGCGGCAGGGCAGCAGCCCCAGCCCGGCTATCTCCCCGCCTCCCTCTACTCCCTCCGGATCGGACAGGGTCTCCCCCAGCATCTGATAGCCCCCGCACACGCCCAGTATCGGAGTTCCGGCGGCAGAAAGTTTTTTGATCTCGCTCTCCAGGCCGCTCTCCCGCAGCCATCTGAGGTCTTCCATCGTGGCCTTGGTTCCCGGGAGAATGATCAAATCCGCCCCCGCCAGCTGGTCCGGTCGGCCCACATACCGCACTCCCAGGGCCGGGTGGCGCTCCAAGGGAGCAAAGTCGGTAAAATTGGAGATGTGGGGCAGGCGCACCACCGCCACATCCACCGCCTTTCGGTGGGCACTGCGGCCAAGCCGGGGCGAGAGGCTGTCTTCATCATCTATATCCACCTGGACATAGGGAATGACCCCCAGGACTGGGATGCCCGTCTTCTCCTCCAGCATGGATAGGCCGGGACGCAGCAGCGCTTCGTCCCCCCGAAATTTGTTGATGACAAGCCCGGCGATCCGCGCCCGCTCCTCCTCTTCCAATAGCGCCACAGTTCCGTAGAGCTGGGCAAACACCCCGCCCCGGTCGATATCTCCCACCAGCAGTACCGGGGCATTTACCATCTGGGCAAGACCCATGTTTACAATATCGTCCTGGCGCAGGTTGATTTCCGCCGGGCTCCCCGCCCCCTCGATAACAATCACGTCATACTCCGATGACAAGCTCTCATAGGCGGCAAGCACCTCGGGAATAAGGGATTTTTTCATTTTAAAATAGTCGGCAGCCCGGTACTCCCCCCGGACCTCTCCATTCACAATGAGCTGGCTGCCCGTGTCGCTGGAGGGCTTGAGCAATATGGGATTCATGCGCACATCGGGCTCCACGCCTGCCGCCTGGGCCTGGACCACCTGGGCCCGGCCCATCTCCAGACCATCCCGGGTGATGTAGCTGTTAAGGGCCATGTTCTGGCTTTTAAACGGGGCAGCCCGCAAACCGTCCTGGCGGAAAATCCGACACAAGGCGGCGGCGATGAGGCTCTTTCCCGCCCCGGACATAGTGCCCTGAACCATGATTCGCTTTGCCATCTACATAACCTCCCTCATAGCCGCCAGCAGCCGGGCATTGTCCTCCCCGGTACGCACGCACACCCGGTACCATCCCTCACCCAGGCCCAAAAAGTCCAGACAGGAGCGGATGGAAATGCCTTTCTCTCCCAAACATTCTCCAAGTTCTGGCACCGAGCTTTGAAACAGAAGAAAATTGGCCCGCCCCGGAATTACCCGGCAGCCCAGGGCCTCCAGCCCACTCTGAAGTTGGGGGCGTTCCCGTTCGATCAGTGCCCGCAGCTTCTCCAGATACGCTCCCTCCTCCAGGGCGGCCAGCCCCGCCTCTTGGGCCACGCAGGACACTCCCCAGGCCTGTCCCATACGGGCCATCTTCTCTAAAAGGGCACAGTCTCCGCACAAGGCGTACCCCAACCGCAGGCCTGCCATGGCGTAACACTTGGTAAAGGCTCGAAAGATCAGGAGATTTTTGTGGGTGGAAAGCTCCCGGATTAAGCTATGCTCCTCCGGATGGGGCAAAAAGTCCAGAAAACACTCGTCCACTGCCAGCAAGGTGCCAGTCTGGGCACAGCACTCCAGAATGTCCAACAGAAGAGTATGGTCGGTCACCTGTCCGGTGGGATTATTTGGTTCACATAATATTAGTAAGCCCAGTCCAGGCTTGATCCGTTCCAATAGGCTTTCTGTCACCTGGAAGTTTTGTTTTTCCTCCAAAAAGAAGTGCTCCACCCCACAGCCCGCAGCTTCCAGCGCCCGCTCATACTCCCCGAAGGTGGGGGCCAGAAGCAGGGCTTGGGCAGGCTTTTTCGCCAAAGCCAGGCGGAAAATAAGGTCCGCCGCCCCGTTACCGCAGAGAATGTGCTCCGGGCTCAAATGATGGTACTCCCCAAGCTTTGTTCGCAGAGCCCGACACTGAGGGTCGGGATAGCGATCTGCCTCCTCCAAAGCGGCTATCGCTGCTCGGCGCACTCCCTCAGGCAACCCCAATGGACTGAGGCTGGCGGAAAAATCCAGAGGCAGGTAGCCGTATCGAGCCTGAAAGCCCGCCCAGTCTCCACCGTGTCTCACATCCATCCCAGTTCCCCCCAAACAGTTAACATAATAGTTATTCGAACTCCTGCCAGAACCAGTAGGCACAGGGCGCTGCCCACCAGCATCAGCCGGTTGGCACGCAGAATATCCCGGGGCTGGGCCTCCCCCAGTTCCTCTCCGATCCAGGGCTTCTCCACTGGCTTGCCAAAATAGCTGGCCGGCCCAGCCAGCCGCACTCCCAGAGCCCCAGCCATGGCGGCCTCCGTCTGGGCAGAGTTGGGGCTGGAATGTTTACGCCGGTCCCGCCGCCAAATTCGAAAGGCGGCTTTTCCGTCCTCCCCCAGTAGAAACGCCGTCCCCACCAGTACCAGGGCGGCCAGCCGGGCAGGCAGATAGTTGGCCAGATCGTCCAGCTTTGCCGCGCCCCGGCCGAAGTGGAGGTACCGCTCATTTTTATACCCAACCATGCTGTCCATGGTGTTCACCGCCTTGTAGCACAGGGCCAGAGGCGCGCCCCCCAGGAGCATATAAGCCATGGGGGCCACCACCCCGTCGGAGAAGTTTTCCGCTACCGTCTCCACCGCCGCCTGAGTTACCCCGGCTTGGGTAAGGGAGTCGGTGTCACGGCCCACAATACGGCCAACAGCCTGACGGGCCTCCGCCAATGTACCGCAAGTCAGCGCTTGATACACATTTTTACTTTCAGAAGCCAGCCCTTTTGCCGCCAGCGCCTGCCAGCACCAAAAAGTGGACAGAACGAAGGCCAGGGCCGGGTGAATTTGCCGGCACAGCCATAGACAGCCCCCGGTAACCACCAGAGTGCCCAGGGGGAGCGCTGCCGCCAGTACCCGGCCCGCCCAGCGCTCTCCTGCAGGTGTCTTAGGGAAGACGTTTCGCAGCAGCTTCTCCAGGGCAGTAATGCACCGGCCCATGAGCACCACCGGATGCGGCATCCAGCTTGGGTCACCCAACAGCAAATCCAGCAAAAAGCCGCCCAGGGCGGCCAGCAGCACATTCATCCTTTAATCCTTCCCAAATGTCTTGATCTCCCGGAGCAGTTTTAACTCCCGGGCACTCTCCCAGTCCTCCGCCTCCAGCAAGAACCCACCTCCGTTTGGGCTCTGCCAGGCAAAGTAGTCCCGCCGTGGGCGGCCGTATTTCTCCAAAATGGCCATCTGGGTGCCCCCATGGGCCACAATCACCAGCTGTTCCCGTTCCCGTTCCATCAGCTCGTCAAAGGCGGCGCACACTCTTTGGGAAAAGTCCTCCCGACCTTCTCCCCCCGGACAGGGGGCGGCGCAGTTTCCCTCTACCCAGGCACGGTAGTCCCGATCATCCTCCAATTCCCGAAAACTTTTTCCCTCAAAGGCTCCAAAATCCATCTCCTCCAAACCTGGGATGGAAATGCGCTTCGCCCTGGGAAACAAAATCCGGGCCGTCTCCTCCGCCCGCTTCATGTGGGAAACATATACCCGTTCGGGACTAAAATCCGCAGGGGCCAGAGTACGTTTTCCCGCCTCACACAGGGGGATATCGCTTCTCCCCTGGTAGCGCCCCTCCAGGTTCCATGCGGTTTTACCATGGCGGATGAGATAAACTAACATTTCCAGTCCCCCTTCAGGACCTGGGGCAGGCCGCAGCACACCCGAATCACAGTATCTGCCCGCTGGGCCAAGAGGCAGCTCAAACGTCCGGCCCGCTCCCGAAACCGCCGCTGCTCCGCTTCCATGGGCACTACCCCGCAGCCTACTTCGTTGGCAATAACAAAGTCATATTGAGAAAGGCGGGCAGCCAAGTCCTCCAGATTTTCCTCCCCCGCCGCCAGCGTCTCCACATCAAAGGCAGCTTGGGCGGACAGTTCCTCCAGAGTGAGGTTCAGGGCCTTTTGCAGGTATTCCCGCTTGCCCGAAAACATAGGGCCGATGACAAAGATCATAGCAGCGCCTCCATATGTTGACATAACACCATCGCACCTATCATCCACAGCTCCGCGGTCTGCAAAAACCAGCCCGCCAAGTCCCCGGACAATCCGCCAAACTCCTTGATGGCCATGTGTCGGTACCAGAAAAATACCCCCAGGGCCGCCAGAGACATCCCCGCCCCCACCAGGCCCCAACCAAGGAACAGCAGCGTCATAAGCACCAGAGACAGTCCCGCCAGCACCCACCGCACCCGTTTTTGATCCGCGGCGGCGGCAAAGGTGTGGGCAAGGCCTGTATTTCTGGCCATGGGGAAGGTTGCCACCGCCAGCCCGGACAGGCTTCGGGACAGACAGAACATCAGTCCCATCGCCCCAGCCTGGTACTCCCTGAGGCTACAGCAAAGGGCAAAGAGGGCCACAAAATAGGTGCAAAGATGGATTCCCCCAAAGGCCCCCATCCGGGGGTCTTTCAAAATCCGCTGCTTTTCCTCGGGGGCAGCATGGCTGCCCAGAGCGTCCCAAGTGTCGGCATAGCCGTCCAGATGGATTCCCCCTGTGGTCAGCACCGGGATAAGGCACAGCCCTGCTCCCCTGAGCAGCCCCGGCAGCTCCAGTGCTCCGCACACCCAGGCCCACAGCCAGCAGAAAAGGCCTATGACCACCCCGATAAGGGGAAAGGCACACAGGCTGTAGCGCATATTGTCCTCGTTCCACTCCACCCGTGGCATAGGCAGGGCGGAAAACATGGAAAAGGACACCACAATGGTTTCCAGTATCTTCACGGCAGTCTCCCTTTCAGCACATTGGGACACCCGCACACCACTTCCACTACCCGGTCTGCCTGGGCAGCCAGGGCGCGGTTCACTGCCCCCAGCTCCCGGAGGTAGTGCAGAGTGTCCCCCTCATAGTCCTTACCTCCGGAAAAAACCTCATTGGTCACGATGGTCAGGTTGGCACAGCGTGTGTAAAGGCGCTCCACGCCCTTCAATACGGCGGCACTTCCACCGCCCTGATGGGAGTAGAGCTCGTTTGCCAGCAGGTTACTCATACACTCCAGCAGCACATTGGCCCCGGCGGGCACCTCCAGTCCGCCCAAGTCCCGGTAGCGCTCCAGAGTGAGGAACCCCTTTCCGACGCGTTGACGGCGGTGCTTTTCAATGCGGGTCAAGCACTCCCCGTCGTAGGGCTCCATGGTGGCGATATACACCCGCTGCCCCGGCAGGGTCAAAACCAAATTTTCCGCAAATTCACTTTTTCCACTGGCGGCTCCGCCGATCACTAAAGTTAACATAAGTCCATCTCACTTCTGGGGGGTATAGGCCTCGATCCCCAGTTCCCCAAAGGTCTGTCCCCCGCCGTACACCGCCAGGGCCAGGTCCAGCAGAGGCAGAGCAGCCACCGCGCCGCTGCCCTCTCCCAGGCGCATTTGTGCGGTAATGAGCGGCTCCAGGCCCAGGGCTTCCAGCACCATGCGTCCCGCAGGCTCCGCAGAGACATGGCTGGCCAGCAGGGCTCCTTGGGCATTGGGGCACAGCCGCACCGCACACAGAGCGGCCACCGTGCTGATAAGTCCATCCAGCAGCACAGGAACCCGGTACCGGGCACAGCCCAGATAGAACCCGCACAGGGCGGCCAGGTCCAGCCCTCCAACCTTGGACAGCACATCGACGGGGTCATGTGGATCGGGGGCATTCACCGCGATAGCCCGGCGGACAGCCTCTACCTTTCGATGTAGGCCCTGGGTGGACAATCCTGCCCCTCGGCCGGTCACCTGTTCCGGTTCCAGTCCCAGCAGGACGGCGGCCACAGCGCTGGAGGTAGTGGTGTTGCCAATGCCCATCTCGCCCCCAGCCAGGATATTTACGCCTGTCTTTTTCTGTTCCAGGGCCAGCTCTGCCCCGGTGAGAATGGCCCGGACACAGGTCTTCCGACTCATGGCAGGGCCCAGGGTAATGTCCCCAGTGCTATTTTGCACCCGGCGGTCCAACACTCCGGAGCAGCCAGGGAAATCCAATATTCCAATGTCCACAGGGAACACCTCACACCGGGCCACCCGAGCCATGGGGCATACCGTGCTGCTCCCCCGCGCCAGGGAACAGGCCACCGCCGCCGTCACAGAGCTGTCCGTCTGGGTGACCCCCTGGGCCACCACCCCGTTATCGGCACAGAACACCACCAGGGAGCGCTTGTGCAGCGATACCTGAACATTTCCCGTGAGCGCGGCGATCTTCACCACCGCTTCCTCCAGAAGCCCCAGGCTCCCCAGGGGCTTGGCCAGGCTGTCCCAGTGCCTTTTAGAGGCCGCTTCGGCTTTCCGGTCCGGGGGCGTGATGGCCGACAGCAGTTGTTTGAAATCATCCATGCTTTTTGTTCCACTCCTTCGCCTTTTGGACAAAGCGCTCCGCCATGGGCAACTCCCCCCCGAAGTGCAGATGGGGAAACGCCGCATATAGGGTTTTCTCCGCTACGCCGCACCGCCAGCTTGTTTGGCCTGTGGGCTTTACTGCAAAAAAAGCCTCTCCGTTTTGGGTGCAATCCCAGTAGTGGAACTCGTGGAAGGGAGCTTTCTCCCCCGCCCGGAAGAGTAGGCTGTCCCCCTGAGCAGTCAGCTCCCCATAACCGAAGCGCTGGAGGCGCTGGGTACGGAACCCCGCCCCCTCCAGAGCACCCACCATGGGCCATGGGGTTCCCTGTTCATCCTCCAGAGTTTTTTGGAGGTAGAGAAAGCCCCCGCACTCGGCCACCGTGGGCAGGCCAGCAACAACCAGCGCACGGATGTTTTCCCGCATAGCCTGGTTTTCACTCAGCCTTTGGGCATATATCTCGGGATAACCGCCCCCCAAATAGAGGCCGTCTGCCGCTGGAGGCACCTCGTCCCGAAGGGGGCTGAAAAAGGCCAGTTTGGCCCCCTCTGCCTCCAGGGCTTCCAGGTTGTCCGGGTAGTAGAAACAAAAGGCCTCATCCCGGGCTACCGCAATGGTGCAGACGGGTTCGCTGCGAGCAACAGGCTGTTCTCCCGCCGCCTCACCGCCTGCCAAAGCCAGAAGCCGGTCCAGATCCACGGTTTTCTCCAGCTGCTCCGCCACGGCGGCAAAGCGTTCCTGAAGATGGGCCACCTCCCCGGCGGTGTAGAGTCCCAAATGGCGGCTGGGCAGCTCCGCCTCCTCCATGAGTGGCAGGTAACCCAGCACGGGAAGGCCCGTCTCCCGCTCTAAAATGGGTGTCAGGTGGGCAGAAAGCCCCGGTGTACAGCAGGTGAGCACCAGGGCGGCAATTTGGTTTTCCCGGCGAAAGTCCACAAGTCCCTTCACCTGGGCTGCCAGGGTCAGGCTGGACCCCTTTGGCTGGATGGCCAACACCACGGGCAGACGGAGGAGTTTGGCCACCGCATAGGCGCTGGCCTGATCCGTGCCTCCTACCCCGTCATAAAAGCCCATGGCCCCCTCCACCAGGGCCAGGTCGGCAGCTCCGGCGGCGGCATAGCTCCGCTGTACCCCCGCCTCCCCCTGGAGAAACAGATCCAGATTCCGGCTGGGCACCCCCAGTATCTGGGTGTGGAACATGGGGTCAATGTAATCTGGGCCGCATTTGAATCCTGCCACTGCCATTCCCCGCCGCTTTATGGCAGTCATCAGACCGCAGGTGAGGACGGTCTTTCCCTGGCCGCTGCCCATAGCGGAGATCATAAGCCCCCTCATGGCCGCTCCCCCGTAATCAGAAACACCGGGTTTTGGGCCATAAGCAGATGGAGCTCCCCCACTTTTCTGGCCCGGCTGACGGAAATCTGGGCTACCTCCGCCTCATACCCCAACTCCTGCAGGATCGCCAGGGCGGTGTGCAAGGTCTCCAGGGCGATGGCGGAGATACACACTCTGGCGTTTGGATTGGCAGCGCTTACCATGCTTACAATCTCTCTTAACCGTCCTCCGCTGCCCCCGATAAACACCTTGTCCGGGGCCGGGAGGTCTTTCAGCGCTTCCAGGGCTTCTCCAGCCTTGATATGGAGATTCCAGGCTCCAAATTTTTTCCGGTTTTCTTCGATCAGCGCCAGAGCCCTCTCTTCCCGCTCCAGGGCCCAGGCCTCTCTGCATTGAAGCGCCAGCTCCACGCTGACACTCCCCGTCCCGGCCCCCACGTCCCAGCACACCTCATTGGGGGCCACGGCCAGCTTGGCCAGAATAGCCGCCCGGACTTCCTGCTTGGTCATGGGTACCTTATCCCGTAAAAATTCCTCATCAGGAATCCCTGGAGTTCTTCTTGACGGACGGGGTGCAGGCTGAACCAGTAGTACGCTGAGTGGTGCAAAGGACATTTTGGCGCATTCCGCTGCCGTTCCAGTGTAAAGTTTTTCTCCTTTGCAAAACAAATTTTCCCCTATATCCACCCGCAGTTCTCCCAGTCCCGCCCGGGTCAGAATGCCGCACAGTTCAGCGCTTCCCAGGGTTCCGCCGGTGAGAAAGAAAGCCGGTTTTCCCTGGCAGACCGCTGCTACCGGGTCGCAATTCCGCCCATGCGCACTGTAAAGGTTCCATCCTTGCCAGTCTTTATGGAGCCGGGCGGCAAAGGCTTGTAGGCTGGACACGCCCGGAAGCACTTCAAAGGGAATCTTCTCCCCCTCCAGCAGAGGCACAAGCCCCGCTGCTGCGGAGTAAAAGCCAGCGTCTCCACTAAGCAGAACACAGGGGGCTTTTGCCCCGGAGGCGCGCAGGATAGAGAGAATCTCCTCCCCCCGCACCGCCTTGAGTCGTGGGACATTGGGGCGGGCTGGTGCCTCTCGCAGCAGGCGGTCCGCTCCAACGAGACAATCCGCCTCTTCCAAAGCCTCTCGAGCCTGGGTGGTGAGCGTTTCATCCCCGCAGCCCATGGACACCAGCTTCACCCTCATTTCTGCCATCTTTCCGCCTCCTTTAATAATTCCTCCATGGTCATTCCGCTGTCTTCAGGCCGTTTGACCAGCACCACCGGCACCCCCATAGCCTGAGCGGCGGCCAGCTTCTGGGGAAAGCCCCCCGCTGCGCCCCCGTCCTTGGTCACCAGCCAGCGGATGTGGTACTGTTCCATCATGGCCTCATTCATCTTTTGGCCAAAAGGCCCCTGGAGGGCCAGGATGTTTCGGTGGGGCAGCCCCAACGCCTCACAGACCTCCAGGCTCTCCCGGCATGGGAGCACCCGGGCATAGATGCGCTCTCGGGAAATCCCCGCAAAAGCGGCCAGCTCCTTACTCCCGGTGGTCAGGAGGATGTTCCCCTCCTCTTTTTCCAGGAACTCCGCCGCCTGAGCGCAGCTGCTTACTTCTATCACGCCTTCCTTCAAGCTCTCCGGACGGCTGAGGCGAAAAAGGGGCACTTCTGCCCGCTGACAGGCGGTACGAATATTCCCGCTGGCCAGAACGGCATAGGGGTGGGTGGCATCGATGCAGCGGTCAAATAATTTCACCGCCCGCTCCAACTCACACGCATCTTTTCGACCGACCCAGAGTTCCAGGCCGGGAAGGCCGGACAGTTCCTCCGCTCCCAAAGGGGTGGCTACACTGACGGTGACCTCAAACCCTCGGTTCAGAAGTTCGCCGGCCAACAGACGGCCCTCCGTTGTCCCTCCGAATACCAGCACATTCATTTCTTGCCCTCATAGCCCCGTGGGGTCACCAGCCGCCCGGCACACAGGGTCGTAGTGCTGCTGCCCACAAAGACGGTGGTAAACATATCCACCTGCTCCTCCCGGAGCTGCGAGAGGGACATGACCTTGCTCTCCTGCCCCTCCCGTCCGATATTGCGCACCCATCCGCAAAAAGTCTCGTGAGATTTGTGCCGCAATAAAATGTCGCAGGCACGGCGGAGATAATCGGCCCGCTTTTTGGAGGCGGGATTATAAAGGCAGAGGGCAAAATCCCCCAGGGCAGCGCACTCCAGCCGCTTTTCGATCATCTCCCAGGGGGTGAGCAGGTCGGACAGGGAGATCACGCAGAAATCGTGCCCCAAGGGGGCCCCCAGTACCGCCGCCCCGGACAGTGCCGCGGTAATACCGGGCACTACCTCAATTTCTGTGTTCGGATAGTCCTCGCCCAGCTGGAGCACCAGCCCGGCCATACCGTACACCCCCGCATCGCCGCTGCACACCAGGGCCACAGTTTTTCCCCCGGAAGCGGTCTCCAGGGCCCAGCGGCAGCGCTCCGTCTCCTGACGCATTGGAGTGGTATATACCTCCTTGTCCGGAAACAGGCCACGAATCAGGTCCACATACACCGTATAGCCGCACAGCACCTGGGCCTTTTCCAGGGCGGCCCTGGCCTGGGCGGAGAGAAATTCTTCCCTCCCCGGGCCCAGCCCCACCACATAGATCTTATTCATAGATCCTCCAGTCCAGCGGATATGCCCCCAGAGCCAAAGCCATGGTCACGCCCTCCCGCTGATATTTTTCTCCCAGCAGCTGCTGGGCTCCGCCTCCGCTGCCCAGAGCCGCCGCACGCTGGCACACATTCCCAACTCCGGTCACCTTTTGTACAAAGTCAGAAACGGAAAAGTCCCCAGGCACTTCCGCTAACTGCCCAGCTGAGTAGGTCTCCAACGTCAGATTGTAGGCCTGACAGAAGGCCAGAAGGCCGGGTTCATCCTGTTTCAAATCAATGGAACAAACTTTTCCAATGGCCAAAGGACTAAGCCTTTCCCGGGCCAGCAAGCTGGCAAAGGCCTCTTCCAGGGCGTGGAGAGATGTTCCCCGTTTGCACCCCGCCCCCAGAACGGCGGCGGGAGGAACCAGATGCAGGGCAGTTCCTCCGCTCAGGCGGCAGCTTACCTCCACATCGCAGTCCCCTTCCCCGGTGAACTTCACTCCCCCTGGGAGCGTACCCTCAATGGGCCAGTCGCTTTTGAGGAAAATGGTTCCTCCTGCTAGTATCTTGGCCGAGACAACCTTGATTTTTTCCGGGTTTTCCACCCGCAGGCCCTGACAGCGGGCCCACTGATCCACAGGGAAACACCTCCGCACATCGGTGGCGGTGGTGATCACCGCCTGGGCGCCGCATAGCCCGGCAATGTTTCGAGCCAGGTCGTTGGCGCCCCCCAGGTGACCGCTGAGCAGAGGGATAGCATACTGAGCGCCCTCATCCACAGCCACCACCGCCGGGTCAGTGGTCTTGCTCTTCACAAAGGGGGCAATGGCCCTCACCGCAATGCCCACAGCCCCCACAAAAACCAGGCTCTCCCCGGCACGAAAGCCCTCCGCTGTCCAGCTCTCCAGGGTACAGCCCTGGCCGCAGCGGCTGGCTGCGCCCTCCAGCTTCTCCCCCAAGACACAGGCAAGGTCATACCCCCGCTGGGTAAAGGCCAGCAGCCGGAGCTTCATGGCTTCCCCTCCCGATATCCAGTGGTAAAGGAGGGATCATAGAGCTTGCTGCGCTGGTAATCTCCGGCCAAAAAGTCCCCCACCAGCACCAGGGCAGTTTTGGAAATGTTATGCTCCCGCCCCTTTTGGGCCAGCTCTCCCAGCGGGCAGCGCACCACCTTCTCCTCCGGCCAGCTGGCTTTATAGACCAGGGCAGCGGGAGTTTCCAGGGTATAGGCCCCTTGCAGAAGCTGCTCCTGAAGCTTGTCCAGCATCCCCGCCGAGAGAAAAATCACCATGGTAGCCCCGTGGGCGGCCAGGGCGGGGATAGACTCCCGCTCCGGCACCGGAGTCCTTCCGGCCATGCGGGTAATGATGACGCTCTGGCTCACTCCGGGCAGGGTATACTCTCCCTCCACTGCCCCCGCAGCGGCGCAGAAGCTGGACACCCCCGGGGTCACGTCAAAGGGAATATTTTTCTCCCGCAAAATGTCCATCTGCTCCCGGATCGCCCCGTAGAGGGATGGGTCGCCCGTGTGAAGGCGGACTACTTGCTCCCCCCTTTGGCTTACTGGAATCATCACATCCAGTACTTCCTCCAGGGTCATTCGGGCGCTGTCATATACCCGGCACCCCTCCCGGCACAGTCCTAGCAGGGCGGGGTTCACTAAGCTGCCTGCATAGATAACTACGTCCGCCTGTTCCAGCAGGGCGGCTCCCCGCCGGGTGATGAGATCCGGGGCTCCCGGACCTGCTCCCACAAAATGCACCATTCGCCCTTACTCCTTTACTACGATCGTGGCAAAATAGCCGCTTTCTGTTCCTTTCTTGAGGGGAGCCGCTACCTGTTCCCCAGGCAGTCCGCAGTTTTCCACCAGAGCGGAGTGCCCCAGAGCTCCCGCTCGGTCCAGTGCTTCGATCACTCCAGGCAGCTGCCGTCCGGACTTCATAAGCACCTTTGTGCCCTCCAGCTCCAGGGCCCGGTCCAGGTCAGAGGCCCCAGCCGGAAAGATGTGAAGGGGCTCCCCCTCCACGGTCAGGCTCTCCCCCAGACGGGCAGCCACTGCACAAAAACTTGGGACGCCTGGTATCATGACAGCAGAAAAGCCCATTTTCTTCACAATCTCCGCCATTCGGGTGCATGTGGCATAGATGGTCACATCCCCCAGGTTCACCATAGCCACATCCCGTCCATCCTCCAGCTGTCCGGCAATGGCCCTGGCCCCGGCCTCATACTCCTCTTGGCGCCGGTCCTCGTCCCGGGTCATGGAAAAGTCAATGGGTAAAACGAGCTTATCCTCCAGATTCATTGCCTGTTTGGCAATCTCCAAAGCCAACATCTCCCCGCTTTTGGTGCGGGGGGCTGCAATGACAGGACAGCCCTCCAGAACACGTACCGCCTTCAAGGTCATCAGCTCCGGGTCACCAGGCCCTACGCCTACACAGTAAAAAATCCCCTGCTTCATCGGTTCCATTCCGCTAAAATCTCCTCTGCTCCCGTGGTTTGTCCCAAAAATCCATATTGATTGGAAAAAAGCACCGCTCCCGTCCGGAAAGCCCCTGCGGCCCGGCGTTCCAAATGAGTCTGAACGGCCCCCAGCAGGCTCTCCATCACCGCCTCCCGAATTCCCGCTTGATCCAGCAGGGCTATACAGGCATCGGCGGATGCGGCCTCCATCAGCGAGCGGCACAGATCCCGGCTTGCCCCTGCCAGGGCTGCGTGGGCACAGAACAGCTCGGTGCGGCAATCTGCCCAGCGGCTGTGGGTGTTCATGATCCCTCCGGCCACCTTCACCAGCTTGCCCACATGGCCCACCAAAAGGATTTTGGAAAATCCCTGTTCCGCTCCAAAGTCCAAAGCCTCTCCAATAAAGTTAGAACACTTTATAATCGGGATTTCTCCGCCGCCCAAGCCACGCTCCTCTAAGAAGTCCAGCCCATAGTTGCCCGGGGTCAGGATGACCTGTCGATGTCCTAAGGCGGCGGCCTGGCGCAGTTCCAAAGCGATGGTATCCACCAGTGCAGACAGACTCATAGGCTCTACAATCCCGCTGGTTCCCAGAATGGAGATGCCGCCCTCAATACCCAGCTGGGGGTTGAAGGTCTTCTTGGCCGCCTGCTCACCCTGCGGAACGAAAATGGTCACCCGCAGTCCGCCCTGGTAGCTCAGGGCAACGCGGACCTCTTCCACCGCCCGGCCAATCATCTCCCGAGGCACATGGTTGATGGCAGCCTCCCCTACAGGCTGATCCAGTCCAGGCTTGGTCACCCGGCCAACTCCGGTTCCTCCCTGGATGGCAATCTCCGTGCCAGACGTTTTTTCTACCCTGGCACCAATCAAAAGTCCTGCCGTGGCATCAATGTCGTCTCCCCCGTCCTTTTCCACCAGGCACAGGGCAGCCTCTCCCTCCATCCGGCACACACTAGGCTCTACTTCTACGGAGATCCCCATGGGCGTCACAAGGTTCAAAAGGTGCGGGGCCGATCCCTCCAACAAAAGCCTGGCCGCTCCGGCAGCCGCCAAGGCAGCGCAGGTACCCGTGGTGTAGCCCCGGCGCAGCCGCTTTCCTCCGGCATTTATATAATGTTCAAAGGACACTCCTACACCTCCCGGTGGGTATTCCAATAAAAATGCCGCCCACGGAATCAACTCCCATGGACAGCGCAAAGGGACGGGAATCTCTCCCCGTCTTGTGCAAGCACGCCGGCAAAAGGACCGTTGCCTGTGGTCTTCTCCTCCGGCGGCGAATATTCTGGCTTATGCCTCTCCGCTTCGGACCGCCTTCCCGGACACGACATGGTCCAGTGGCCTACGGCCCCTCGCTCCGCAATTACAGCAGCGTCCCTGCTCAGGATTTTCACCTGTCTTCCTCGCTTCTGCCAAAGGTCTATTCTCTTGTAGCCTCATTATAAAGCGGCCGCACCGCCTCTGTCAAATAAAACTGGTCCCCTGCTAAGCCTCGTTCATCCCTTTTCGTGTCCTGACCTTAAACAGGGCATATACGGCCAGCACACCCAGGCAGGCCCCCGCAAAGTCGATCCACACATCCGTCACCTGGCTGCCTCGCCCAGGCACAAAGACCTGGATGGTTTCATCCACCATGGCGGTCAGCAGACAGAGTGTGCAGGCACTCTGTACAGAATACCCACTCTTTTGTCCCATGTTCCCTGCCAACAGCGCGGCCTCCCAAAGGACACCAAGCAGGGCAAACTCCGTCATATGGGCCAGCTTCCGCAGTACCGAATGGCCCACCGTGACCGGCAATCCCAACCATTCCAGCACAGCGTCTAAGTGATGGAGCACAGACATACTCTGGGCGGAAGACTCTGTTGCTGGCATCAAGGAGTTATGCCAAATAAAGAGGGTGCAGACAACAACCGCAAAATATGCCGCCCAATGCCATTGTTTCTTCTGATCATTCATATGGTTCCTCTTTTCTTCCGTCTCCGATATTCAAACTCCATACCCTCTTCATTAAAAAAGCGCCGGGGCTTCAAACGCACCCGGCGCTGCGCAGGTCATCTTTCGTTTGGACTCATTCCCACTCGGCAAATTCAGATATA
>CALWOP010000007.1 GCA_944383195.1 uncultured Oscillospiraceae bacterium
GTACGCGTCCGCGAGGAACAAAGGGCTACGCCCGCACAGTGACAACCACCAGCTTCGCTGGTGGATGTGTTCATTATTTTCTCTCTTGCGAAACAGCAGATTTTCCCGTATGATGAAAGAAGCAAGAAGAAAGGCGGCGAGCGTTTTGGACTGGTCCAATTACCGCAATCTCTCCTACCTCCACCTGAAGCTCTGGCAGCGTCAGCTGCTCATCGGGCTGTTGGTGGCCCTGTCCGGACAGCTATATTTATCCGTTTGGGCAGAGGGGTTCCGGGTGTCCGCCGCCGTCATTCTCTATCCCGCTCTGCTGGTCACCCTCATGCGGGATAGCCACCGTCCCACCACCGGACTGGTAACGGGCCTGTGCGTGCTTTTGATCCGCATGGTCATCGACCTGTTTCAGGGCACAGGACTGCTGCACGCCCTGGTCCTGGAATATCCCGGCGGTGTTTTTTATTTGTGCTATGACGCCCTGCTATGTCTTCTGATTCGTGACCGGAGATCTGTCTCCCCGCTGCGGCTGTGTGCTGTCTTCTGGATCTGCGATCTGGCCTCCAACGCCATCAATCTGCTGCTCTCCAGCCATATGCACCCTCAAAGCGGTGCTTTTCCCCCCGCCCTCTCCCTGGCAGGGCTGGCACTGGCCCGTTCTTTTACCGCCTGCGCCATTTTGTGGGTCTCCAAAAGCTACCGCCAGCTGCTCATCCGGGAGGAGCATGAGCGCCGGTACCGCCGTCTGTTCCTCATGACCGCCAGTTTGAAAACCGAGCTCTATTTCCTCAAAAAAGACGCGGAGGACATTGAAGGAGTCATGTCCAACGCCTACCGTCTGTATGAACGTTTGGAGGGACAGTCGGACCCGGAGCTGGCGTCCCTGGCCCTGTCCATTGCCCGGGACGTTCATGAAGTAAAAAAGGACAACCTGCGCATCATCCGGGGGCTGGAGGAAAATGTGGCCGATGCCTACGACCACCAGGATATGTCCCTCCAGGACCTGCTGAACATCCTGGAAATCTCCACCCGTCAGTTTTTGGGCAAGCAGCGGGCAGACATCCGCCTGGAGTGTCACTGCCAATCCAACCTGTCTGTACGGGAGCACTACCGGCTGCTGTCCATTCTGAAAAATCTGGTCACCAACGCAGTGGAGGCCATTCAGTCCGGAACAGGACGGGGGGCCGTGCGGGTGGAAACCAGGACCGAGGGAGAGGATTTCCTGCTGCTCGTCTCAGACGACGGCCCGGGCATTCCCCCCAGAGCCATTAAGATGCTCTTCCAAGTTGGATATTCCACCAAATTCAACGCCGACACCGGCGATATGAACCGGGGCGTGGGGCTGCCCGCCGTGCAGTACATCGTGGAGGAGCTGGGCGGCTCCATCCAGGTAGACTCCCAGCTGAATCAAGGGACTGTCTTTCAAGTACGGCTCCCTCTGGCCGCGATCACAGGAGGTGACAAGGCATGAGAATTTACATCATAGAAGACGACATATCTGTCATCGGCATATTGGAGGATATTGTGGAGGGCAGCGGTCTGGGCACCATCTGCGGTGACACCGGGGACGGCCCTCCCGACCTGCCGCAGATCCTCGCCCTGGCCCCAGACCTCATCCTCATCGACCTGCTTATGCCGGAAAAGGATGGCATCCAGGTGGTGCGGGAACTGCGGGAGATGGGCTCGGACGCGAAATTTATCATGATCTCCCAGGTGTCCTCCAAGGAGATGATCGCCAAGGCCTATACCGCCGGCGTCTCCTTTTTCATCCAAAAGCCCATCAATCTGATCGAGGTGCGCCAGGTCATCACCACCGTCAAAACACAAATTGAAAATGAGCGCGCCCTCAAGACCATACAGGGGGTCTTTGCCGGGCGGGATACCGCCGTTTCCCCTCAGCCCGCCGCCCCCTCCGACTACCGCCTCAAACGCCTGAAATACATCCTCAGCCAGCTGGGCATGGCAGGAGAAAAGGGCTCCAAAGACATTATGGATCTGTGCGCCCTGCTTTTGCAGGAGGGGGGCAGCGCCTCCCAGATCCCTGTGTCCACCCTGTGCACCCGTCTTCCAGGCCCCCCAAAAACCATTGAGCAGCGGGCCAGGCGGGCGGTGGACCGCTGCCTGAGCCACATGGCCAGCCTGGGCCTGGAGGACTATAACAACGAGGTATTTCTCCGCTACGCCGCCCGGCTCTTCCCTTTTCAGGAGGTACGCTCCGAGATGGCCTTTCAGCAGGGAAAGGGCCCCCGGGGCAAAGCCAGCCTCAAAAAATTTCTGGACGGCTTGGTTCTTCTCCTGGAAGAGGAATGACCTTTCCTCCCCATGGTCTCGTTACAAAAGGCTTCTGAACCACAAGGTTCAGAAGCCTTCTTTTTTCTTCATGTATTCATTATTTTCCTTCATCATTTCTTTTTGCCGGCGATTTTTTTACTGTTTTACCGTTTCCGTTTGTGAAAAGGCGACAAAAACCAGGAAATAGCTTTGTTATTTTAAGAGAAGTTTTTTTCCAGCTGTCGGAATCTGAAGTTTTTTGATGGTGGCAGATTACAATACCGCTGTAATGAGGGCCGCGGCAGCGCGGCTTCCCCGTTCCGGAAGGAATGGCGTACCTCCGGAACGCAAATCGTGGAGAAAGAAGGAGAGATATCAATGCTAGAAATCACACTTAATATGTATCAGACCGCGGCCATCGCTATGCTGCTGTTTGTGGTGGGCCGCTTCCTCACCAACCGTGTGGAATTTTTGAGGAAATGCTGCATCCCCGCCCCGGTTGTGGGCGGTCTGATCTTCGCCATTGCCCACCTGGCCCTTCGCATGGCGGGCGTGGTACAGTTGACCTTCGACTCCAACGTGAAGGATTTCTTCATGACCCTGTTCTTCACCAGCGTGGGCTACACCGCCTGCTTCCGGCTGCTGAAAAAGGGAGGAAAGAAGGTGGTCACCTTCCTGCTGGTGGCCATCGTCATGGTGTTCCTCCAGAACATTGTCAGCTCCGTGCTGGCCGGTGTCTTTGACTGGGATCTGCGTCTTGGCCTGTGCACCGGCTCCATCCCCATGGTGGGCGGACACGGCACCGCCGGCTCCTATGGCCCCATGATGGAAAAGGATCTGCAAATCGCCTCCGCCAACGCCATCGCCGTGGCTGCCGCTACCTACGGTTTGGTGGCCGGCTCCCTCATGGGCGGCCCCACCGCCCGGAGTATCATCAACCGCTTCGGTTTGAAGTCCAACGAGAGCACTGAAGAACTGATGGAGATGGCCGACGAGTCCGCCGCGGACAAGGCCAAAGCCGAGTGCGTGGATGCCGAGTCCTTCACCAACGCCGCCATCCTGCTTATTGTGGCCTCCGGTCTGGGCACCCTGCTCACCATGGCGATGAACAACATCCACATCCAGATCGGCAACTTCGAGTTCAACTTCACCTTCCCCACCTACATCGGCGCCATGCTCATCGCCGCCGTCATCCGCAACTTCTGTGACGTCCGCCACATTGTCCTGCCCGCCAAGGCGCTGGATCTGTGGGGCAACGTATCCCTGTCCATCTTCCTGGCCATCGCGCTGATGTCTGTGGCTCTGTGGGATCTGGCCAAGGTAGTCGGCCCCATGAGCGTCATGCTCCTGGCCCAGACCGTTATGATGTTCCTCTTTGCCCGCTTTGTGGTGTACAACATCATGGGCCGGGATTACGAAGCCGCTGTGATGACCGCCGCTTTCTGCGGCTTCGGCATGGGCGCCACCCCCAACGCCATGGCCAATATGCAGGCCGTCACCAAGCAGTACGGCCCTGCTCCTCAGGCCTACTTCATCGTCCCACTGGTGGGTTCCTTGTTTATCGACTTCTTCAACGGCCTGATCATCACCGGCTTCCTGAACGTCCTGCCCATCTTCGGCTGAGTACTGAATAAAAATGGCCCGCCCCAATCCGGGGCGGGCCATTTTTATTGGTCTTTCTCCTGCTCCAACCGCTTTGCCGCCTTTTTCCGCTTGGCAGCCATGTAGCGGTCCTCCTCACTGAAAATACAGCCGCAGTACTTCTGCATATAAAAACCGTGCTCCCGGGCAAACTGCTGTCCCTCCTGAAAGAGAGGCCGAAAATCCCGGTAGAGAAATTCCACGCCGTACTTCTCCCCCATCTCCCGGGCCACGGCAGCAATGGCCTCGTGCTTTTGGTAGGGAGAGATGAGCAGCGAGGTGGTAAAGCTGTCATAGCCGTTTTCCGCGGCATACCGGGCAGTCTCCTCCATCCGCACCCGGTAGCAGTAGGCGCACCGACCGTCAATGTTGTCCGCCACGGCGGTAATGAAGGAACGCAGGTCATAGGAGCCGCCGATGATCAGCTTCATGCTGATCTCCTTGGCGTAGTCCTCCAGGGTGTGCTTTCGGGCCTGATACTCGGTGTAGGGGTGGATATTGGGATTGAACCAAAAGCCCGTCACCTGTATGCCCTCCTCCCGCAGCTGGGCAATGGGGCGGTTGGCACAGGGAGCACAGCAGATATGCATCAGTGTATTCATTCTTCTTCCTCCGGGTGCAGGATCTCCGTTTCCAGTTTTTTCCCCAACGCATAGGCCAGCGTCTGGGCTGTCCCTCCCTTGGGCTGTCCATTGTAAAGGGCAATGATCCGGGCGGACCGGTCCACCATATAGCGGTTGCGGCGCATCATGCAAAAGCGGTCGTAGTGGTGCTGAACCAGGGTCTCATAGTCACACTGATCCAAAATGGCCCAGTACCGCTTCCGATCCGCCGGCGACCAGCTGTCTGCCTGTTTCTCATAGGGGCGCACCCCCTCCAGAGTGACGTCCGGATGCCGCTTGCGCAGCTCCAGCACCGCCTGGGCAAAGTAGAAGTCGCCGCCCTTGGCCATGCCGCACATAAAGTGCCGAAAGCCCGTCTCATAGGCCCGCTTCAGGGCCTGGGCAATCTGCTCCTTGGCTCTTACGCACCGAGGGTCATCCTCATGTTCTCCCCAGGGCAGCTTTTCGGGGCGATGCCCGGTAAAGCAGCAGGTCGTCGTACGCTCCACGGCCTCTCCCTCCTTCCTTGCCCATGTGCGCTCCGGATTACAGGACGATCAGGTCCTTGGGAGAGCGGGTAATATCCTCACAGCCGTTTTCCGTCAGGATCAGCACGTCCTCAATGCGTACACCGAAGCGGCCGGGCAGATAGACCCCCGGCTCGGCGGAGATCACCGCCCCCACAGGCAGAATCCGCTGCTCGCTGGGCGCCGCATTGGGCGATTCGTGGATATCCAGCCCCAGGCTGTGCCCAAAGCTGTGGGTAAAATATTCCTCATACCCGGCTTCCCGCAGGGCGCCGCGGGCAGCCGCATCCACTTCCCAGCCGGCCACGCCGCCCCGGGCCGCGTTGATGCCCGCCTTTTGCGCGGCCAGGACCGCGGCATAGACCGCCTCCATCTCCTCCGTGGGCTGTCCCAGGGCCACCGTGCGGGTCATATCCGAGCAATAGCCCTGGACCTTACAGCCAAAATCCATGGTAATGAACATCCCGGTGTCCACCACCTGATCTCCCGGGACCGCATGGGGCCTGGAACCATTTGGGCCGGCGGCCACAATAGGATCAAAAGACACCTGCTCCCCGCCCCGGCGCATCAGCTCATAGACCAGCCGGGCGGCAATCTCCCGCTCAGTGAGGCCGGGCCGGATAAAGTTGAGGATGGCCTTGAATGCCTCGTCGGTGATCTCCTGGGCCCGGCGCATCACCGCCTGCTCCTCCCCGTCCTTGGAGGCCCGAAGCTCATCCAGGAGCGTCTGGGCGGGAGTGAGGATGCAGGGCAGCTCCTGGGTGTACCGGCGGTGGGCGTCCACCGTCACCGCCCCGCTCTCAAAGCCCACATTGTGCAGTCCATGCTCCTCGGCATAGGCCCTGGCTTGGGCCAGGTGCCCGTTCCCGGCGGTGATCAGCGACACCTGCGCCCCGGTGACCTGCTCCCGCGCCGCCTCAATGTAGCGCCCATCTGTCGTGTAATGGGCCCCGTCCCTGGTGACCAGAAGCGTTCCCTCTCCATGAAACCCCAGGGCATACCGTTCTCCGGACTCACTGGTAATGAGCATGGCGTCCAGGCCATACTCTGAAAGTTTGGAGGCAATATTGGAAATATGATTCATGCTTGTTCCTTCTCCTTACGCCAGACAGCTCTGGTAAATTCGTTGCATCTCCGCCGCGTCTTCCGCCTGCGTTCCTGCCGATTCGCAGATAAAGGTGGGGCTCCAGCCTCGGCGGGCCACTTCTCCCGCCAGGGGAGCCCATTGGGGCCCGTAGCCATCGTCATCGGCAAAGGTGCGGTGACATTTCTCCCCGCCGTTGGGGGTAAATTGGATATGGGAAAAATGGCTGTGGAACCGGGAAGCCCGCTCCGGGCCCAGTACCCCTTCCACCCGGTCCAGCATCCGGCAGTAGGCCTCCTGCCCGTCATCCGCTCCAAGAGAGCGGGCATACAGGTGGCCAAAGTCGATGCAGGGAACCAGCCGTTCATCCAGGGTGCAAAGCTCCAGCACCTCGTCCAGATCCCCCAGCTGATTGATTTTCCCCATGGTCTCCGGGCACAGGGCAATGTGCCCATACCCGCCCTCATCACAGGCGGCCATCACCGCTTTCAGGCTTTTGAGGGCAATGTCCAGCGCCTCCCGGCGGGTGCGCTTCATCAGCGCTCCGGAGTGGATCACGATCCGCCCCGCTCCCATGGCGTCCGCCACCTCACAGGCGGCGGTGATATAGCCGATGGTTTTCTGCAGCGCATCCGGGTCCGGATTGGCCAGATTGATAAAATAGGGGGCATGGACCGACAGGGCGATCCCCGCCTGCTCTGCCCGCTGTCCCAGCTTCCGTGCGGTGTCCGTCCCCACATGGACGCCCTTGCCGCACTGGTACTCATAACAGTCAAGGCCCAGCTCCGCGATCCACCCCGGCGCATCCAGAGAGGATTTATACCGCTTGGAAAAGCTGTCGGAATTGCCCGCCGGGCCAAACTTTGCGCTCACAGAAACGGCCTCCTTTTGCCCAGCAGACGGAACGGGGTCTCCGCGGCGTAGCGGATGTACCGCCCCGGGTTGCCCGCCAGACGGATGGGCTCCACCAGCAGGGGGATGACCCCCGCATTGTTGGCCCCCAGCGTGTCGGTAAAAATCTGATCGCCCACCATGACCGTCTCCTCCGGCCTGCAGCCCATGCGCTCCATAGCCCGGAGATAGCCCGCCCGCTTGGGCTTGCCGGAATGGCCCTGATAGGCAATGCCCAGCGCTTGGGCAAAGTGCTGAGCCCGACCGGGCTTGCGGCTGTTGGACAGGAGAAACAGCTGGATTCCCTGCTCCTCCAGCGCCTGCTTCCAGGCTCGCACTTCTTCGGGCACCTGCGTCACCTTATAGGGGACCAGGGTATTGTCCAGGTCGGCCAGCACCAGACGGATGCCCCGCTGGGCCAGGGCCTTGGGGTCAATTTGTGTGACCGAGGGGTAGACCCCCCGGGGTATGGGTGAAAAGGACACGGATGCATTCTCCTTTATTCTAAACAGCGCCCGGAGCGCATAGAGTAAAGCACACGGGCTTCAATTTTGCGCTTGACAGTATATCACACCTGACTAGTTTGGACAAGGGGGCATTGCCTATGCCGCAGACACCGCAGGACACCTTTTTTGTCACTCTCACACCCCGGCAGCTGCCCGGCCTCCAGCCCTGGCGGGCCACTCCTGCCGTTTTGGCCTATCGGCTGGGGCCCGGTCCCCATCTGTTCCGGGCCGACAACGCGCTGTTGCCCCGGGGCAGCCTGATGGTACTCAGTGACCAGGACTTTGATGGCCTTGGCCCCACCGCCCCTCTCTGCCAGGAGATTTGCCGGGAGTGCCAGGCCCGGGGCTTTGTGGGGGCCATTCTGGACTTTGAAGGCCGGCTGCCTCCTTTGGTCCAAATCGTCGCTCAGCTGGATGAGGACTTTGCCAAACGGGACTGGGCCCTTTTTGTGCCGGAGGCCTACGCGCACAGCGCCCCTCACAGCCGTGTTATGATCCCCTCCGCCCTGTCCGGCGGTTCTCTGCAGCTTCGACTGGAAGAGGCGGTGGAGCAATTCGGCCCGGCGCGGACCGTCCTGGCTCTGGAAAAGTCATCGGAGGACTTTTCCCTCCCCTCCCCCACCGGATGCGGGCAGCCTCTGTCGCAGGAACAGCTGGAACAGCTCAAGCAGCGTCTATCTCCCTCCGTCTTTTTTTCCGGGGAGCTGTGCGCCCGGTACTTCACCTATATGGGCCGGGACGGGGGCGCCCACTTTGTGCTGTTCGATGATGAGGACACCTTGCGCCGCAAGGTGGAGGTGGCCCGCCGGGCGGGAATCCATACGTTTCTTGCCTCCTGGACGGAGGTTTCCTCCTGTGCCGCCCACATCGGCATTCGGCGTTTTTCCACCGCCACCCGCAACCTCCAGGACATCAAAAAACCGGGCGGCCGTTAAGGCCGCCCGGTCAGTTTGTTAAGGTAAGATCAGAACTTGTCGTATAGGGCACGGATCAGGACAATGGCTTCCTCCACCGTGGTATTAACCTTGGGGGATATCCCGCCGCCCTTGCCGGCCATCAGGTTGTTGTTGGTCAGCAGGGCCATGGACTCAACCGCCCAGCTGTCCACGCTGGCGGCATCCTTAAACTGGCTGTCAATGACCGTGCTGGTGTTGGTCAGAGTGTTGGTGCCGTTGGCCGCGTCCACATACTGGATGGCCTTGTTGAGCATCACGCTGATCTCCTGGCGGGTGATGGGGGTATTGGGGGCAAAGATCCCATCTCCCTTGCCGCTGGTCACCCCAGCCGCCACCGCTTTCAGGGCCATCACGTCATCGGTGTCGTTAAATTGGTCGGGCGCGGCAACGATAGCCTTTCCGGTGGCCTTTTCAATCATATTGACGGCCAGTTCCGCAAACTGCAGCCGGGTGATCTGGTCCTGGTAGATGCCCTTGGTGCGCTCGGTCACAAGGCCCTTGCTCTGGGCATCCACGATCAGCGCTTCGGCCCAGCTGGAGGGAGTCTGCTCCACAGGCTTGGTGCTTCCGGGAACTGTCAGGGTATAAGTGGCGCTCTGCCGCTTGAACTGGTTGCCGGACGCCACCACATAGATCTTGTGCTCTCCTCCGCCCAGCGCTGCGGTGTTCAGATTATAATAGTAAGGCGCCTGGGACACGGTGGCCGCCAGCTTGCCGTCCACATAGTACTGCACGGTGGCGTTCTTCACGCCGGGGAAGCTCACATAAGAAGCCAGCTTCAGCGTGCCGGTATCGCTGAGCTTGGTCTTGCTCAGTTCTTCCCAGCCCACAGCGGAGGTCTGCCCCTCGGCCAGATAGGCCCCGTTGTTGGCAATGACGCTGCGATAGGTAGACAGAATGGAGGAATTTCCGTTGAGCGTATAATTATACTGGCTTCCGCTCACATCCACGTCAAAGTAAAATACAGCCTTAACCTGGGGGTAGATCATGTTCACATAGGAATAGAACTTTGTCATCTGATCCACCGCATAGGCAGTCTGGTCCGCGTTGGTATAGGCGTTTCGATAGGCAAAGCCGCACTCGCTGATCATCACAGGTTTATTGTGCGCGGCGGCCAGGTCGATAATGGGCTTAATGATGACCATGGGGTCGTAGTCATACACGCCGGTGCCGTAAAACGGATTGCTGGCCGGTTTGCTGGAGAGGCTGTAGCTCATGGGATTTCCATATACATCCATGTAGTTGGTGTTCTGGTAGGTGGACATACCGATCCAATCCACATACTGGTCGCCGGGGTAGAACTGGTCAATGGTCACATTCCGGTTGCTGATGTCGCCGGGAGAAAATACCATATAAATGTTGGAGTAGGGAGCGGCGGCATCGGCTACTTTCCGGAATGCCTGGATATAGGTAGCCGGATCACAATCGCTCCAGTTGTTCATCTCCGCGCCCACCCGGAGCAGAATAGTGGCGTCCAGCTGGGCCATGGCCCGCACGCCCTCTTCAATGTAGCTGTCCGAAGACAATGCCACCTGGCACCCGGCGGTTCCCTCAGGGTGGAAGTTCCAGGCCAGCTCAATGACGCCTCCGTTGGCCGCCTTATAGAAATTCTCCGAGGTGCTCAGATAGTAATCGATCCAATACTGCACCGAATAGCCATCCTGAAAATCAATGTACATCAAAGCCGCGGACTCCCCAGGCTGGTCGTGACCCAGCGCGCTGCCAAGCCAGGTGCCGCTCTTGGGGCCATAGGCGTAGGGGGACGGGTCCGTGCCGCTTTGGGCATAGATCTTGGGGGTCTGGGCCGCTTTCAGATAGGCCATTCTGGCCTCTCCGTCCAGCAGGGTGTCCTTATACCCATAGCCGTTGGCGTTGAGCCATTTGGCCATGGTCATCTGACGCTCCAGCCATGTGATGGCCCCGGAGATGTCGCCTGTGACCTCACAGGCCCAGGACGCCTTGGCACACTTGGTCTCCAGATTGCCGCACACATCATAGCTCATCCCAAGAGGGATCAGCTCATCATAGATCTGCTGGGCCAGCGAGACAATGGCTTTGGCATCCGTGCCGGCGGCAACACCGTCCCACTGGTTATGCAAAGGCCAGTAGGAAGACGGATAGGTAAACGCTGAGGCTGTGACACACATTCCCACCATCAGCGCGGCCGCTATGGCCGTGGAAACCAAACGACGCAGTGCTCTTTTCATTGTTGTGATACCTCCCATTTCAATTTACCGCACGCGCAGAATGATATAGAACCATTGTACTGTTCCCCGGCGTTTTTTGCAATATGTCCCAACTGGATTCTTTACTTTTTGTACAATATTTTCTCTCCGCGCCCCGTTTATGAACTTTTCATGAAAAAGCTGGACAGACCCGGCCCCTTGGATTATGATATAGGCTGTAAAAATGTGAGATATAGCGCGCATTTTGTCTATTTTAGAAATATAGACAGAATACGGAGGTTATTTTTATATGACCCATTCTTTTTTCGGCGGGGTATTTCCCGCCACACGAAAAGAGAGCACCCGGCGCAAACCGCTGAATCTGCTCTCGGAATCCCCGCGAGAGATCATCCTGCCCCTTTCCATGTCCGCCGACGGCCCCTCCATCCCCCTGGTCCGTCCCGGCGACCGGGTCCGGCTGGGCCAGCCTGTGGCCCGGTGGAGCGAGACAGGGGGCGCGGCTGCCCACGCCAGCGTCTCCGGCAAGGTGACCGCCGTGGAAGACCGGCCCCACCCCTGGGGCGGCTCCTCTCCCGCCATCGTCATCCGAAGCGACGGCCAGGACACCCCCTGGGAAGGCAGTCCTGACCCTCTGACCCTCCGGGAAGCCAACCTGACTCTGCTGATAGAACGGGTGCAGCAGGCCGGTATCGTGGGCATGGGGGGCGCGGCCTATCCCGCCTGGAAGAAATTAGACCAGGCCGCCGGACGGGTGGATACTCTTATCATCAACGCCGCCGAGTGTGAGCCCTATGTGACCGCCGACCACCGCCTTTTGCTGGAGCGTGCCAAGTACGTCATCCAGGGAGGAGAGCTGCTGGCCCGCTGTCTGGGCGCTTCCCACGTGGTGCTGGTCACCGAGGGGGACAAGCTCAACGCGGTGGAATCTTTGGAGCGCCGCCTGCGCCGGAACAAGCTGGTTCGGCTGTGCACCGTCCGTACCCGCTACCCGCTGGGCGCGGAAAAGCAGATCGTCCAGACGGTCACGGGCCGGGAGGTTCCCCCTGGCGGTTCTCCCCTGGATGTGAAGTGCGTGGTCTTTAACCTGGCCACCGTCTTTGCCATGCAGGATGCCTTTTTCCAGGGCCGGCCGCTGACCCACCGGGTGGTCACCGTGACCGGCGGAGCGGTCACCCGTCCCCGGAACCTGTGGGTCCCCATCGGGACGCCCTGGCGCACCCTGCTGGAGGCCTGCGGCGGCCTGCGGGAAGAAGCGGAGCTGCTTTTGACCGGCGGCCCCATGATGGGCGTGCGCCTGGCCTCTCTGGACGCTCCGGTCATCAAGAGCACCAACAGCCTGGTCTGCCTGACCACGTTTGAACGCAAGCCGGAGAGCACGGGCAGCGTATGCATCCGGTGCGGAAAATGTGTGGAGAGCTGTCCCATGCATCTGGCCCCCACCTTCATCCGTCAGGCGCTGAAGAGCAGCGATCAAACCGCGCTGGTCAAGCTGCACCCGGAGGACTGCAACGGCTGCGGCTGCTGCTCGTTCATCTGCCCGGCCCAAATCCCCCTGGTTGAGATGGTTTCCCAGGCCAAAGCGCTGCTGGAGAAAGGAGAGATGGCCCCATGAATACCCCCGCTGCCCCCGCGCATCTCTCCCCTCAGCTGCGTCAGAACGCCACCACCCAAGCCATGATGCTGGACGTGATGGTGGCTTTGGTGCCCACCCTGGGCATGGCGGTATTTCTCTTCGGCCCCCGGGTGCTGGCCCTGTGCGCCATCTCCATCGCCGCCTGCGTATGCTTTGAGTGGCTCTACCGCCGCCTCACCCATCAGAGCAGCACCATCAGCGACCTGTCCGCCTGCGTGACGGGGATGCTTCTGGCCCTCAGCCTGCCGGTCAGCTCCCCCTACTGGGTCCCGGTCCTGGGCGGAGCTTTCGGCATTATTGTGGTAAAGCAGTTCTATGGCGGGTTAGGCAAAAACTTTATGAATCCCGCTCTGGCCGGCCGGATGCTGGCCGCCACCCTCCCCATTCTGATGACCACTTGGGCCCAGCCCCTCCAATGGGCTTCTATGGCACGGCCCGATGCGGTCTCCGCCGCCACCCCCCTGGCCTCTCTCCATGACGGTACACTCCCCACCCAAACGCTGTCCCAGCTGTTTTTAGGCCAGCAGGGCGGCTGTATGGGCGAAGTGTCCTCCGCCATGCTGCTGCTGGGCTTTGTCTATCTTCTGCTGCGGCGGGTCATCTCAGCCCGCGTCCCCCTGGCCTATCTGGGGACTGTGGCGCTGATCTCCCTGCTCTTTTATCCCTCCGGAGTCAACCCCCTGCTGTGGGCGGCCTACCAGCTGTTGGGCGGGGGCCTCATCATGGGGGCCATCTTCTTTGCCACTGACCCCACCACCACGCCGGTCACCCCCCGAGGCCAGATCATGTTCGGGGTGGGCTGCGGTCTTTTGACCATGCTCCTGCGGTATCACGGCTCGTACCCGGAAGGGGTGGGCTGGTCGATTTTGACCATGAACTGCCTGGTATGGCTCATGGACCGGATGGGGATGCCCCGCCGGTTCGGCATTGGCCGCTTTACCGTCACCAAAAATTGGGTGACGGAGATCAAAAGCAGCCTGGCCGAGATCAAATTTGTCAAGCCCGAGCGGAAGCTGGATTTCCTGGGGCTGAAAGAAGGCAAGATGCCCGGCGAGGCCTATCTGGACACGCTGCGGACCCAGCTCAAATCGCTGGCCCCTGTGGCGCTGGTGTTTGTGGTCACCTGCGTGGTCATCTCCGGCATCCACACCATCACCGACCTGGACACCGCCCGGGCGGAAGCTCGGAAGCAGCGGGAGCTGCTCTCCCAAGTCATGCCCCAGGCGGAAACCAGCTCCGAGACCCCCTACCGTGCCAACGGCGCCCTGTCCATTCTGGCGGGCTACTCCGGTGACGGGGAACTGCTGGGCTACTGCGTGGAGGTCCAGAGCCAGGGCTTCAGCGGCGCCATCACCATGGTGGTAGGGGTGGACCTGGACGGCAAGGTCACCGGCGTGGCTGTAACCAGCCACACTGAGACCAACCGTGTGGGCACCGAGGCCATGACGGAGGAGGCCCTGAGCCAGTATGTGGGGCGCTCTGGCACCTTGCGCACCTCCGGCGACAACTCGGTGGACGTGGTCACCGGCGCCACCGCCACGTCCAAGGCCATTACCGCCGGCGTCAACCGCGCCCTGGCCATCGTGGCCAATCTGGATACGGAAGGAGAGGTCGAATATGTGGACAGCGATGTATAAGCGCGGCGCTTCGGCCTCCGGAAAGGGGGCGGCATAGAATGAACACCGCATTGGAATTGGCAGGCGTGGCGCTGGCCGCCCTGCTGTCAGAAAACATGGTGCTGGTCTCCTGTACCGGCATCGGAACCCACCGCCCGTCCTTCCAGGACCCCAAGCAGGCCCTGCGCACCGGCTTTTGCCTGACGCTGGTCATGGTGCTGGGCGGCCTGTGCGCCTGGCTGCTGGATTACCTGGTGCTGGGCCGGTTTGCCCTTCAGCACTTCCGCCTGCTGGCCTTTGCGCTGCTGATCCCCGGGCTGGTAGCCGGGCTGCGCCGCTTTTTCCGGGTATGCGTGCCGGAACTGTCCCGGCGGGTGGATGACAACCTGGCCTCTATCTCCACCAACTGCGCCGCACTGGGCTCCGCTCTGCTCATCACCCAGCGCAGCTATGGACTGATCTCCTCGCTGCTGTTCACCTTCTTCGGCGGTCTGGGCGTCAGCCTGGCCTTGGCCAGCTTTGCCAGCC
This sequence comes from uncultured Oscillospiraceae bacterium, assembly GCA_944383195.1. GTDB lineage: Bacteria > Bacillota > Clostridia > Oscillospirales > Oscillospiraceae > Lawsonibacter. The sequence continues at coordinate 14,433 of CALWOP010000007.1, forward strand.
TGCAAACTGAGGTGGATCTGGAGCGCTGCCCCCGCCCATTCCGGGGCATTCCCATTCAGCTGATCACAGCGGGATTGATGGCCATGGCCCTGTTCGGTTTTTACGGTCTCCACGTGGACTGATTTGAACCCATCCCTATACGATTTATTTCTTACCGCGAACGGAGCGCGCGATGTTCCATCGCCTTCTCCTAACAAAAAGACAGCCGCAGGCCACGAAACATGGCTTGCGGCTGTCTTCTTTTTTCAGGCGCCCAGCACCCTCGCGGGTGATAGACTGATTTTGGGCTTACAAAGCGGCCCCCGGCTGTGTTTTGTGCCGGCTTTTACTTGGCGTTGAGCTTGAACGAGGCGCACTCGGTCCCCTCGCACTTGGTAGGAGCGCTGCCGCAGCAGCCAACCTTGATGGACTGCAGAGAGCAGCAGTTCTGGGGGGCGTTGTGATAGGCGCAGGTATCCACGCTGCACTGGATGCTGGTGTTACAAGACTTGTTCATGGGATATTCCTCCTTCGTTGAGATGGCATTAGTATGCTTCTCTCCTGGAAGGTCTATACCCGGCCGGCTGAGATTTTTTTAAGCAGCCGGCAGCCTTACGGGTTGGCATCGTTCCGGTCTTCCGGCAGCACATCCACAACTTTTGGAATAAAGCGGCTGGCAAACCCGCCTTTTCCGCGATTTTTCACATAAAAATAACCAATAAAGGAAAATACCACCGCGCCCACAAAGTTGACCAGCAGGTCCTTCATGGTGTCCAGGATTCCAATGTCCAAATAGCCGCCCAGCCCCAGGGATATCTCCTCTCCCCCAGCGGTGATGACCACCACATCCGTAATATCCCGAATAGCCACCGGCGTATTCCCCCCGGTGGGGTCCAGCATAACAGTGGAAATGGTGTTTACCACGGCATCTTTCTGCATATCCAGCAAAAACAGCTGATCCATCCCACACTCGAAAAACTCCCACAGCACTCCGATGGTCATGGAAAAGCAAAACGCCACCACGGCCATATAGGTGGGAGACAGGGTCAGGGAAAACTTCTCATTGCGGTTGAGCATATCCACCAGGGCAAAGCCGATGGCCGCGCAGAGAAAGCCGTTGATGGTGTGCAGAATGGTGTCCCAGCCATAGAAGGTGGTATAGAAGGAACGGATCTCCCCTAAAATTTCCGCTGCAAAGATGAACAGCATGATGATGATCTCCAACGTATTGGGCAGATCCACCATCAGCGCCCGCTCCACAATGGTGGGGAGCAGCAGCAGGATCAGGGTCAGCAGGCAAAGAAACACACTTTCATAGTCCCGGTTGAAAAACTGGGCCACCATGGTGGCAATCACCAGAAAGCGAAGCAGAATATATACCGCGGCCACGGTCCGCTTGCGCCGCAGTGCCGCATCCGCCACCATAAAAATTTGTCCAATTTTTCTTCTATTTTTCCCCATGGCCCGGTCTCCCTCCACGTTTTTGGTGTGAAAATCAGTATAGCCGCTCTCTTTCGGAAAGTCAAGAATCCCCTTTTTTGCATAGACTGTTCTGGAGGTGATTGATACATGGATTTACGCAACCAAACCATTACGGTGGGGGAACTTCTGGACAATCCCAGATCCAGGGCGGTCTTTCAGCGGCGCTTTGGGAAGTTCATGAAGCACCCTATGGTGCACGCGGCCCGCAGCCTCACCCTGTCTCAGCTGGCGGAAATGGCGGCAGTCTACCTGCCCCAGAAAACCATTCAGGAGACCCTGCAAGAGCTGGAGCGGCTCTGATCCCCTCTGCCCGCCGGAAAACAAAGTTTGCTTTCTCCCGGATAATGGGTTGCCATACGGGGGATTTTGGGCTAAAATAAAATAACCTATGATCTGATTCTTGCTGGAGGGACGACCATGGACATCAAAATCAATCGACGCCATGGCGTCTCTTTTTTCGCCTGTGACCACCCCGCCTGGCGTGGGACAGCCCACGGCTTCTCCACCCGCCTGGGCGGGGTCTCCCCCAAGCCTTGGGACAGCCTGAATCTGGGGGCGAACCGGGGCGACGATGCGGCCAATGTGCGGGAAAATTTCCGCCGGTTCTGCGCCGCGGTGGGCGCGGATGCGAACGTTCTGGTGAAAAACCACCAGGTCCACAGCAGCTTGATCCGCCCGGTCACCCGTCAGGACACGCTGGATGACCCCGCCGCCCCCGGCACGTTTGAGGCCGATGGGCTGGTCACTGACCAAACCGGCGTGTGCCTCACGATTTTTTCCGGAGACTGCATCCCTATCCTGCTGTATGACCCCCAGCGCCGCTGCATCGCCGCCGCCCACGCGGGCTGGCGGGGGACTGCCGCGGGCGTTGCCGCCCACGCTGTAGATGCGATGGTCCAGCGTTATGGGTGCGACCCCCGGAATATTTTGGGCTCCATTGGCCCTGGCATCGGCCCATGCTGCTTCGAGACCCACGAAGATGTGCCCCAGGGCCTGCGGGAAGGCCTGGGGGAGGAGGCAGATGCCTTTATCTCCCCGCTGCCCGGCGGGGAAAAATACCAGGTGGACCTGAAAGGGGCCAACCGGCGCTGGCTGGAGCTGCGGGGCCTTCTGCCCGAACACATCGCCCTGTGCCCCGCCTGTACCGCCTGCGACCTGGACACGTTCTGGTCTCACCGCATTCAGGGACAGGCCCGTGGCAGCATGGCCGCCGTGATCCAGCTTTTGTAAATGAGGAACTCTATGAGACGACTGTTATCATCCCTTCTGGCCGTGGGGCTTCTGCTCATGCTGAGCGCCTGCGGCGCCCCGGCCTCCTCCAGCTCCTCTTCCGCTTCATCGGAGGCGAGCAGTCAGACAGAAGAGGCCTCCCCGGTGACCACCCCCTTTACTTTGCCCGTTTTTCCGGAGTTCAGCCTCCACCCCACATTGGGCGCCAACCGGGCTAACCTGACGCTCTCTCCCCTTTTATATGAAGGGCTATTTTTAGTGGATGAGCGCTTTCAGGCGGTCCCCGTGCTGTGTGAACGCTATTCCTTCAGCGAGGACAAGCGGGTCTGGACTTTCACCCTCCGCTCAGGCATCACCTTCTCCGACGGCACCCCCCTCACCGGACAGGCCGTGGCAGAGGCTTTGAATCTGGCCCGCTCCGAACAGGGCCGCTACGCCAACCGCTTGGCAGACGTAGTCTCCATTGAAGCTGAGGAAAACACCAATACCATCACCATCACCCTTTCCCGCCCCAACGGAAGCCTCCCCTGTCTGCTGGACATCCCCATCTCCCACGGCAGCGGCGACCGTCCCACCGGGACGGGCCCCTATGTGCTCGCCAGCACGGAGGACGGCCTGTCTCTTGTGCCCCGCTCCGGCTGGTGGCAGGGGAAGAGCCTCCCCTTTGAACAGATCCCACTGTACAGCGTCAGCAAAAGCGATGAGCTCATCTACGCCTTTGACACCGGAAGCATCTCCCTGCTGGATGTGGATCTGATGGCCACCAACGCCATGGGCTATGGGGGAAATTACCAGACCTGGGACTACGCCACCACCGATCTCATCTATCTGGGCTTTAACACCCGCTCCGGACTGTGCCGCAGCGCCCAGGTCCGTCTGGCCATTTCCGCCGCCATCGACCGCTTTGCTCTGGCCCAGACCACTTATGCCAGCCACGCGGAGCCCTGCGTCCTCCCGGTCCATCCCGACAGCCCACTGTATTCCCAGGAGATCGCCGGGCGGCTGGGCTATGACCCCGATGTCCTGGCCGAGCAGCTGGATTCTCTTGGACTGGCCGGTCAGGAGCTGCGCCTGCTGGTCAACAGTGAAAACGAGGCCAAAGCCTCCGCCGCCCAGCTCATTGCTTACCAGCTGGATTCCGCCGGGCTCACTGTGCAGGTGGAGCAGCTCTCCTATGAGGATTACACCGCCGCCCTCACGCGGGGCGACTTTGACCTTTATTTGGGCGAGACGGTACTGACCGCGGACTTTGACCTCTCCCCTCTGCTCTCCTCCTCCGGAAGCCTCAACTTTGGACGCTGGCAGAACAGTGAGACGGACGCTCTGCTGTCCGCCATGCACACCGCCCGGCCGGGCGACGGGAAGCAGCAGGCCGCCCAGGCCCTGTTTACCCAGCTGGAGCAGCAGATGCCTCTGGCCCCCCTGCTGTTTAAAAATGGCTCCGTGCTGACCCAGTGGGGACGGCTGACCCAGCTCAATCCCCTGCGCAACAACGTATTCTACCAGTTTGAAAACTGGAACATCCAATAAAAAGAAAAAGGCCGTCTCCCCCTCCCAACCGTGACGGGACCGGGCTGTGAGCGGCAAGGAGGAACCGCTATGAGTGTTTACCGCTGCTATTCCCAAAAAAAGCCCGGCTTTGATGTGGAGGCCCAAGGTCTGTGCAAGGCGCTCCAGGAACAGCTGGGGGTCACAGGCCTGACGTCCGTGGCCATCCTCAATCGGTATGATGCCGATCAGATCGACCCCGCCGTCTACCAGCAGGCCAAGGGCATCGTCTTTTCCGAGCCTCAGGTGGACGTGATCTATGACGAGACCTTCCCCGCCCCGCCCCAGCCCTGCTCCCTTCTGGCGGTGGAGGCCCTGCCCGGCCAATTCGACCAGCGCGCCGACTCCTGCGCGCAGTGCATTCAGCTCATGGCCGGGGTGGACCGGCCCCTCATCGCCTATGCCAAGGTCTATGTGCTGGAGGGGGCGCTCTCCCAGGAGGATCTGGAAAAAATCCGCCACTATCTCATCAACCCCGTGGAGACCCGGGAGGCCTCCATGGACAAGCCTGACACGCTGGTGCGCAGCCACCCCGCCCCCGACCATGTCGCGGTGATCGAGGGCTTTACCGCGCTGGACGATGGGGGGCTGTCCGCCCTGCTGGATCAGCTGGGTCTGGCTATGGATCTGGACGACCTGAAGTTCCTCCAGGCCTACTTCCGGGACCAGGAAAAGCGGGACCCCACCATCACCGAGGTCCGGGTGGTGGACACCTACTGGTCCGACCACTGCCGCCACACCACCTTCTCCACCCACCTGGACGAGATCTCCATTGATGACCCGGAGATCCGCGCCGCCTACGAGCGGTATCTGGCCGCCCGGGTAGAGGTCTACGGAGAAGAGAAAGCTGCCCAGCGGCCCAAGACCCTGATGGACGTGGCCACCATCGGCACCAAGACGCTGAAAAAGCGGGGCCTGCTTCCCGAGCTGGATGAGAGCGAGGAGATCAACGCCTGCTCCATCCACGTCCCCGCCACGGTGGACGGCAAAGAGCAGGACTGGCTGCTCATGTTCAAGAACGAGACCCACAACCACCCCACTGAGATCGAGCCTTTCGGCGGCGCGGCCACCTGTATCGGCGGCTGTATCCGCGACCCCCTCAGCGGCCGCGTGTATGTCCACCAGGCCATGCGCTTTACCGGCGGCGGCGATCCCCGTGTTCCCTTTGACCAGACCCTGCCCGGCAAGCTGCCCCAGCGGAAGCTGGCCACCACCGCCGCGGCGGGCTACTCCTCCTACGGCAACCAGATCGGCCTTTCCACCGGCCACGTGGCCGAGGTCTACCACGAGGGCTACATCGCCAAGCGCCTGGAGTGCGGCGCGGTGGTGGGCGCTGCCCCTGCCGACCATGTACGCCGGGAGGTCCCTGCCCCCGGGGATGTGGTCATTCTCCTGGGCGGCCGCACCGGCCGGGACGGCATTGGCGGGGCCACCGGCTCCTCCAAGAGCCACAACCAGAAGTCCCTGACCACCATGGCCTCTGAGGTCCAAAAAGGCAACGCCCCCGAGGAGCGGAAGATCCAGCGGTTGTTCCGCAACGGTGAAGTCACCCGCCTCATCAAGCGCTGCAACGACTTTGGCGCCGGCGGCGTCTCCGTGGCCATCGGCGAGCTGGCCGACGGCCTGGAGATCGACCTGGACGCGGTTCGGAAAAAATACGACGGCCTGGACGGCACCGAGCTTGCCATCTCCGAGAGCCAGGAGCGCATGGCCGTGGTGGTAGCCGCTGAGGACGCGGCGAAGTTCATTGCCGAAGCGGAAAAGGAAAACCTGGAGGCCTATCAGGTGGCCGTGGTCACCGAGAGCCCCCGGATGGTCATGCACTGGAAAGGCCAGAAGATCGCCGACCTCAGCCGTGAGTTTCTCAACACCAACGGCGCGGTGAAGCACGCCTGCCTGTCTGTGGACAAGAAGGACCGCTCCGCCCTGTCCAAGGCTCAGTTCACCAATTTGAAAGAGATGGCCTCCAGCCTGAAGTGCGCCTCCCGCCGGGGCCTCACCGAGCGCTTTGACGGCTCCATCGGCGCCGGTTCCGTGCTGATGCCCTTTGGCGGCAAAACTCAGCGCACCCCCGCCCAGGCCATGGCCGCCCTGTTCCCCGTGGAGCCCAATCAGGAGACCGACCAGGCCAGCGTGATGGCCTGGGGCTGTGATCCCGACCAGCTGTCCGTGGACCCCTACGCCGGAGCCCACAGCGCTGTGGTTACCTCCATGGCCAAGATCGTGGCCGCCGGGGCCGACTATAAAAAGGCCTACCTCACCCTTCAGGAGTTCTTTGAGAAGCTGCGCAGTGAGCCTCAGCGCTGGGGCAAGCCCTTCTCCGCCCTGCTGGGCGCTCTGGACGCCCAGCTGGAGCTGGGGGCGGCGGCCATCGGCGGCAAGGACTCCATGTCCGGCTCCTTCCTGGACAAAGATGTCCCCCCCACCCTCATCTCCTTTGCCATTGCCCCGGTAAAGGCCGCCGGAGTGCTCTCCCCCGAGTTTAAGAAGGCGGAGCACCCGGTATACCTCTTCCGCTCTGAGGACAATAAAGCTGCTTGGGAGTCCTTCCACGCTCTGGCCGAGGCCGGCAAGGTGAAAGCCGCCTGGGCGGTGGAAAACGGCCTTGGCGAGGCGGTCATGAAGATGTCCTTCGGCAATGCCATCGGCTTCCAGGCCGGTATGGAGGATGTGGCTTGGTACGCTCCCATGCCCGGCGCCATTGTGGCTGAGCTCACCGAGGAAGTGAACGACCCCTACGCCGCCCGCATCGGCGAGACCACCGCCGCACCCTTTGTGGCTCTGCCCGGGGAAGCCGTCTCCATTGAAGAGCTCCAGAAGCTCAACGACGGCGTACTGGAGCAAGTCTATCCCACCAAGGCGGGCACCAGCGAAAAGGTGAACGCCATCTCCTGGGACAAGCGGTCCATCGCCGTGTGCAAGCACAAGGTGGCCCGTCCCAAGGCGGTCATCCCCGTCTTCCCCGGCACCAACTGCGAATACGACACCGCCAAGGCCTGCATCCGGGCGGGGATCGAGCCGGAGATCGTGGTCATCCGTAACCTGACCACCAGCTTCCTCACCCAGTCCGCTCAGGCTCTGGAGAAAGCCATCCGCTCCGCCCAGATGGTGGTCCTCCCCGGCGGCTTCTCCGGCGGCGATGAGCCAGAGGGCTCCGGCAAGTTTATCGCCTCTTTCCTCCGCTCCCCCGCCCTCAGCGATGCCATCATGGATCTGCTGAAAAACCGGGACGGCCTGATGCTGGGCATCTGCAACGGCTTCCAGGCCCTGGTGAAGCTGGGCCTGGTGCCTTACGGTGAGATTCGGGACATGGACGATACCTGCCCCACCCTCACCTATAACCTCATCGGCCGCCACCAGTCCAGCTATGTGACCACCCGGGTGGCCTCCGTCCAGTCCCCCTGGATGCTCAAGAGCCAGGTGGGCGACCTGCACACCATCCCCATCTCCCACGGCGAGGGCCGCTTCGTGGCGCCTCCCCAGGTCATTGCCGATCTGATCGCCAAGGGCCAGGCGGCCACCCAGTATGTGGATCTGGCCGGCGAACCCACCATGGACGTGGCGTTCAACCCCAACGGCTCCATGGAGGCCATCGAGGGCATCTTCTCCCCCGACGGCCGTGTCTTTGGTAAAATGGGCCATCTGGAGCGCCGGGGCGAGTTTGTGGCAGTCAACATCTCCGGCAACAAGCATCAGCCTCTCTTTGAGTCCGGCGCAGAGTACTTTAGATAACTATAAAAATCGGGCCTGGTTTCTTTTCTCAGAAACCAGGCCCTTTTTGCGGGAAATCGAAACAGAATCTTAACAAATTTTCCCCACCGGCATGATATAATACAACTAACTTTTTTACAACCGATTGGGGAAAGGAGTGATCTTTATGAAGAAGATTCCTACATACAGCGGCACGCTCAGAAGCCATCAGCTGGACGTGCCTCAATGCATTTCCCAGTGCAGCGGAATCCGTATTTTCGGCCGCCGCATCAAATCGCTGGTTTTTTCCACCGATGTGGCGATCATTAAAAATATCAACGCCGACGCCATTATCGCCGTCTATCCCTTTACCCCCCAGCCCGCCATCACCCAGGCCATCATCAGTGTGGCTGACGTCCCCGTCTTTGCCGGGGTGGGCGGCGGCATGACCAACGGTTCCCGCTCTGTGCGTCTGGCGGAATATGCCGAGCATCAGGGGGCCTACGGCGTGGTCCTCAACGCCCCCATTTCTGATGAGACCATCTCCCAGATCAAAGAAGTGGTGGATATTCCCATCGTGGCCACCATCGTCTCCCCCAAGCAGGATGTGGCCAAGCGCATCGCCGCCGGGGCCGACATTCTCAACATTTCCGGCGCCGCTCAGACCCCCCAGTTGGTGGATATCGTCCGCCAGCAGTTCCCCGATGTCCCCATCATCGCCACCGGCGGCCCTACGGAAGACGATATCCTGCGCACCATTGAGGCCGGCGCAAACGCCATCACCTATACCCCCCCTACCCCCGGCCAGCTGTTTTCCGCGCGGATGCGGGACTACCGCACCCATTTTTCCACCTGATTGAGCATTATTTGTGTGGTTCCAGCGGGTCTATCTACCTCTGGAGCCACATTTTTCATGCTCAAAAAATAAATTGAAATTTTTTCATTTTTTCTGTTGACAATTCTCTTCAAATCCGCTATACTAACACCTGCCCTGTTCGAGAGGCACCACGGCGGCATAGCTCAGTTGGCTAGAGCACGCGGTTCATACCCGCGGTGTCACTGGTTCAAATCCAGTTGCCGCTACCAGATCAAGAACGGATTTATCCGATTCCATATAGACAAACGGCCCGGTGGTCAAGCGGTTAAGACTCCGCCCTTTCACGGCGGCAACACGGGTTCGAGTCCCGTCCGGGTCACCACCTTTTTTCAGCCGTTTATATGGAGGCATAGCTCAGCCGGCAGAGCGTCCGCCTCACACGCGGAAGGTCACAGATTCGAGTTCTGTTGTCTCCACCATGCGAAGAGCCACACTTTTTGGTGTGGCTCTTTTGCTGTCCTCCCCTGTTCGGCGGGTAACCCCCTCCAACGGGTCAGGTCACAGATTCCAGTTCTGTTGTCTCCACCAAAATAAAAAGCAGTTGCGTAAGCAACTGCTTTTTATTTTGGGTTCCGCTCCCTTTGGTCACTCCACCCTCCGGTGATCACAATGCTCGGGGTCGGCAAAGCCGACCCTGCGCAATTCTCCGCTCCGCTCCGAATTTACGGCGTACTCACGCCGCCGGCCAGAAGGCCGGTTTCCCTGTACCTGTTTATTACACTTCTTCGCAGGCATCCGCTTTTGTCCGGGTTCCGCGCTTCACCCTTCGGTGATTGTAATGCTCGGGGTCGGCAAAGCCGCCCCTGCGCAATTCTTCGCTTCGCTCCGAATTTACGACGCACACGCGCCGACGGCCTGAAGGCCGGTATAACTTTTCTTCGGCGGGCGACCTCAAAAAAAGACACGCTGAAGCGTGTCTTTTTTATTTGATTGCGGCGTTGATCATCAGCGCCACTTCCTGCCGAGTCGCCTTGCTTTGAGGGCGGGTACCATCGGTGATTCCTCTGGCCTTCGCCTGGGCCAGCCCCATCTCCGCCCAGGCGCTTGGCGCAAGCTGTGCCTGTTCCTGCTGGTACCGGGTCATAAATGCTTTCCACTGCTCATATGTCACCGTCTCCACCTCCCTGAGCTGATACCGTTCCACCAGAGCCTCCACGATTCCCTCCGCTATGCCCTGGGCATATGCTTCGGTCAGAATGATGGGGGTGTCCGTTGTCGAGTCCATAAACCCAAACTCCCCCAGCACCGCAGGCATGGCCGTTTCGCGCAGTACGTACAGGTCCCCCTCCGGTGTTGGGTTGGAGCGATTGCCCTGCAGGCCGGTCTTTGCCACGGTGTGCTGATAGATCGCCTGCTGGACCTGCCGGGAGGTCTGATCCGCGCCGGGACACACATACACCACAATGCCTCCCCCGGAACCGCCACCGATCCCGGCGTTGTGGTGGATGGACAAATACAGCTCTGCCTTTGCCCGGTTGGCGGCAGCTACCCGTTCATATAAGGTGATTTCCCTGCCTCCGGTCACATCGTCCACCCGCATGGTCGTGCAGATATAATTTTTTAAAAGCGCCTGTACCTTATCTGCCACTCTCCCATTCAGTGTCCACTCTCTTGTTTCCAATGGGTCAATGCTCTTCAGGCACCGCTTCCCCGGGGTTCCCAAATAGTGCCCGGCGTCAATGCAGATCAGCATTTCAGCGCTCCCTTCTTCCCATGTATCTCACCCATTCTCTTCGTCCTCTATCAGCCCCTCGCCTGCCCGGTCAATGGCCTGTCTGCTGACCAGCAGCAGCTTGGTCAGCCAGCTGGGCACCGGCGCACCCATATCCACCGCATTTTCCGTAATGCTTCCCAGCTCACTGACCACATACCAAACCAAAACCACCGGACAGATCAGACCGCCATATTCAAAGGGCAGCGCAGCAGCCGGCAGCCGCTCCAAAACCAGCGCGACCAGAATGTCTGCTCCCGCCGCCACCACGACCACCACGATCATGCCCGTCTTGTGCCAGATCCCCTCCTTGGCTTTGGTACTGGACCACAGGCCCTGTTTGGCTGCCGCGGCAGAGCCGGTCACATAATCCAGACCCATCACAGCCACCCAGCCGATGACCAGCCAGCCCATCCAGCCCCACAGGCCGGTGAGCACCCCAACCACGGCGGCAAACACCCCTTTCCACCGCTCAATCAGTTCCATTTCATCCACGCTCCTCTTCTCCGCTTCTCCCGTTTGCTCCTCATTCCGCTCTCCAGACCACCACCGTCGCCTTTCCCGCGTAACCCCCGGTTCCGGCGCAGTGCAGTACCACACCCCCCTGGGAAGAGAGGGTGGCATAGGTCTCCCGGGCCGCCCACACATTTTCCCGGTATGTTCCCCCCACCAGTGCCGCCGCCTGGCAGGTCACCAGGCTGCCCGCCGGGGCCTTGTTGGGAAGCGTAACGGAAAGGGTGCACTCCCCGCTCCCCGCCGTCCATTGGGCGGCGGAAAAGGCCACCACAACGCACGCCGCCTGTCCCACCTTGGACAGCGCCTCGCCAAAGGTCTCTTCGCTGCCGGTGTAGCCATGTTCCACGGCGCTCTGGTAGGCGCTTTTTCCGTCCAGTCCCGCCGGCCCCGGCGCGCCCTGGGGGCCAGTCAGCTGACCCTTATCATATTTCTCCTGAAAATTCTCTCCATCGGCAAATCTCACGTCTTCTGCCGGCAGGTTTTTCCACTGGATCTTTCCGATGGCCTCATCGATCTGCTCTCCTGTGAACGCACCGTTATACCCCTGCGTCATACCTGGCCTCCCTCATACACAAATAGGCGCTCCCTTCCGCTGTCAGATAGCCCGCTTCTCCCGCTGGGAGGTAGAGGTGGTTGTCGTTCCAGCTGCCATCCTCCCCCTGGGCAAACAGGGAGATCCGGTAAGTCCCATCTCCCTGGCATAGAAACGTATCGTAGAGCTCAAAGGTTCTGGGCGTGCCCGCAGGCGTGGCGGAAAAGGAAGCCACCAGCGCCCCCCGTCCCACACCGTATGCCTCCCCCTGTCTGGTGGCTCGGCACTCAACTGCCCGGCAAGGGAGGTCGGACTGAAACGTGACCACGATCCGGTCAAAGCCCGTTACTCCCGACAGCCGCTGCCCCGAACAGGAAAAGGTGATCTCCGGCGCCGCCATCAGGCCACGCTCCAGGTTCCGGCCGCGCTGCGCACAAATACCTTGATGATCTTTGTCCCGTCTCCCGAGCTGGCACTCTCCAGGTCCGCGCCGGTGAGCACCACCCGGATGTTGGTCTCGGCGGGGTAGCCTCCCTCCGTCCCGCTGGTATTGATCGAGCCATATTCCGTGGGAATGACCGTCCCCGCCTGCTGTTCACTGCTGGCGGTAGGCACCACACAGACCTTATACGCCTCAAAATCCATGTTGCAGGCAAAGTGGATGACCGCCTGCTCAAAGCCGGCGGTTTTGGAGATCTTACTCCGGTCCGGCCCGGTCAGGGTAACAACAGGCACCGCCGTATTCAGTGTGATGCTCGCACTGACCGCAACGCTTTCATTGCCCACATCGTCCCGCACTTTCAGATAGATGGTCTTCCGCCCATCCCCCTGAGGCAGTGTGACCTGTTTGGACGTGGAAAAGCGTTCCCAGCTGGCCGCATCTTCCCCTTCCACGCCGGAAACGCCCCAAAGCTTCATCTGGTAGCCCTCAGTCTGCTCATCCGCAACCGCAATGTCCAGATTCACCGCCGTGGAGGTGGCATACAGGGCTCCGCGGTTGATTTCCAGCGCGACCCCCGAGGGGGCGGCGGTATCCAACGTCAAATGAAAATAACTTGCCATATCCTCACTTCTCCTTTTCCGCGCACAACTGCAGATAGCAATAGCCGCCCGTCCGCGTAAATATGATCTCATTGCCTATGGCGGCACATTTGATCCCCATCTCTCCCAGATAGAGCCGTTCAATCTTCTGCTCTCCAAAATACAGCATCCCGTTACCCCCGGATCAAGTAGAGTGTACTGCCGTCTTTGACAGGCAGCGCCTCGTACTCCCACTGTTCCAGCACCTGAACGGTTTTGATTTCCCCGGAGGAAAGGCCCCCGGGCAGCGGAATGTCAGAGGCCTCGTAGGCCCCCTGCTCCACATTCCACACCAGCCAGACCCCTGCTCCCGGTTTGGGCGGATGCCGGTTCAGGTCGCTCAGCCGCCGCTCCATCTGTTCAAACTCCGAGGGCAGCGGATCAGGAAATGCCTTCTGGGCGTTGAGGCTATGGAAGACCTGGGCCAAAAATACGTTGCTGTGGCGCACCACGTCTCCACAGGTCCCCCGGATCTGCATGAAATAGTATCCGTCTACTGCCAACATGGAAGCAGTCAGCTCAGCGGAGAAGATCTCCCCCTCCCGCTGCAGCTGGATCGTGTTTTTTTGCCCATCCTTTTCCACATCCACTTTCAGGTCCCAGCCCTCCGGCAGCGGAGCGGTCAGCTGAAAGCTGGCGGCCAGATGGTCGCCCTCAAAGCCCAGGCAATAGCATTCCGGAGGGCATACCCTCCAGTGTTCCATATAAAGCATCCATTCCACTCCTGATTCTGTCTCATCTCCATGTGGGGCGGAGCTCCTCAAACTGAGCTCCGCCCCGTGTGCTCCCGGTTACTGGTCCTGCTGGTCCGCCTGTTCCTCTTGGGTGGCTTTGTCTTTCTCCTCCTGCTCCACTTCCTCCTGCTGGATGGCGCTCTCCATGTCTTCCACCAGGCCCATGGCGTAGGCCAGATAGAAGCGCTTCTCATCGGGATAGGCCTTGGCCAGAGCCTGACCGTGGGCGCCGGTAAACTGGCGCATGGCCTCCCCCTCCTGCTTGGAGAGCTCAGGGTGCTCCTCCAGGAACATGGCCATACCCACGGTGGCCAGGTCGGAAGCATCGTGTTTCTCGGTGCACTGGTACAGTGCGTAAAGATGGTTGGGATTGACAATCAACATTGAGATTCTCCTCTCCTAAATTAAAATGATCCGGGCGGCCGATCTTTTTCGGCGATACAAAATCGGTGGAAAACCCCTCCCCTTTCCGTGCTGGTCTCCAGCCTGCGTCTGTTTTCAAACCGCCCTTCATAATTAGGTGAAAGTCCCCCCCATGTTGCATATCTGTGTGCAACTAAAAAAGCCGGTGTCTGCAGCTTCTGCAAACACCGGCTTTTGAGCCTGATTCAATATAGCTTATCCAGTAGTTCCACAATATCCCCGATCACGCCATCATTGCAGTGGCACAGTACCTTTGCTCCCCAGTCACGAACTTCCTGGGCACAGTTTTCCGGCGCAAAGGGAATGGCGGATCGTTCCAGCATGGGAATGTCGTTTTGATTGTCCCCCACACAATATACGTGCTCGGGACGCACGCCCAGCCGCTGGGCCAGCCGAGCCACCATCCCGCCCTTGGTACTCCCCTGATTGGTAATTTCCAAATAGCAGGGATTGGAAAAGATGGCCTCATACCGGCTGCCGCACCGGGCCAGCAGGCGCTCCCGGACCGCCAGAAGCATCTCATGCTCCTGGTGGAAAAGGGCCTTGACCCAGGGGGTGGGCATCTCCCGAACCGGGCAGAGGGTATAGTCACAGGCCACTTTTTTCATATGGGCCAGGGTGATCTCATTGGGATTCCAGATGTAGATTTCCTCCCCGTAATAGGCCTCCATGGACAATGCGGGAAACTCCTCCATCATTGCCCCCAGGTCCTCCTGCGCCCGCTGGTCCAGGAAGGTCTGCTCCACAAGCTGGTCCTTTTGAAAATCATACATGGCCGCCCCATTGGACAGTACCGCAGGGGCGTTCATGGGCACCATGGGGGCATAGGGGGCAAAGGTCCGGTGGGCCCGTCCGGTGGCCACAGTAAAAAAGCCGCCGTGCCGGATAAAATACCGGATGGCCTCCAGATTCCGCTGCGGGATGTGAAAGGTAGAATCGTAGAGCGTGTCGTCAAAATCGCTGACCAGCAGCAGGCCGTCAAATTTTCCCATGGGGCCTCTCTTTCCGCCCCCGCAGGGGCTTTTCTCAGTGAAGATCCTCCGCCGTCAAATACCAGCGCATACGGCTGTTTCGCATCAGCAGGACATAAACCACCATACACAGCAGCCAATCCAGCACCATGTAAAAGCCGTTATAGAGCAGGGAATAGACCCATGGGGTGGTCATGGTCATCCCGAAGAAGGTCTCGGGCATATACTCCGCCCAAACGGTGGCGCCCACCACGTAGTGCACCAGGAAGCGGGCTGCACAGCCCACGGTGGCGCCGGCGTAAATGCTCCACTTCTTTCCCCGGAACAAGCCCGCCACGCCCAGCACCATATAGGCGATCACATAATCGCCCAAAATGGACTGCCAGCCAATGGCGATCCCGCCGGCGGCCATAAATTGCAGCACACCCAGCACAAAACCCGCCAGCAATCCCCAGCCAGCGCCCCACCGGCAGGTAAACAGGAAGAAGGGAACCATACACAAAGACACCGTCCCGCCCCAGGGCATTTTCCACAGGGGGAATAGGTCCACAATCTGGCACAGGGCCACCAGCAGGGCGCCCTCACACAGCATCCGCAGCAGGTAGTGCGTGCGCGCCACCGCGGTCGTTCTTGTTGCATTCATCGTTTTCTTGCCTCCAAAAAGTAAGATACCGCAGTACATCCGGACGGGTGTAGTGCGGTCTTAGAGGAGACGACGACAAAATCTCTCTTCCACTTCCTACGCCGGCATTACCCGGATCAGGTTCTAGGGACCGGAGGCAGTATGCTTGCCTCTGCATCTCAGCCGGGAGCAAACTCCCAGCGCCCCTGTGTTCGATTGTGCTACGGTTCGGCTATATTTTACTCGGCACCGTGTCCCTTGTCAAGAAAATTCCCCCAACGGGCCTTGGTTGACAAAGGCTCTCCCCTCCCCTATACTGAAGTCCAGAAAGCAAGGAGGGGAAGATCGGTGACCAAACGGGAACTGCTGGACCGCTGTGCCCACAGCGGCGAAGAGCGCATCCTGCTGGGGCGGGTGCTGGACAAGCTGGAGCTGGCGCAGCGGGGCGTCCCCGCTCATACGCCTATGCTTTCCCCGGGGGAACAGGCCTTGGTTGCCGACCTGCTCAGCGCCTGGGGCCGTCCCCGCTATGTGTTCTGGGGCGGTTTTCCCGATGCGGAGCGCCGGATCTGTGTTTTTCTTCCCGACTGGCAGGAACCGGAGGACATTTTTGCCGACCCAGAGGGGCCCCTGTCCGCTTTACAGGCCACATTCCCCCCCACCGCAGCCCTGAGCCACCGGGATATCCTGGGCTCGCTGATGGGGCTTGGCATCACCCGGGAGAAGCTGGGGGACATTCTCTTCCCTCAGCCGGGGGTGTGCCAGGTGGTGGCCCTCACCCAGGCGCTGCCCATCCTACTGTCCCAGTGGGAGAGCGCCGGGCGCTGGAACATCCAGTGCGCCCCCATTGACCTCAGCCAGCTGGCCCCCAAGCCCGCTCAGATCAAGACCATCCGGGACACGGTGGCCGCCCCCCGGTTGGATGCGGTGGTGGCCGCCGGCTTCTCCCTGTCCCGCTCCAAGGCCGCAGCCCTCATTTCCGCCGGGAAAGTAGCCATCAACCACCGGGAATGTCTCAAAGGTGACAAGGCCGTGGAGGAGGGTGACGTCCTCACCTGCCGGGGGCTGGGCAAATGTGTGGTGCAGGAGATCCCAGGCCAGTCCAAAAAGGGCCGCACCATGCTGGTGCTGGAGCGGTATATTTAGCACGACCGCCATCACAATGATCACGAACATCAGGGAGCGCACGGCAGACGCTCCATTCCATATTAAGGAGGAAACTGGATGATCACCCAGGAAAAAATCAACCGCATCAATGCTCTGGCCAAAAAGGCCAAAACCCCCGAAGGCCTGACGCCGGAGGAGCTGGAGGAGCGCAACGCCCTGCGCCGGGAATATATCAGCGCCTTCAAACAAAGCCTCACCGCCCAGCTGGATCACACCTACATTCAGTACCCGGACGGCACAAAGAAAAAGCTGGCTCTGAAAGAGGACCCCTCCGATGGGATGTCCTAAGATTTTACACCTTCCGCCGTATTGACAACCTTTTTTCTTTCTGAGATAATGAAGCGCTGACAGTTCTATGAACGGCGGGATTTCCCGCTCAACGAATGAGGAGGCCCTAGTTATGGCTCGTATCAAGTTCTCCACCGATTCCGCTGCAGACTTGCCCGCCCAGCTGCGGGAAGAGCGGTCCATCCAGGTGCTCCCGTTCCCCATCGCCATGGGGGATGAGGAATATGAAGACGGCGTAGACTTTACCCCTGACGAGTTTTTTGATATGCTCCTGTCCGCCCCCAAGATCCCCACCCACGCCCAGCTCAATGCCTATGTGTTTACTGAGTGCTTTGAAGCGGCCTGGTCTGAAGGATATACCGATCTCATCCACGTCTCCATCAACTCCAAGGGCTCTGCCACCTTCGCAAACGCCCTTCAGGCCCGGGACGACTTTTACAAGCACCACCCTGAGGCCAAGGATGCCTTCCACATCCACCTGCTTGATTCCAAGACCTATACCATGGCCTATGGTTGGGCTGTGGCCCAGGCGGTCACCATGGCCCGAGAGGGTAAGCAAGCGGAGGAGATCGTGGCATACCTCCAGGATTGGCTGGACCATGTGCGGGTGATCTTTGCCCCGCTGGATCTGCGCTTTGCCAAAAAGTCGGGCCGCATCTCCGCTGCCGCCGCCTTTATGGGCGAGGCCCTGGGGCTGAAGCCGGTCATGACCTTTACCGACGGCGAATCCAAGATTCTTGCCAAGGTCCGGGGCGAGAAAAACGTAATCTCCACCCTTGTGGACCTGTGCCGCAGCGAGCGCCAGCCCGGCACCCCCTATCTGCTGGTGCGGGGCAACAACCAGGAGCAGTCCGCCCGTCTGCGTGAGGCTCTTCAGGCTGCACTGGGAGAGCAGGCCGCGTTGGAGTATCCCATCGGCGGTGTGGTGGCCATCAACGCCGGTCCCAATCTGGTTGGCGTAGTGTACCGCACCTGAGTTTACATCCTGTACTTTTTAACCCCGGCTGTCCAAAGGACAGCCGGGGCTTTTATCTTTTTGCCGGCAATAAATTTACAGTTTATTTATATAATATGTGTTATACTTCCCTTGTCCATATCAACCGGCAAGGAGGCTTTTTTGTGGGCTTACCGCAGTTATCCTGGCGTCAGCGGGGCGCGTTATGGCTCCGGCTGTCCATTCGCTTCGTCGTTGCACTGGCGGTCTTTCTGTTTCTTATATTTTTAGGACGTCCTCTGCTGTCTCTGGTGGCGCCCTTTCTGCTCGCCCTGATCACCGCCGCTCTTCTCAATCCCCTGGTCAAACGGCTGCAGCGGACCTTTGGCTGGGGCCGCGGCCCCCTGTCCCTGCTGGTCCTGCTGCTGCTTTTCGGGCTGGCTGGCGGTGCGGTGGTGCTGCTGGTCTATGCCGCAGTGGGGCAGCTCATCTCCCTGGCGCAGAACTGGAGCGGCCTTCTGGACAGCCTCCAGGCCACCCTGGAGCAAATTGAGGCGCTCTCTTCCAACCTGTGGTCTTTGGTTCCGCCCCAGGTGGCCGATTTTATTAACGCCACTTTTACCAGCTTTTTTGAGTGGTTTAAAGAGTCCGCCTCGGACTGGCTCACCACATTCGGATCTGCCGTGGGAGAAAAGGCCATGGCCCTTCCCTCCTTTGTCATTGCGCTGGTCATCTATATCATGGCTGCCTACCTGCTCACTGCCGACTACCCCTATCTGCGCAGCCGGGCGGCCCAGCATCTGGACGAGGGACTGCTGCACTTTCTGGGCCAGGTGCGCTCCGTGGCGTTGGGCGCCTTTGGCGGTTATTTGAAAGCGGAATTCTTTCTCTCCGTGGGCGTCTTCTTCATCCTGCTGGCCGGCTTCACCATCATCCGTCAGCCCTACGGATTGCTGCTGGCCCTGGCCCTGGCGGTGCTGGATTTTATCCCCATTGTAGGGGCCGGTACAGTGATGGTCCCCTGGGCATTTATCGCTTTGTTTGTGGGCGACTTTGCCGCGGCGGCAGAATTGATGGCCATTTGGGGGATCATTGCCCTGTTCCGCCGGGTAATGGAGCCAAAGTTTGTAGGGGACCAGACGGGACTTTCTCCTATTTTGTCGCTGGTAAGCATCTATGTGGGCATGAAGCTTGGGGGCGTTCTGGGCATGATCCTGGGGCCGATCCTCCTTCTGGTCCTGCTGAATCTGGCCGGGATGGGGATGTTCCGGGGGCTGCGCATGGATTTGATCGCCGCCGTGCAGGACATCAGCGCCATTTTATCCCAGCGTCCGGACAGTCCAGACAAAAATCCTTAAAACTCCCCGGAAAAGTTCAAAAACATATTGGTTTTTCTTCATGCTTTCTTCACAATTAGGCGCTATGATAATCCCAGAAAAACGAAGGGATGTTCAATGACCATCCTTGGAAAGGAGCCTCTTCATCATGGATGAATTTAACTTCTATAACAGTGAAAATGACGGTTACCGCGGCAGCTTCGGCGATTACACCGACCCCACCCCCGGCAGCCAGTCCCAGTACCGCTACTCCCAGCCCGTTGATCCCGGGCAGCCCCCCAAGAAATCGGGCATGGCAAAAAAGATCATTGCCGTTGCCTTAGCCTGCACCATTTTGGGCGGCGCGGCCGGCGTAGGCGGAGCGGCTGTATACCTCCACTACAATAACACAGAGGAGTCCACCACCATCTATCAGGAGGAGCGCCCCCAGGTCCAGACCGTAGTCAACTCCAACAACGGCCAGCCCATGACCGCCGAGGAGCTTTACGCCGCCAATCTGGCCTCCTGCGTAGGTATTACGGTGAACACCACCGTGAATATCTTCGGACAGACCACCACCTCCGCCGACTCCGGCTCCGGCTTCGTGCTCACCCAGGACGGCTATATCGTCACCAATTATCACGTGATCGAGGATGCGGTGGATGACTCCTCCGTCACCATTGAGGTCTCCTTCGCCAACGGGGACAAGTACACCGCCAAGCTGGTAGGCGGGGAGCAGGACAACGACATCGCCATTATCAAGATCGACGCCACCGGCCTTCAGCCCGTCACCCTAGGCGACAGCGACAAGCTGGTGGTAGGCGAGACGGTCTACGCCATCGGCAACCCCCTGGGCGAGCTGACCTACTCTCTGACTGACGGCATCGTCTCCGCTCCGGACCGGCTCATCACCACCTCCAGCACCAACGAGAACGGCCAGACTGAAACCACTACCCTGAACGTTCTGCAAACCAACTGCGCCATCAACCCCGGCAACTCCGGCGGCCCCCTCTTTGACAGCTATGGCAATGTGGTGGGCATCGTATCCGCCAAGTATACCCAGTCCTCCTCCGGCGTCTCCGCCGAGGGCCTTGGGTTCGCCATCCCCATCAACGACGTCAAGGATATCCTCTCCGATCTGATCGAGCACGGCTATGTCACCGGCAAGCCCTATATGGGCATTCAGGTCAAGGATGTCTCCTCTGAGGCCCAGCTCTACGGGATCTCCGCCGGCGCGACCGTGGCTTATTTGGCCGACGGCTCCTGCGCGCAGAAGGCCGGGCTCCAGGTGAACGATATTATCATCGCCATTGACGATACCGCCATTGATTCCTCTACTGCCCTCACCGCGGCCCTGTCCACCAACTACAAAGCCGGTGACACCGCCACGCTGACCGTTCTCCGCAACCAGCAGCAGCTCAAACTGACCATTACCTTTGATGAAAAGAATGCGGAGACAGAGGCCAACAATCAGCTTGACCAGCAGTCACAGCAGCCCAGTTCCGGCGGCAGCTACTATCAGTGGCCGTTCCACTTCGGTTGGTAAGTCCCGCTTTTTCTCTTTCTTTCCCTCCCTTTTCCACCCCGCGGCCGGAGACGGCCGCGGGTATTTTTTTGAAATGCGTGGACAATGAAAAAATAGCTGGTATAATATAAAATGGATTTGTATGGAAGCGGAACAGCCGCTGTTTTGATTCGGGGCCGCGCCTGGCAGAGGGCGTTGATGGTTGATTGGGAGGCCTTGGATCGCCGGTTTCACAGAAAGAAAGGATCGATCAACATGGAAATCAACGGACAGACCGTCCGCGAAAGCGCCCGTTATGATGAAATGGGCCTCTCCCCCGAACTTCTCCGGGCGATCGGCGAAAAGGGCTATGTCTCAGCCACCGCCGTTCAGACTGGTGCCATCCCCTATTTTATGGACTGGAAAGACGTCATTGCAAAAGCCCCCACCGGCACAGGCAAGACTTTCGCCTTCGGCATCCCTATGGTGGAGCATATCGACCCCCAGGACGACAGCGTCCAGGCCCTGGTGCTGGCCCCCACCCGGGAGCTGGCCATTCAGATTCAGGATGAGCTGCGGGACCTGTGCACCTTCAAGGAGGGCGTGCGGGTGGTGTGCCTCTACGGCGGCCAGCCCATTGACAAGCAGATCACCCAGCTGAAAAAGCGGCCGCAAATCGTGGTGGCCACCCCTGGGCGGCTGATGGACCACATGAAGCGTCGCACCGTTCGCCTGGACAAGGTGCAGACCGTGGTGCTGGACGAGGCCGACCGGATGCTGGACATGGGCTTTGTCCGGGACGTGACCCACATTCTGGACAAAATGCCTCAGCGCCGGAATTTGGGAATGTTCTCCGCCACCATCTCCCGGGAGGTGCTGGATATCTCCTGGGTCTACCAGCGCGACCCTGTGGAAATCACCGTTCAGGCCGACCAGGACAACCGCCCCGACATTGCCCAGTACCGCCTGGATGTGGAGCGCAACGAGAAAGCGGACACCATGGCCCGTCTGCTGGAGATGGGGGGCTATGAGCGGGTCATCGCCTTCTGCAACACCAAGAACATGACTGACCGGCTCTCCGGTCTTCTCTCCATGCGGGGCATCTCCTGCCAGGCCATCCACGGGGACATCCAGCAGTCCGCCCGGGAAAAAACCCTTCAAAAGTTCCGGGACGGCAAGCTTCGGGTGCTGGTGGCCACCGACGTGGCCGCCCGTGGACTTGATATTGACGATGTGGACGCGGTCTTTAACTATGACGTGCCCGATGAAAATGAATATTATATCCACCGCATCGGCCGTACCGGCCGGGCAAAGCGCCATGGCGTGGCTTTCTCCCTGGTGTCCACCATCACGGAGGGGCTGCGTCTGGATGACATCCAGAAAAACACCGGCAGCGATATCCGAACCGTTTACTTTAACGAAAAGGGCGACCTGGTAGCCGCCGCCAGAACATGAGACGTCCCGTCCTGCGGGGAGGGTTTTGGCTCAACCTGTTCTCCTGCTTCCTGATTCCAGGCTACACCCTCTGGTTTGCGGGGAGCGTGGCATGGTTTCGCACCAACTTCTCGGTCATCGCGGTCACCGGCGTGGACAACTACCGGGGATTTATTTACTGGGGACTGCTGTTGGGGGGCTATTTTTTGGTGCTGCTCACCCGCCTGTCTCTGGTACTGCCCCGTTTCTGGCAGAGGATGGCTCTGCGCCTCATTACGCTTGGGGCCTGTCTGTCCCTGGCCTATGCCTTGGCCATTCCCTATCTCCCCGCTTACTTTCCCAGATATGCCACGCTTCATGTACTGCTGGCAGCCCTGGCCAGCGTACTTTTGATGGTGGCTTTGCTGCTGTGCCTGCTGTCCCTGAGACGGACGGGGCACGAGAACTATCAGAAGCTGCTGTGGGCCTGGGTCCTGATCGCCATCGTCTCTGGGATTCTCTTTTTCATCCCCCGTATGGTGTCCTCTGCCCTGGAGGTGTTTTTCTCCATCTCCTCCACCCTTTTGACCCGCAAGCTCTGGATCACTTGCTGCCAGGATTCCCGCTCTCGCCCCCATTGAAATTTTCATTTATTTTTCATCTTCCCCCCATGGATTTTTTAACCCCGGGCGCGTATCCTGTTATCAGTGGGAGCAATCGCTCCCCTTAATATGTACACGACATTTCATAAAGGAGTGATCAATATGGGAGCCAAGCGGCTTTACCGGACCGAAGACGGCTACAAAATGCTGTGCGGCGTCTGCGGAGGAATCGGGGAATACTTTGACATTGATCCCACCCTGGTGCGGGTTGGCTGGGTGGTTGCGTCACTGTGCACGTTTTCCCTGGGCTTCTGGGCTTATCTGGCCTGCGCCATCATCATGCCGAAAAAGAGCGACATTTACCCCAACTACTAATCGGAAAGGATGACCTCCATGCTCCTTACCCGTCTTTCGCTTCCCGACGACGTTCCCGCCCAGCGCCTGCTTTGGCAGCTGGCATTTGGGGATGAGGGCGCTTATGTGGACAACTTTTATCGCACCTACTATCGTCCGGAGCGGGTTTTGGTTCTGGAGGAGGAGGGGCACATCCGCTCCATGACCGCCTGGTTTGATACCACATTTGTGGTGCCGGGAATGGGAAACTATCGGGCTGCCTATCTCTATGCAGTAGCCACTCACCCGGAATGCCGGGGGCGCGGTCTTGCGGGAAAGCTGCTCTCTGATGCGGATGCCTACTTCCGGACCCTGGGGATTCCCGCGGTCACCACTGTCCCGGCCGAGCCCTCCCTTCACAATTTCTTTGCCGCCAATGGGTTTGGGGAGTGTTTTCGGCACTTTGAGGGGGCGCTTTCCCCTTCTGAGCTTCCCGCCCCGGCACCCCGTCCCCTGTTCTCCCCGGCCTCCCCAGCGGAATATGGCGCTACCCGGGAGGCGCTTTTGTCCCAGCTGCCCCACATCGCGTATGAAGAGGACGCCCTGCAATATCAAGCGGGCTGCTGTGCGCTGGGCGCAGGCGGGCTGTTCGTGGGAGACACGACGGCCGGGCCGGTCTGCCTGTGTGCGGAGGGGGCCGGAGACGGGCTGGTCATTGTGAAGGAGCTGCTGGGCAGCCCAAGCGCCTGCCGTCTGGCCCTTTCCGACCTGCCGCGGATCGCCCCGGCCCGGCGCTGGCTGGTACGTAGCCCCCGCCCCCAGGAGGAGAGCCCCGCCAACCGCACCAAGGGGCAATTTGGGATGCTGAAATGGCTGGACCCGGCACAGAGCAGGCTCTGGGATTGGTCCAGCTCCGCCTACCTGGGCCTCGCCTTTGACTGATATCTTGCATATTGTCTAAAAACGGCTGTTTCTTTTTGTGGATTCAGCCGTTTTTCATGTTCACCCCTCCCCCTTCCACAGCTTTTTCATTGTGGTAACCTCCACAAAATAAATGCTTTACTCCAAGGTCTTTTGTGGTATGATATACATATCAAAGCACAACAGAAACTTTTCTGCTTGATTTATAGAGGAAACATCAATTATGAAAGGTTTCTGTCAAAAAACCACCGAAATTATATTTAGGAGGAATGCTGCTATGAATCAGTACATCGAGAGAGTCCTGAACGACACTAAGGCCAAGAATGCCAACGAGCCCGAGTTCCTGCAGACCGTAGAAGAGGTCCTGAGCTCCCTGGAGCCCGTCATCAATGCCCACCCCGAGTATGAGAAGGCCGCTCTGCTGGAGCGGATGGTCGAGCCCGAGCGCACCATCGAGTTCCGCGTGACTTGGGAGGACGACAACCATGTGTGGCACGTCAACCGCGGCTACCGCGTTCAGTACAACGCGGCCCTTGGCCCCTACAAGGGCGGCATCCGCTTTGACCCCTCCGTCAACCTGTCCATCATCAAGTTCCTGGGCTTTGAGCAGGTGTTTAAGGACGCTATGACCGGCCTGCCCATCGGCGGCGCCAAGGGCGGTTCCGACTTCGATCCTCGCGGCAAGAGCGATGCCGAGGTCATGCGTTTCTGCCAGGCTTTCATCAGCGAGCTGTATCGCCACATCGGCCAGGACATCGACTGCCCCGCCGGCGACCTGGGCTGCGGCGGCCGTGAGATCGGCTATATGTATGGCCAGTATCGCCGTCTGGTGGGCGCTGCTGAGTTTGGCGCTCTGTCCGGCAAGGCTGTTTGCACCGGCGGTTCCATCCTGCGTCCCGAGGCCACTGGCTACGGCGCTGTGTACTACCTGGTCGAGGCCCTGAAGCACGACGGCGAGTCCATCGAGGGCAAGAAGATCGCTATCTCCGGCTACGGCAACGTGGGCTGGGGCATCATGAAGAAGGCCGCTGAGCTGGGCGCCAAGGTCACCTACTTCGCCGGCCCCGACGGCTACATCCACGATCCCGACGGTGTGGACACCGAGGAGAAGCTCAACTACATCCTGGAGATGCGCGCCAAGGATCCTATGCACTGCCAGCCCTATGCTGAGAAGTTCGGCTGCGAGTTCGTGCCTGGCCAGAAGTGCTGGGGCGTCAAGGACGTGGACATCTATATGCCCGCCGCCACCCAGAACGACGTCAACATGGAGTGGGCTGAGAAGATCGCTGCTTCCGGCGTGAAGTACTACATCGAGGTCGCCAATATGCCCACCACCAACGAGGCTCTGGAGTTCCTGAAGAGCCAGAAGCACATGGTCGTGGCTCCTTCCAAGGCTGTCAACGCCGGCGGCGTGTCCGTGTCCGAGCTGGAGATGGCTCAGAACGCCGAGCGCCTGTACTGGAGCGCCGAGGAAGTGGA
>CALWOP010000008.1 GCA_944383195.1 uncultured Oscillospiraceae bacterium
CCCGCTCCGTGCTACACTGATAAACACGAAAGCGAGGCTTGATTAAAATGCTATATGCCTGTGATAATTGCCATTACCTGTTCCTTAGAACGTCTGAGGAGACATGCCCAGATTGCGGGAAGGCCACGATAAGGCCGGCAACACCGGAGGAACAAGAAGATTATTTGAATCGCTCGAAAGAAAATCTTTGGAAAGAAGATTTGAATGACTGTCACATAGATTTGGCAGGATCGGGGTCTCAGATTGACTTCTAATTCAGCACATATCTATTTCTGGAACTTTCCTGAATAAAAATGCGAAGAAATGCAAAAAATTGCGCCCACAGCTCAACCGCTGTGGGCGCAATTTCATTTAGGAAACTCTTTATAAACTGGTGTAAAATCAGGTGTAAAATCGCGTCGTTGGTGGATCCAACTGGTGTAAAACTGGTGTAAAACCGCTCTTTCTGGCTTATGAAAAACCCGCAATCCCTTGTGCCGCAACGGGTCCTCAATCGAGTGGCTTCATCGTCGGGAACAAAATGACCTCACGGATGGAGTCAGAATTGGTCAGCAGCATGACACACCGATCGATGCCGATGCCCAGGCCGCCCGTGGGAGGCATACCGTACTCCAGAGCGGTGAGGAAGTCCTCGTCCATCATGCCGGCCTCTTCATCTCCCTTGTCCCGCAGCTCCACCTGCTTCTGGAAGCGCTGGCGCTGGTCAATGGGATCGTTGAGCTCGGAGAAGGCATTGCCCATCTCGCTGTGGCAGATAAACAGCTCAAAACGCTCGGTAAGCCGGGGCTCCTTGGGGGAGCGCTTGGCCAGGGGGGACACATCCACCGGGTGCATGGTGATAAAGGTGGGCTGAATGAGCTTCTCCTCCACCTTCTGGTCAAAGCACTCGTAGAGGGCGTTGCCCCAGGTCTTGTCGGCAGTCTCAGGCAGTTCTACGCCGATGGACTTGGCAGCAGCCACAGCCTCCTCATCGGAGGTGATGGCCATAAAGTCGATGCCGCAGTACTGCTTTACCGCCTCGTGCATGGGCAGGCGGGGCCAGCCGGGGGTCAGGTCGATCTTCTCCCCCTGCCACTCCACCTGATAGGTACCCAGGATCTTCTGGGCGGCGGAGGACAGCAGATCTTCAAACAGGTCCATCATGTCGTTGAAGTCGGCATAGGCCTGGTAGAGCTCAATGGTGGTGAACTCGGGGTTGTGCTTGGGGTCCATGCCCTCGTTGCGAAAGATACGCCCGATCTCGTACACCCGGTCCATACCGCCCACAATGAGCCGCTTCAGAGGCAGCTCGGTGGCGATACGCATATACATATCGATATCCAGGGTGTTGTGGTGAGTGATAAAGGGCCGGGCAGTGGCGCCGCCGGAGATGGTGTTGAGGACGGGAGTCTCCACCTCCATAAAGCCCCGGCCGTCCATGAAGTCACGGACGTGCTTGATAAACTTGGAACGGATGATGAAGTTGCGCTTCACCTCAGGGTTGACGATCAGGTCCACATACCGCTGACGATAGCGAAGTTCCGTATTGGTCAGGCCGTGGAACTTCTCAGGCAGGGGCAGCAGCGACTTGCTCAGCAGCTGCACCCGCACCACACGCACGGACATCTCGCCCCGCTGGGTGCGGAACACCACGCCGTGGACACCCACGATGTCACCGATGTCGTACTTCTTGAAGCGATCGTACTCCTCCTCATCCATCTCGTCCTTCCGGGCGTAGAGCTGGATGCGGCCGGACTTGTCCTGCAGATCGCAGAAGGACACCTTGCCCATGCCCCGCTTGGACATGAGCCGCCCGGCAATGGAGACTTCGCTGCCCTCCAAAGCGTCAAAGTTCGCTTTGATGTTGGCGGAGTCGTTGTTCACCTCATAACGGGTGACCTGAAAGGGGTCGTTCCCCTCCTCCTGGAGCTTGGAGAGCTTGTCCCGGCGGATCTGCAGCAGCTGGGAGAGATTCTCCTCCTGGGGAACATTCTGATTGTTCTTCTCGGCCATCTGTGACCACTCCTATCTGTTTCGGCCCATAGGCCAAGTCTAAATAATTACCGCTCTACCTTGAGGATCTTGTACGCCACGGGGCCGGCAGGGGCGTCCACCGTCACATCGTCCCCGGGGTTTTTGCCCAGCAGGGCACGTCCGAAAGGAGAATCCTCAGAAATGGCGCCGTTCATGGGGTCGGCCTCCTGAGAGCCCACGATCTTGTAGGTCTCCTCCTCGTTAAACTCCTTGTCCAGCACAGTGACCGTGGAGCCCAGGCGGATATAATCCCCGTCGTTCTCCTCTTCTTCGATCACCACATAGTTGGACAAAATTTCCTCCAGCTCCGCCATACGGGAGTAGAGCTTGCCCTGTTCGTTCTTGGCCTCGTCATACTCGCTGTTCTCGCTGAGGTCGCCGAAGGAGCGGGCCTCCTTGATGAGCTCGGCCACCTCTTTTTCCCGGACGGTCTTCAGATAATTCATCTCGTCCTGCAATTCCTTGAGCCGCTGGGGGCTCAGCTTGTATTCCTTTGCCATAGTACCTCGCACACCTTTCCAAAAAATGACCCGGAGCGGCTCCGGGCATCACGCATTGGCGCGGAAATGTCTTGTTGTTTTGCTCCCATCCGCCCGCACCGTCATTGGGTGGGTATAAGGATGGATTCTGTGTCATTATATGTGCTTGGCCCGGTTCTGTCAAGTATTTTTATGTCCTCCGGGGCCAGTTTTCCCCCCTCCCACAGGGCCGCCAGCAGGGGCAGGTTTTCCCGGTCCTCCTGTGCCAGCTCCGGCGCCGCCAGGGCCAGTCCTGCCAGCCGAGGCTGGGGGCCATAAAGCCCCAGGTCCACCTCGTCCGTCCCCTCACGGTCCGGATGAAAGCACAGCCCCACCTGTCCGGGCGCCTCATGGGGCAAAATGGGCATTCCAAACTCCCACCGCAGCCACTCCGCCAGCTCCCGGCCGCCTCTTGGCACGTCGATCACCAGATTCCGCACCCGAGGACACAGCTCCACTGCCGCTTTCCGCACCGCCCGGTCGGCACAGCTTCCCCGCAGGGCCACAGTGGCCCGGTCGGGGGCCAGCCCCCGGCGTTCCAGGCTCTCCAAAGCCAGGGGAGCGCTCTTCGCCCGGACCAGCTGCTCCGTCTCCACCGGACGAAGACCCATGGCCCGCAGCACATTCCACCCATCAAAGCTCCCCGGCACCAGGAGTCGGGACACCCCGGCCCGGCGCAGCTCCCCTCCCGCCTTGCGCAGCCGCCGCCCGGCCCAGAAGCTGTCCGGGTCCACTTCCGCCCAAAGGATGTTCAGTCCGTATAGTCTTCCTGGAGCGGCCCGGCCCCGCCCCCGTGAGGCAAATGTCAGCTTGCCGATCATAGGCGCTTCCCCCTTTCCCGTTCATTCTATGTGCGCCGCGGCCAGGTTATTTCCCGATCCCCCCATATCCGCCCCACAACGAAGCACCGGGACCGGCTGCCCAATGCCGGTCCCGGTGTGTATGGATTTACTCAATGATTCCACGGAAAGAATTTCACTTTTTTATTCCGAGTCCTCCGGCTTTTGCTTGGGCGTTGTGGTCTTCTTCCATTTCCGATAGCCGATCGTACCGCCTATCGCCACGGCTGCCGCCAGGATGACCAGGGCAACAGCGTTATAAGACACCCACACCAGCAGCTCCTGGCTGCCCGTGACCAAGCCCTCCAGACTGGCTTTGAATCCAGCTGCCATCCGGGAGCCCAGAGAGGCGGTCTCCCCCACTTCCTGAGTGACCTTACTGACCTCGTTCAGATAAATGGTAAAGGTAGAAAAGCCAATGAGGGCATCGTAGCGGTTGAGGGTGGAGGTGTACTGCTCAATCTGATATTCCACCTCGCTGAGGGCGTTTTCCAGCGAGATGATATCCTCCATGGTCTCCGCCTTCTCCAGCAGCTCCAATAGCCGCTCCTGCTTGGTGCGCTGTGTCTTCAGCCGGGACTCGGTATCGTAGTACTGCTCCCCCACGTCCTCGCTGCTCTCGGTGAGCTGGGTCACATAGCCCAGGTCCCCGGAGGCAGACAGGAACGCCTGATACTTTTCCACCGGAATGCGCACCACATACTCTCCGCTGCGCTGGGCGTTTACATCCCGGTAGCTACCCCCATACACCGAGGAACGCTCAAAGTAGCCCCCGTACTGCTCCACCAGTTCCTGGAGGGACTGCGCCGCCTGGTCAAACTGGGTGGTCTGGATAGACAGCTCCGCCCGGCGGATAAGTTTTGCAGAGCTGTTCTGATAGACGGAGCTGCCCCCATCCTCTCCCACCGCCGCAGACTGAGACTCCTGGGGCGCGGCAGGCTGGTAAAGCTCCATATCCATCCCCGTCCCGCCGCTGCTTCCGTACTCCACCGAGGCGGCGCTGGATGCGGCGGTATCACCCGCAGCCATATTTGCAGAGCTTCCCCCGCCGCAGGCGGAGCACAACAGCAGCAGCGCGGCAAGGCACAGGGCAAAGCACTTTTTTCCTTTCATGGTGATCCTCCCTTTCTTTTCGCTTCTATCTCTTTAGACGAAAAAAGAAACGAGCAGTTGCACCTTTTTTCAAATTTTTTCATAGGATGGGCAAAAACAGGAGGTGTTTTCTTTATGCCCATTATCTATCTCTCTCCCTCCACCCAGGAGTTCAATTATTATGTCAACGGTGGGACGGAAGAATACTATATGAATCTGCTGGCCGACAAGATGGTCCCCTATCTGGACGCCTCAGGCATCCGCTATTCCCGAAACACCCCGGACATGACCGCCGCCTCCTCCATTGCCGCCTCCAACGCAGGGAATTACGATCTGCACTTTGCCCTCCACTCCAATGCCGCGGCTGGAGACCAGGCCGGAAAGGCCAAAGGCTCCATTGTTTTCTACTACCCCACCAGTGCTCCGGGCAAACGGGCGGCAGAGCTGGTGGCGGACGGTCTGAAAACCATTTACCCTGACCCAAACCTGGTGCGCACCCAGTCCACCACCACCCTGGGAGAGGTGGCAAAGGTCCGCGCCCCGGGGATTTTGCTGGAGCTGGCCTTCCACGACAACCCGGAAGATGCGGCCTGGATCAAAAATAATTTGGATGAGGTGGCACGGATCTTGGTGCTGGCCCTCACGGAATATTTTGACATTCCCTTTTTTGAGACTGAAAACCGCCGTCCCGGCGTGGTGGATGTAAATTGGGGCAAGCTCAACATCCGCGCCCGTCCCTCCACCGATTCCCCCATTCTGACCCAAGCCCCCGACGGGGCACCGCTCACCATCATCAACACCGCAAACGGCTGGCACCTGGTGAACTTCAACGGCACCATCGGCTATGCCAATGCCGACTACATCACCCTGCTGTAAGGAGGATCGCCCATGGACATTCATGTCGTGCGACCTGGAGATACCCTCTACCGCCTGGCCCGGCAATACGGGGTCCCCATGGACCGGCTTCTTCATGACAACCGGCTCCCCGACCCCTCCCAGCTGGTGGTGGGGCAGACCATTGTGATCCGTTACCCCGTCCTCACCTACACCGTGAAAGAGGGGGATACCCTCTGGTCCATCGCCCAGGCCCACGCCTCCACCGTCCGCGCCCTGCTGCGCAATAACCCCAATCTCCAGGGCAAGGATCTGCTCTATCCCGGCCAAGTGCTGGTCATCCAATACCAGGACCGGCCCCAAGGCGTCCTCACGGTCAACAGCTATGCCTACCCCTGGATCGACCGCTCCCTGCTTACGGCTACTCTGCCCTACCTGTCTCAGCTCACCCCATTCACCCATCGCTTTACCAGCGATGGGACGCTGATCCCTCCGGATGACGAAGTGCTGATCTCCGCCGCGCTCCAGTCCAGTGTGTCGCCGCTGCTGTGCCTGGCCAACCTGGACGAAAACGACCGTTTCTCCAGCCAGCTGGCCCAGCAGCTACTCAACGATGCGCAGGCCCAGGACCGTCTGATCGCCGCCGTTCTGGACGCGGTGGAGCGCAAAGAGTATCGAGGGGTAGATGTGGACTTTGAATATGTGTATGGAGAGGATGCGGCAAACTACGCTGGCTTTCTCACCCGTCTCCGGGCATCCCTTGCCCCCAAACAACTGCCCCTGTCGGTGGCCTTAGCCGCAAAAACCCAGGATGACCAGCCCGGGCGGCTCTACGAGGGGCACGACTATGGCCTGATCGCCCAGGCAGTGGATCACGCCCTGCTGATGACCTATGACTGGGGCTATGTGAGCGGCCCGCCCATGGCGGTGGCTCCGCTGCCCCAGGTGCGGGAGGTGGTGAAGTACGCCCTTACCCACTTCAAACGGGAACAGCTCTATTTGGGTATCCCAAATTACGGCTATAATTGGCCCGTGCCCTTCAAAGAGGGGAACCGGGCGGTGTCCGTGGGCAATCAGGAGGCCGTCCGCCTGGCCTGGGATCGGCACGCCGCCATCCGTTTTGATGAAACCGCCCAGGCTCCCTGGTTCCGTTATGTGGACGAAAACGGGCAGGAGCGGGAAGTGTGGTTTGAAGATGCCCGTAGCATCCAGGCAAAAATCAGGCTGGCACTGGAATATGGCCTGCATGGGGTAGGTTACTGGAATCTGGACCGGCCTTTCCCCCAGAACTGGGTGATACTCGCATCCACTGCCAGCATCGCCTCCCAGGTGTAATTGGGGAAGGGGCTGGATTTTCCCGGCGGGGTGTAGTACAATAGCCCCAACATTGTTTACAAAGGAGGACATCTCTATGTCTGTTACTGTTGGTCTGAAAGGCCGGGCTGAGAGCCTGGTCAGCGATCAGAACACCGCCCAGGCCGCCTGTTCCGGGGCCCTGCCGGTCTTCGGCACCCCCTTTATGTGCGCGCTCATGGAGGAGGCCGCCTGGAAGTCCATCGCCCCCCACCTGGAAGCGGGCCAGAGCACCGTGGGCACCAAGCTGGACATCACCCACGACTCCGCCACCCCTGTGGGCATGAAGGTCTGGGCGGAGAGTGAGGTCACGGAAGTGGACGGCAAGCGCCTGGTGCTGAAGGTCGCCGCCTACGACGAAAAGGGCCTCATCGGGCAGGGCACCCACGAGCGGTTTATCATCACGGATGAGCGCTTCCTGGCCAAAACAGCAAAAAAGCTGGAGGGCTGAGGGATGTCCATCGAAAAGGTAAGAGACTACTTCCGCCCCCTGGGCCGCGAGGAGGATATTCTGGAGTTTCCCGTATCCAGCGCCACGGTGGAGCTGGCCGCCCAGGCGGTGGGGGTCATCCCCGCCCGGATCGCCAAGACCCTGTCCTTCCTGGTGGAGGACAAATGCGTGCTCATTGTGGCTGCCGGGGATGCCAAGGTGGACAACAGCAAATTCAAGCACCAGTTCCATACCAAGGCCAAAATGCTCACCCCCGAACAGGCAGTGGAAATGACCGGCCACGCGGTGGGCGGTGTGTGTCCCTTTGCTAACCCAGAGGGAGTGGAGACCTATCTGGACATCTCCCTGCAGCGTTTTGACACGGTCTTCCCCGCAGCGGGCAGTTCCAATTCCGCCATCGAGCTCACCTGTGACGAGCTGGCACAGTACTCCCACAGCCGGGAGTGGGTAGACGTCTGCAAGGCGTGGCAGGAGGAATAACCTCACTAAATAAAAGTCCCACGGAGAGCCTTGTGCTTTCCGTGGGACTTTTCTCTATGCAGATTTGGTTGTTTTCAAAATTATCACAGCAACAAGGGCCGTCATCGCCTCTGTCACCGGGGCGCTCAACCACACTCCATCCATTTCCCAGACCTGAGACATGAACACAGCCAGAGGAACAATGAGCACAAAGCCACGCAGGATGGATACGGCAAAGCCCGCCCGGGGCCGGTCTATTGAGGAAAAAAATACCGCCGTGACCACGTTGAATCCCGCAAAAAAGAACGCGAGAAAATAAAGATGCAGCCCCCGAACGGCAATTTCCTGTAGGAGAGGGTCCCGCTCCCGGTTGAACGCCGCCACAATGGGATCATCCAACAAAATCGACAAAGCGTACACACCTATTGCCAGCAGCGCCGCCGCCCACAGGGCGTAGCGGTACACCGTGTACACGCAATCCCGTTCTTTTCTCCCCCAGGCCGCGCTGACCAGCGGCTGAATTCCCTGGCCCAGACCAGTGAACAGAGCCAGTACCACCAGATAGATATTGGCCACCACACCGTAGCCCGCCACCCCCAGGTTCCCGGCCAGGTCCAAAATGATGAAGTTAAATAAAATCAGCACCAGACCGGAGGACAGCTCCGAAATGAGGGAAGGGCAGCCCAGAACCGCCAATCTTCCCGTCCCACGCAGCCGCAAACCCTGGCGTTTCAGGCGCAGAGTGCTCTTTCGGAAATGAGGGGCCTGAATCATGATACTGATCACCGGCGCCAGTCCAGTGGCCAGCACCGCCCCAAATATTCCCATGTTTAGGGGGAAAATGAAGATATAATCCAATACAATATTGGAAAAGCTGCCGCCCAGCATGGCCGTCATGGCCAATCTGGGAGCAGAATCATTTCTCACAAAGCACAGCAGCACATTGTTGAGCAAAAAGGCGGGCGCAAAGGACAGCAGTACCCGCAGATAGGTTGCCGTCATCCCATGGACCACACCGCTGCCCCCCAACAGCGTGCTCAGCTGCTGGGAAAAGCAGACGCCCGGAATCAGAAACATCACTCCGGCGATCAGCGCCAGCATCAGAGACTGGGTAAAGACCCAAAGGGCCTTTTCTTCCTCGCCCTGGCCCCGGAGGATAGAAAATCGGGTGGCGCCTCCCATCCCCAGCATTAGGCCGATGCCTTGGATAAAATTATAAAATGGAATGGCCAGATTCAGCGCCGTCAGGCCATCGGCTCCCAACCCCTGCGAGATAAAGTAGGTGTCCGCCAGGATATAGCAGGAAAGTCCGATCATCCCCATGACATTTTGTGATGTATAGCGGAAAAATTCCCTTCGGATCGATTGGTGTTGC
Source organism: uncultured Oscillospiraceae bacterium (assembly GCA_944383195.1). Taxonomy (GTDB): domain Bacteria; phylum Bacillota; class Clostridia; order Oscillospirales; family Oscillospiraceae; genus Lawsonibacter. The sequence continues at coordinate 8,935 of CALWOP010000008.1, forward strand.
ATCGCTTCTCAGTCCCCTTCAAACAGACAAAAGGGACGATCGTCTTTCCCCCTTCTGCGGCCTAACGGAGGAAACGCGAACGTCCCTTCCCCCTACCCGGCGGCAGGGGGTGACTTTTATATTTCGTTTATTTGCTTACTTGGTACCGAAAATCCGGTCGCCCGCATCGCCCAGACCGGGCACGATATAAGCGTGGTCATTGAGCTTCTCGTCCACGGCGGCCACATAGATCTCTACATCGGGGTGATCCCGCCGGATGACCTCAATGCCCTCGGGGGCGGCCAGGACATTCATGAGCTTGATATGCTTGCAGCCATAGCCCTTCAGGAAGGTGATGGCAGCGGAGGCGGAGCCGCCGGTAGCCAGCATGGGGTCCAGGACGATCACGTCCCGCTCAGCAATGTCGCTGGGCATCTTGCAGTAATATTCCACAGGCTGATGGGTCTCAGGGTCCCGATAGAGGCCGATGTGACCCACTTTGGCAGAGGGGATCAGATTCAAAATACCGTCCACCATGCCAAGCCCCGCCCGGAGGATGGGCACAATGGCCAGCTTCTTGCCGGTGAGCTGCTTGAAGGTGCCGGTGGCCACGGGGGTCTTCACCACCACGTCTTCCAGAGGCAGGTCCCGGGTCGCTTCATAGCACTCCAGGGCGGCAATTTCAGAAACGATCTCCCGGAATTCCTTCACGCCGGTTCTCTCGTCCCGGAGGATGGTCAGCTTGTGCTGCAGCAGCGGGTGGTCCAGTACGTGTACTTTCTCGTCAAACATTGTGATGATCCCCTTTATCATTAGATTTGGATGTGAGATTCCGTTCCCGTTCCAGGCGCTCCCGCTCCGCCTGGGACAGGCGGTGGTACACGGGGGTCAAGGCGCCGCCTGTCACCAGCCTGCCCTCCCGGACCAGGCGCTGGGCGGCCATGGCCACCCCCCAGGCGCTCTGCATACGCAGGTGGCGGGGGGCCAGTTCCATCTCTGACACGCGCTCTCGTAACGTATTATAGCACAGCAGCGCCCCATCTCCAACGACAATTTTGGGAAAATGGAAATTTTTCAGTTCCTCCCCCAGTTTTTCCAGAGAGATCGCCCGGTCCGGACTAAGCCGCTCCAGTTTGTCCCCCAAGGCAAGGAAGAGGGCGTTGTAGACCTGCTTGCGCCGGGCGTCCATGGCGCATATGATAAGCTTGCCCTCCAGGTGGGCCAGAGGCCAGGCCATGGACTCCAGAGTGGAACAGGGGGCGCACAGTTTCCCCTCTCCCCAGGCCAGCCCTTTCGCGGTGGCCACACCGATGCGCAGGCCGGTAAAAGATCCGGGACCTGCTGCCACGGCAATGACATCCACATTGTTCAAGCTCTCGCCGCAAGTCTCAAGCATACTCTCCGCCATGGGCAGCAAGGTGCGGCTGTGGGTCAGGCCGCTGCTTTGATAGTTTTGAGCCACCAGCTCCCCATCCTGTACCAGCGCGGCGGAACAGGCCGTGGCCGAGGACTCCAGGGCTAATATCTTCACAGTGCGATCCCTCCGATCTCTATGAGGCGCTGCCCCTCATGCTCGCCCCGGCGGATATCCACCCGGATGGTGTCATGCTCCAGGGCGTCTTCAATATTTTCGCTCCACTCCACGGCGCACACGCCCTCCCGGGCCAGATAGTCCTCCCAGCCGATTTCATAGAGCTCCTCAGAGGAGCCCAGACGGTACATATCAAAGTGGAACAGGGGCAGCCGTCCCCCCTCATACTCGTTTACAATGGTAAAAGTGGGGCTGGTCACCCGCTCTTCCACCCCAAGTCCCCGGGCCAATCCCCGGGTGAAGGCGGTCTTTCCCGCCCCCAGATCCCCGGTAAAGGCGATCACTGACCCGGGCGTCAGCTGCTGGGCCAGCTGTTCTCCCAGCTTCTGGGTCTCCTCTTCGCTGTTGGTTACATAGCGGACGGACAAGGCCATCCCTCCGTTCACAGAAAATTTTCATACGTGCAAGAGATTATACCACGATATGGTTTGCCTTTCCACCAAAATGTGCTAAAATATATCGGACCAATCGTAACCCTTTCGTCTCAGGAGGTGAGGTTTTGGCCGCGCTCTTTTCCCCCATACGGGAATTCTTTAAAAAAGGCGATTTGGTATTGCTGTCTTTGTGCCTGCTGGCCAGCGGCTATGGATTGCTGCTGGTGTTTTCCGCCACACGGTATTTAAACTCCAACCGGCCCATCATGGTTCAGGCTTTGGCGGTGGTGCTGGGCGTGGCAGCCTATATGCTGCTGACCATGGTGGACTTCCATTTGTTTGTGGAAAAGAACTGGAAGTATATTCTGGCCTTCAATGTTGTATTTATCCTGCTTCTTCTCACTCCTCTGGGCGAGGATTACAACTCCGGTAACCTGAACTGGATTCATATTCCAGGCTTCCCGGTGGATATGCAGCCCAATGAGATTGTCAAGCTTCCGTTTATCCTTCTGCTCAGTTTACAGATCACCAAAATTCAGGAGCAGGAGCGTGACATCAGCTCCCTGCCCTCCCTCATCCAGATCGGGGGCCACACCATCTTCATGCTGGGCCTCATCGCCGTGGTCTGCGGGGATATGGGAATGTGTGTGGTCTATATGGTCATTTTCGCCTTTATGGCCTGGGCATCCGGGGTAAAGCTGCGGTGGTTTTTGCTGGTAGGCGGCGGTCTGATCCTAACTGTTGTCATTTTATGGCTCTTTGTCCTGCCGGAAACCAGCTTGTGGACCGATTACCGCATCATGCGCTTCCGCGTGGTATTTGACCACGACCTGGACCCCCAGGGCCGTGGATTCCAGCAGACCCGTTCTATCCTGGCCATTGGCTCCGGCCAGCTTTTCGGCCAGGGCTATCTTCAGGGTGACTACACCCAGTCTGATTACTCCCACACCCTCCCTGCCCGCCACACCGATTTCATCTTTGCCGTGTGCGGTGAGGAGCTGGGGCTGATTGGCTGCGTGCTCCTGCTGCTCATTCTGGGAGCGGTGGTCCTGCGGTGCATCTGGGTAGGCCGTCATGCCAGCTCTCCCTTTGACGCCTATGTATGTATGGGCGTGGCGGCGATGCTCCTCATTCAAATCACCCTGAACGTGGGGATGTGCCTGTACATCCTCCCCGTCATGGGATTGACGCTTCCTTTCATCAGCTACGGCGGCTCCTCCATTATTACTCTGTTTGCCGCCATGGGCATGGTGTCCAGCGCAAAAGCCAGGACCTTGCCCAGCTGGCTGCGGGACTGATTTATTTAAATTGTCTATAAAAAATGCCTCCGGCTTAGCCGGAGGCATTTTTTATACTGGTTTGATTGCTCAGCTGTTGGCGGGCACATGGATGATGCCCACAGGGCACTCCTTGACACACAGCTGACAGCCCTTGCACTTGTCCTGGTCGATGTGGGCCAGGTTGTTCTCCACGGTGATGGCGTCGAAGTGGCACACCTTGGTGCACTTCATACAGCCGATACAACCGGCGGTGCAGGCCTTGCGGGTGTCCGCGCCCTTGTCTTTGTTGAGACACTGAACCACGGGCTTGCGCTTGTTCTCAGGAATGATGCTGATGACGGAGTTGGGGCAGGCGGCAGCACAGGCGCCGCAACCCACGCACTTGGCGTAGTCCACCTTAGCGATGCCGTCCACAATGTGGATGGAGTCGAAGGCGCAGGCCCGGGTACAATCCCCGTAGCCCAGACAGCCATACTTACACATTCCGTCGCCGCCATACAGGCCCTTGACGGCCTGGCAGCTCTGAATGCCCTGGAACTCAAAGCGCTTGGAGGTCTGGTTGCAGGTGCCGGAGCAGGCCACCACCGCCTTCATGGGGACAGAAGCGCCGGCCTCCACACCCATGATCTCGGCGATCTTAGCCGCACAGGCGGCGCCGCCGGGCGTACACTTGTTGACGGCGTTGCCCTCTTCCACGATGCTCTTGGCATAGTCGGCACAGCCGGCACAGCCGCAGGCGCCGCAGTTGGCGCCGGCCAGGACGGAGGTGATCTTCTCCACCCGCTCATCCACGGGGACGTACATAAAGATGGAGGCGGCCACCAGGATCACCGCGCCGATCAGGCCAATGACGGTGACGATAACGATTGCCAGAATAATCGGATCCATACTGTTCTCCCCCTCCTATCAAACCTTGAAGATGGCATCCACGATGCCGCCAAAGCCCATAAAGGACAGGGAGGTCACCGCAGCGGCCACCAGCGTGATGGGCAGGCCCTTGAAGCACACAGGCGTAACAGCCTGCTCCACACGGCGGCGCACGCCGGAGAACAGGACCATGGCCACCAGGAAGCCAATGCCGGCGCCGGCGGCGCAGACGATGGACTCCACAAAGTTATAGCCGTTGTCCAGGTTCAGGATGGTCACGCCCAGGATGGTGCAGTTGGTGGTGATCAGGGGCAGATACACGCCCAGGGCCTTGTACAGAGCGGGCACGAACTTTTTCAGGAAGTTCTCCAGCAGCTGCACCAGGATGGCGATGATCAGGATGAAGACGATGGTCTGCAGATAGCTCAGATCCCGGGCGGTGCCCACGGCATCCGCGGGGGACAGAATGAAGGTGTAGATGGGCCAGGTGGCGGCGGTGGCCATGACCATGACGAAGGTAACGGCCAGGGACATACCTACCGCGCTGTCCAGCTTTTTGGACACGCCCAGGAAGGGGCAGATGCCCAGGAATTTCGCCAACACATAGTTATCCACCAAGATCATGGTGAAGAAGATGCTGGCAAGTTTCAGTGCCATTTCCATTATGCGTTGCCTCCTTCCACAGCCTCAGCAGCCTTCTCGCTCTTCTTGGGGCGGGAGGTCAGCCAGGTAGCGCCGGCCATCAGAACGCCGAACACAAAGAAGCCGCCGGGGGCGCTGGTCATAATGGTGAAGGGGTCGATGGACTCCGGGATGACCTGGATGGCAAAGTCAGCCCCCAGAGCGGGGATCAGGCTGCCCAGGCCGGACATCCAGGTGCCAGCGCCCAGGATCTCACGGATGGAGCCCATGATCACCAGGGTAATGGTAAAGCCAATGCCCATGCCCAGACCGTCCAGAGCGGAATCCACGATGCCGTTCTTGGAGGCGAACATCTCAGCACGGCCCAGGATGATACAGTTCACCACGATCAAAGGCAGGTACACGCCCAGGGCCTTATCCAGGTCGGGCACATAGGCCTTGACCAGCATCTGAACCACGGACACAAAGCCGGCGATGACGGTGATGTAACAGGGGATACGCACCTGATCGGGGATGATCTTCCGCAGGGCGGAAATGACGATGTTGGAGCAGATCAGCACGAAGGTGGCCGCAAGGCCCATGCCGATGCCGTTGGATGCCATGGAGGTAACGGCCAGAGTGGGACAGGTGCCCAGGACAAGCCGCAGAACCGGGTTTTCATTCAGAAAACCGTTGGTCAAAATCTTCAGTTTGCTGTTATTACTCATCTTGTTCCACCTGCCTTTCAAGCGATCGCGTTGTACGCCTCAATGGCGGCGTTCACAGCGTTGTTTACGGCCTGGCTGGAAATGGTAGCGCCGGAGTAGGCGTCCACATCGGTCCCCAGCACCAGAGCCTGGTCGGCGGGCTTACCGTTGTAGAGCGCCCAGTACTCGGCATTCTCAGTGACATTGGAGCCAATGCCCTTAGTCTCAGCGGCCTCAGTGACCTTGATCTGCTTGACGGTGTTGTCAGGGCTGAACGCCACCATCACGGTGACAGCGCCGCCGTAGCCCTTACCGGAGCAGGTGATGACGGTGCCGGCGCCATTGTCAGCGGTGTAGATGTCGGAGACATTCTCCACCTCCACGCCCTCCACCTTGGTGAATGCGCCCTCTGCCTCAGGCAGCAGCTCGGCGCGGGCCGCGTTCTGGGCGGCAATGGTGGCCGCCTGGATAATGGGGGCGGTCACGCTGTTGGTGGCGGCCAGGGCCCCGGTAATGACGATACAGATGACGCCCAGCACAACGATGGGCTTAAATACGCGATTCCAGTTGCTCATTTGGCCTCGCCTCCCTTTTTCACCTTGGCGATTCCCAGCTTATCCTGCCGGGTCAGCACTTCAATATAGGGCACCAACAGGTTCATCAGCAAAATGGCGAAAGACACGCCCTCGTTCATAGTGCCGAAGTGGCGGATCATCATGGTGATGAGACCCAGGCCGATGCCGAAGACCAGCTTGCCCTTCTGGGTGGTGGGAGAGGTGACATAGTCGGTGGCCATGAAGAACGCGCCCAGCATGAGGCCGCCGGACAGCAGCTGCACGATGGGGTCAAGGCCGAAGCAAACGCTCAGCACCGCCACAGTGGCCAGGTAGGTCACAGGGATGACAGGGCTGATGACCTTGGTGGCAATCAGATAGATGCCGCCGATGATCAGAGTGATGGCGCAGGTCTCGCCCAGCACGCCGCCGTGGTTGCCCAGCAGCAGGGTCACATAGTCGCCCGCGCCCAGGTCGGCCACATGGGCCAGAGGAGTGGCGGAGGTAGCCGCGTCAGCACCCTGGGGGAAGCCGTAGGTGGACATCCGTCCGGCAAAGCCCACCGCCAGAGCGATACGGCCCACGATGGCGGGGTTGGCAAAGTTATAGCCCAAGCCGCCGAAGAGCTGCTTGATGATCACAATGGCGATAAATGCGCCCACAACAGCCATCCACCAGGGAAGGGTAGCGGGCAGGTTGAAGGCCAGCAGCATACCGGTGACCACAGCGGAGAAATCTCCCACAGGGTTCTCCCGGCCCACCAGCTTGCAGTAGCCCCACTCAAAGAAGACACAGGCCGCTACAGTGACGGCGGTGAGGATGAGGGAATTGACCCCAAAGATGATCACCGAAGCAATGAGCGTGGGCACCAGGGCCAGACACACCCGCTGCATGATCTTCTGGGTGGAGTCCGCGCCGGTGATGTGAGGCGCGGCGGTAACGATCAACTTATTGGCCATTACTTCTTACCTCCATTCTTCATCATGATCTTGGCCAGGGCAATGGAGGGGGCCAGAGGCCGCTTGGCCGGGCAGACAAAGGAGCAGGTACCGCAGCTCATACACAGATCCGCGTTGAGCTCCTGGAGCAGCTCCACATTCCCGTCGTTATAGGCCTGGACGATCTCCTTGGCGGACAGGCCCAGGGGGCAGGCATTGGTGCACCGGCCGCAGTGGATGCAGTTGGTGACCTTGGGGGCCTGGGACATCTTCTTGGAGAAAGCCAGAACCGCGTTGTTGTTCTTCAAAATGGGCTGGCTCAGGTCGGCAATACAAGTACCCATCATGGGGCCGCCGTAGAGCAGCTTGCCAGGCTCATCGGTGAAGCCGCCGCAGAAATCCATCAGCTCCTGCACGGGGGTACCGATGATGACCTCCACATTCTTGGGCTCCTTGATCACATCGCCGTCCACGGTCAGGCGTTTGGTGACCAGAGGCATACCGGTCTTTAAGTACTTGCCCACGAAAGCCACAGAGGTGACGTTCATCACGATGACGCCCACATCAGAGGGCAGGCCGGGGAAGGGAACTTCCCGGCCGGTGCAGTTTTCAATGAGCACCTTCTCAGCGCCCTGGGGATAGCGGCAGGGCAGCTCTTTCACTTCCACGCCCTGGGTGGCAACACTCTTCATCTTGGCGATGGCCTCGGGCTTGTTGCCCTCGATGCCGATGATGCACTTGGGAATCTCCAAATACTTCATGACCGCCTGGATACCATCCATGATGAACTGGGTGTCCTCCAGGAAGCAGCGGTTATCCGAGGTGATGTAGGGCTCACACTCGGCGCCGTTGATGACCAGAGTATCGATCTCATCCAGGTTCTTGGGAGCCAGCTTCACCGCGGTGGGAAAACCGGCGCCGCCCAGACCCACCAGGCCGCTGGCACGGACGGCGTCCTGGAAAGACTTCAGATCCGTGACCACAGGGGGAGCGATGGAGGGGTCCACCTTCTGCTCGCCATCGGGGATGATGACCACAGCGGTCTGAGGCGCACCATTGGGCGCAGTGATGGTAATGATGCTGTCCACGATACCGGACACGCCGGAGTGGATGTCGGAGGAGACAAAGCCCCCGGACTTGCCCACCACGGAACCTACATAGACCTGATCGCCCTTCGCCACGGCGGGAGTCGCCGGGGCGCCGATGTGCTGACCCATGGACAGCACGATCTTAGAGGGCAGCGGCATTTTCACCGTTTCCAGGTTGGAAGTCCGTTTCTCGTGGGGGACACCCGCGCCCTGCGCGGATCGTTTGAGAAATTTGCTCATGTAAGATTTCGACCTCCCTATTCTGTTCTGCCGGGATTGAAACGTACCTTGTCCCCCTCGGCCCTCCGCTTTGAAAGCGAAAGTACCGTTCTTCCCCTTGTGGGACAAGGCCCGCCTTACGCGCCCGCACAGACCGGACGCACGACAAAACCCGTCGCTTTCCCGCTGTTCTTGGACAATACGGGAAACCGCCGGCTCTGCTTGCGGCCAATATCATACACCTATTTTAGTGAAAATGCAACACAATTTCAGGCTCCACCCACTTTCCAGTAAAAAAAATTCGGGCGCGGAGAATCTCCGCGCCCATAAGCAAGTCTTATGCAGACCCAGTGTCTCAGCAGCCGCAGCCGTTGTTGCAGCCGCAGTTGTTGTTGCCGCAGCCATTGCTGTTCCCGTTGCAGCAGCACAGGATGATCAGCAGGATGATGATCCACAGGCAGCTGTTGCCGCCCCAACCGTTATTGCAGCACCCCATAATGAGTACCTCCTGATTATGAAAGTTTTAAGAGGGCTGTCTGCCGCTCTCAAACCCATCATATGGCTCAGGGCCGCAATCGGTGTCTGCTGCTCAGGAAATCTTTTCGTCAAAGGACCGCAGCATGGCGGCCACCTCAGCCCGGTTCGCGCTGTACTGGGGATTCAGCGTGAGCACTTCGTTTGTCAGCGAGCCGCTGACCACGCCCTGGCTCACCGCCCAGGCCATGGCCTCCAAGGCCCAGTCGCTCACCTTATTGAGGTCTTGGTAGACGGACAAGTCGGCTCCGCCGGACACGCTCTGCCCCAGATAGTTGGCAGCAAAGCTGCGCAGCATGACCACCACCTGTTCCCGGGTGACGGGACTTTCCGGGGCGAATCCTCCGTCTCCGGTCCCGGCGGCAACTCCCTGCGCCACGCCCCACTTGACATAAGGGGCGTACCAGGCGCTCTCAGGCACATCGTACAAGGTTACTCCGCTGGCGGCGGACAGCTCCTGGGCGGGTGCTCCGGCCATCTGATAGAGTACCGTCACCAGCATGGCCCGCGTCATGGGTTCGCCGGGACCAAATAGGTGCTCGCCCATACCGGAGAAGAGATTTTTCTCATAGACATAATTCACCGGGGCATAGTACCAATCGCTCTTCTTCACGTCCAGGAAAGGCGCGGCGTTTGCATTACCGCCTGTTACGGCATAGCCCCCCTGGACGCCCATGGCAGCATATCCGGACTGGATGGTAAAATAGGCTGTGGTGTCCTCTCCCACCAGATAGCGGTGATTGGCGCTCAGCAGAGAACCGGAGGCGACCTCTGTCCCGGCTGTCACATCCACCACCGCTCCGTTATGGGTCACAGCGGCATAGCCCTCCAGCATCAGCACACCACCGCCGGTCCCCAGGCACACCTGCTGACCGTCGTACCACTCCCGGCGCTGGAGGGTAGCGCTGTAGAGTCCGGCAGGTTCGCCCACATTCTCCCCGACCTGGTCGTGGACCCGGTCCAGCTGCTCCTTGGCTTGGTCATAGGTTTCCACCAGCGCATCATCGGCCGCCTCTGTACCGGCCTGGACCGCCTGGGGAAAAAATGTGTCCGTCAGATAGCTCAGGCTCACCAGCCCATCCCCAGATACAGCCGCATAGGCCCCCACGGCCAGCATGGCAAACGCCAGGGCCAGCGCCAGGGGACGCAGAAGTTTTTTCATTCTAGTTCCTCCTCTGTTTCCGCCCCGGCCGCCGGCTCCCGCTGGGAGATCATATAGCTCAGGGCCAACAGGCTGTCGGAAAAATGAACCGACTCCACCACTACGTCTTCCCTGCGGATCGCCAGCTCATGATTGGTAAAATTCCAGATCCCACGCACGCCCGCGTTCACCAGCCGGTCGCACATGGTCTGAGCCGCCATAATGGGGACAGTCAGCATCCCCACACTCACCGGATGGGCGGCAATAAAGTCTTCCAGTTCATCGGCGTGATACACCGGAACTCCGGCAATTTGGGTGCCCACGACCCCGGGGTTGATGTCAAAGGCAGCCAACAGATGAAAACCGTTGCTGGAAAACTGGAAATTCTGAATGATAGCCCGGCCCAGGTTGCCGGTGCCCAGCACGATCAGGGTATGGCCCCGATTGATGCCCAAAATTTCCCCAATTTCTTCTTTCAGGCTGTCCACTTTATAGCCGTAGCCCTGCTGTCCAAACTCCCCGAAGCAGAACAGATCCTGACGGATCTGGGAAGCGGTCAGCCCCATAGACTTGCCAAGGGCGTTAGAGGAGATCCGCACCATTCCGGTGCGCTGCAGCTCCGACAGATGGCGATAATATCTGGGCAGGCGGCGGATCACCGCCGTGGACACTTTCGCATTTCGTTTCATTCTACGCTCCGTCTCACGGCCCTGCGCTTATTCCGGCGCGGCCGGACATGGCTGCCGCACGCACAGCCGGCAGCCGGGTTTTCCCGCCCTCTCTCACGTTCGGGCGGACGTTCCTGCAATATGCTGTTATTCTACCCTATCCCTCCCCGGCTGTCAAACTCTTTTCCCTGGCAGAAACTCCCCAGTTTTCCAAAGAAAGTGGGGCATGGAACTTGTCCATGCCCCGGTCTTACAGATATTTAATTCCAGAAATCAGTTTTTTGCTTCAGGCCGATGGAAGAAGCCTTGAACACCGGATTCTTCCCCTCATGACGCTGCTGGGTGTAGTCCTTCAGGGCCCGCATAGCGGTACCGCCCAAAATGACGATGACAGGCAGGTTAATAATGGCCATGCACCCCATCAGCACATCCGCCAGGTTCCACACCAGGCCGAACTCCAGCTGGCCGCCCACAAAGACCAGCACACAGGCAACCAGGCGGAACACATTCATCGCGCTGTTCTTCAGCGTGCGCCCGGCAATGTAGTTCAGGCATCCCTCACAGTAGAAGAGGTTGCCCAGCAGAGTGGTAAAGGCAAACAGCAGCAGGGCGAATGTGATGAAATAGGGGCCCACGCTGCCGAAGGTGGTAGCCAGAGAGGCCTGTACCAGAGGAGCGCCGTTCAGACCGCCCTTAATATCAACGCCGGTGCTCAGGCACATCATCGCCGTGGCGGTACACACCAGGATGGTATCAATGAATACGGAGAGCATCTGCACCAGACCCTGCTTGACCGGATGAGACACGCTGGCAGCGGCCGCCGCGTTGGGCGCGGAACCCACGCCTGCCTCATTGGAATAAAGGCCGCGCTTGATGCCCTGCATGATGGCGGAAGAGCCAAAGCCCACCGCTCCGCCGAAGATGGCCTGGAAGTCGAAGGCATCGTGGAAGATCCGGGCCAGCACACCGGGGATCATGTTCAGGTTCAGCACCATGACCACCAAAGCCATGAGGATGTAGAGCACACCCATCACCGGCACCAGTACGCCGGTGACCTTGACGATACGCTTGCCGCCGCCCAGAACGCACACAGCCACCAGCAAGGCCAGCACTGCGCCGCCCACCAGGGTCACCACGCTGTACCGGCCGCCGCCCAGCGTCACATAGCCCGCCTGCTCATAGAAAGCGTAGCTGGTGAAGCTGTCCAGCAGGTTAAAGGAGGCCACCATGTTGAAGCCTCCGGCATAGGTGGCAATGAGGACCACGGCGAAGATCACGCCCAGCAGACGGCTGTGGAGGGCCGCTTCGATGTAATAGGACGGGCCGCCGTAGCTGCCGCCCTTGGGATCTTTCTTCTTGTAGATTTGGGCCAGGGTGCTCTCCACGAAGGCGGAGGCACCGCCCACGATGGCAATGAGCCACATCCAGAACACCGCGCCATAACCGCCCACAGCAATGGCGTTGGCGACACCTACGATATTGCCCGTTCCTACCCGGCTGGCGGTAGACACCATCAGGGCTTCAAAAGCGGAGACGGAATTTTCATCACCGGTCTTCTCCCCCACCACCCGGATGGACTCAGGCAGCATACGCAGCTGGAGCAGCTTGCCCCGCAGGGTAAAGTACAGCCCCACACCCAGCAGCATAACGATCAGGATGTAGCTGTACATGGCGTCGCTGATAGCCAGGATCAGGTTCAGAAACGCATCATACATAGTTTTCTTCCTCTCTTTCTCTCTCTCGATTGCGATCGTGGTGATCTCTCTCCAAAGACCTGGAAAATTATATCATAATCCCCCCTGCTTTGCCAGTTTTTTCTACATCAGGCGCAGGATTTCTTTTTTCAGCCGGTGGATGATCCGTTTTTCCAGCCGGGAAATGTAGGACTGAGAGATCCCCAGCAGATCTGCCACCTCCTTTTGGGTGCACTCCCTCCGTCCGTCCAGTCCAAAGCGCAGCGTGATGATGTGCTTCTCCCGCTCCTCCAGCCGTTCCAACGCCTGATGCAGCATCTGACGGTCCACATCCGCCTCCAGCGGCTGTACCACCAGATCCTCATCGGTGCCCAAAATATCGCTGAGCAGCAGTTCATTGCCATCCCAGTCCGTATTCAGCGGTTCGTCAAAGGACACTTCGCTTTTTTGGTTGGAGATTTTTCGCAGATACATGAGAATCTCATTTTCAATACAGCGGCTGGCGTAGGTGGCCAGCTTGATGCTCTTGGCCGGCTGGTAGGTGCCCACTGCCTTGATCAGTCCGATGGTGCCGATGGAAATCAGGTCCTCCATGTGGATGCCGGTATTTTCAAAGCGCCGGGCAATGTAGGCCACCAGGCGCAGGTTGTGCTCAATGAGTTTGTTCCGGGCCTGGCTGTCCCCCTGCTCCAAGCGTGCAATGAGCTCCGCCTCCTCCTCCCGCTTCAGCGGAGCCGGAAGGGTGTCGCTGCCCCCGATATACATGATTTTTCCCGGCTGGAGCAGCCCCAGTCGGGTAAGCAGTTCCGCGGCCCGCTCCCTCAGTGTGATAAACATCAACTTTCCTTTCATATCCTATCCTCCATTGGTCCAATCAGCGCCCGGTACCCGCCTCCGTCCGATACGGGGGTAGGAGACAGAGCCACCAATACAGGCCCTCTCCCCTGCCCGTCCAACTCCAGGCTGTCCGCCCGCACGGCCAGCAGCAGCCCACGGTCCACGCCCACCGAGCGGTAGGGCAGAAGTCGAAAACGTCCACGCCAGGCTCCCGTTCCCAGCCGTTCCAAGGCGCCCGCCGGGTCCACCAGGTCCCGGTGCGCCGGACGGTGTTCCCGGGGGAAGAGTTCCTGCGCCGCCTCCCCCTCCGCCACCATGACGCCCCGGCCGGAAACCGGGTCGGTGAGGGTGTTGCCTGTATCTACCAGGGCGGTGAGCTCCACCTGCCGTTGTCCCAGACGCAGCACCGCCCGGGCCAGCTCTCCACCGGCGGCGGTGTGCCGGCCCAGACGGCGAAAGACCAAAGTGATGACCAAGTAGCACACAGCCGCTGAGAGAAGCACCATTTTAAAATCCATGGCCGAGTAAAACACTCCGCCGCCCAGAGACAGCCCTGTGTCCCCCATAAGCCCTATGGCCACCACGCCGCCCCCAAAGGCACAGGTGAGGGCCACAAATAACAGCCCCTGGCGAAGCAGCCGGCGGCTCCCTCCATAGGCCATCACCATCATCAGCAGGGCCGAGGCCGCCCGGCATAGCGGATGGGAGAGAAACGACAGCCCAGGCAGGAAGATAGCCACGGCATACAGTCCTCCCAACACCGCCCCCAGGGCAAACCGCAGCCGCCGAAGCGGCTCCCCCGCCAGCCGTGCGGCAGCCAGAAGGAGCAGATAGTCTACCAGAGCGTTGAGGAGAAACAGCGTATCCACATAGATGACAGTCAAGCCATTCCCTCCTCCCCCAGCCTTTGGCGGGCTGTCCCGCAGTCCCTATTATAGAAACTTCCCCGGGCGAAAGGGGCCGAAACCTTGATAGGACTTCCCGTCATATTTTGCCCGCTCCCTCTTGCGTCCCTCTATACTTCGTGTTATAATATCGTTAGACGATATTGAGCTTTGAGAAAGGGGGAATCAGCTATGCCAGGACGGGATAAGGGCGGACTTACTGAGCCGATGTATTACGTGCTCATGTCCTTTCTCCATGGGGAGATGTGCGGCATTGAGATCACCGACTTTGTCGCACAAAAAACCGCCGGGCGCGTGCGGCTGGGGCCCGGTACTCTCTACACCCTGTTGGCCAAGTTTCAGGACGAAAAGCTCATTGAGGAGACCCAGGTAGACGGGCGCAAGCGCACCTACCGGATTACAAGCAAAGGCCGAGAGGTCTTCCAAGATGAGCTGGAACGGCTGAAAGCCTGCGTGCTGGACGGAGAGGAGGAGCTGAGATGAAGCATACTGCCATCCGTGTAATCCCTTATGACGTGCCACGGCTGGAAATCTCCATCACCCGCTATTCCCTGGAAATACTTGCAAAAATGCGGGCCGAGGAATGGAGCAGGCAGTACATCAACGGGTCAGGAGACTACGAAACCCTGGATGCCGCCTACGGGCTGGATGAGATCCGCTACGCCCCTCGGGAGAGACAAATCCACACCAATGAGCTGACCGGGGAAACGCGCGTCTTCCTGCCCGGCGGGATCTTTATCCTGCGCCGTGGAAACACCGTACTTTTTGCAGACTACTACGGAGAGCAAACTCTATTGGACTACCTGCCCCTCTTTGCCGCAACCTTTGACGCTCTGTAAAAGGAGGCAAACACCATGATCGTTAAAAAATGGCTGCCCTATTCCATATGGGATTTTGCCGGAATCGAACACTGGCTCAACGAACAGGCCCAGGGCGGGTACCTCCTCAACGGCTGGCCGGGGTGGTCCTTCATCGGCCGGGTGCCTTTCCGCACCGACCCGGACGCGGGGCGCACCCGCTACCGCCTGGACCCGGGGGTAGACCTCATCGGAGAACTTGAGCTGCAAAACCGGATTGCCAGCTATCAGGATGCCGGCTGGCGGTATGAGGGCAAGGTGAGAAAGCTCTATGCCATCTACAGCTGCGATGACCCCCAGGCCCCTGATCTCTACAACGATGCTGACAGCATGGCCCTGGCTATGAAACGGCAGCGCAAACGGGTGTGGATCGGCCTCTTTCTTCTGGTTCTCTGGCTGGGAGCGGCCTTCTGGGACGAGTGGGTCTTGCTCTTCACCCGGCCAGCAGCTTTTTTGATGTCTATGATCCTGCGCTCGGATACACTGATCCCCCTCTATGCCCTGATGGTAATCCTGGCTCTTTCGGTGATCTCCACAAATGTGGGCATCTTTTGCGGCATCTACCGTACACAGTCCATCCTCAGGCGTGGGGAATGGCCGTCTCCGGGCCGCAGGAGCTACCCGGAGCTGCGGAGCTTGGCATTGGTCTTGCTGGCGACACTGGCGGCCGTGGGGTTTTTCATTTACCTTCTCTGGTTCAACCCCTCTGATTCCCGGCGGCTGTCTGGGCCCGAGGAATGGGCCTTCCCCCACGTTACGCTGGAGGAAGTCATTCCGGCAAACACGCAGCTGCGCCTGTACAATAACCAGGAGCTGCTCCATTACGACGAATTTTCCTGGTCCACCCTGGCCCCGGAGCAGTACGATGTAGCTCAGGGCGGCGTGATAACTTCCCCCGATGGGGCTCAAGCAGAAGTCCGGCTCAATCAGGAGTATGCGCGAACCATCTCCCCTGCCCTGGCCCGGATGGTGTATGAGGGCCGGGTGGAGGAACACCGGCACTCCCTGGAGCAGTATCGGAAGAATTGGGAAGAAAATACCCCTTTTCTCCATGACAGCACCTATGCCTTTGACTTTTCCCAGGAGGAGGAAGTGTCTCAGCCCGGTCTGGACGGTCTCACCCGCTTTACCTATCAATTTTCTGATGAAAGCGCCTCCCGCACGGTACACATTGGCCTGAAAAATGATCGAGTCTTTGTCTTGGATTGCTCAGCCGCTGATGCCGAGGCCGCCCTCCATCTGCTGACAGAGCAGCTGGAGGCGGAGGGCTGAGCCCCCAATTTACCTTTGTTTCATTGGCCTGAAAGGAGGCCCATACTATGAAATCCATCTACAAGCTCACCCCTGTCTCAGATTACGATATTCAGGGGACGGAGAGCTGGCTGCAGGACATGGCTCTGCGGGGACTATATCTGAAAAAGTACCGCTCCCTGTTCTGCACCTTCACCCCCGGCCCGGCCCGAAAAACCCGGTACCGGATCGAACCTTGCCGCCGCGCCGTGGACGACGACTTGCCCTCCGCCATGCTGGATCTCTATGAGGAATACGGCTGGGAGTGTGTGGGGGACATCAATCGTGAGATGCTCATTTTTTCCACTCAGGATGGAGATGCCCCCGAACTACATACGGACCCGGCTATCCAGGGGGAGCGGTGGAAAAAGCTCTACAAAAAAGCCCGGTGGGGTACCATCGTAAATCCCCTGCTCACGCTGCTCGTCATTGCTTGCGCGGGATTTCTAGTCTTTGAACACAACACCCCCATTACCAATTTCATCACCAGCGTATCTCTTCCCCTGGTGTTGTTCTGTGTCTGTTTGCTGGTAAGCCTCCCATCGGTTTTTGCCAAGAAGCGGGACCTGGAGCTCATCCTCCGGCAGTTGGAAGAGGGCGTACCCCTGGAGCACCGGGTCCCCTACCCCAAGCACAATCTGAGCTCACCAGTATATTTCTTCATCGTTGTATTTCTGTGGATCGCACTGATTTTGGGGCAATACATCCTGCCCCTCACCGGGGGAAACCTGCAGGCTCTGTCGTCCCTCCAGGACTTTCCCCTTCTGTCCCTGGCCCAGGTGGAAGGGGAGGATTTTGTCCCCTATACCATGGCCAGCGACGGCTACGTGGACTACGCCAACTTTGCCCGGCAGGAGCACTATCTACTGTGCTGGAACAGCTGGGAGGCAGTACAGACCGGAGAATGGGACGAGGATGGGACCTGGAACCGGATGGAGATCCGCTGGTATGACCTGCCCGCTTCCTTGGCCTTCCTGGCCCAGCCCATGGCCAAGGAGCAGTTGGAGCGCTCTATGGCTCTGGATGAGGACATCTGGTGGGTCTACCCGGAGGACGAGGGCGGCACCTGGCGCATTACCCAGTACCCCGGCACCGAAGCCGACTATCTGGCGGTAGCCCATCGGGAAGGGACTGCCTTTCAGACCGCCGCAGCGGCTCTGGACGGCAAAGTAGTGCTGGTCCAATATACCGGGCACGGGGACCTGTCACAGCATCTGGATGATATTGCTGCCATGATCGCCTAAAGGAGGGATCTTCATGAACAAAGTACGAAAACTTATCCCTGTCTCCCTCTACGACATTCCCGGTCTGGAGGCCTGGCTGGAGGAGCAGGCCAATCAGGGTCTTTTCCCCACCCATCTGGGGAGCTGGGCAACCTTTGACCACCTGGGCGTTCCGGGCACCCGATTCCGGCTGGCGGCTCGGGAGCGGAAAGAAGATACCCCCTCATTCGAACAGTGGGAGCTATGCCGTCAATATGGGTGGAATTATGCGCTGTCCTTTGGAGGTTTCTTTCTGTTCTACGCCGTTGACCCAGATGCCATAGAGCTTTACACCGACTGGGAAAGCCGCGGCTTTTCTCTCAAACCCCTGAAAAAGCGGATGGCCGCTTACCAGCTCACAACCATGATTTTCTATGGCATTTTGGCCGCTCTGGTGGTCTGGGGGCTGTTCTTTTACGAAAGTAAATTCGATATCCAGCCCGACCACTTCACCGTGCTGCCTCTTATCCTGTTAAACGCGGCCACTCCCGTTATCCTGTGCTATCTTGTGGAAGTATTTCTCCTCTGGCGGGACTGGCGCCGAAATTATAGTGCACTTCGAAAGGCCCATGCCGCCCTGTCCCAGGGATTGCCGCCGCCCCCCTCCCCCGGCCCCCGGCGGAGCATTGCAAGAGAAAAGGGCCTTGCTTTGATTCTCCTCATCCCCCTGGTACTGTTCTTTGTGGTAAATAAGCTTGACGTACTGAATCCCTTTCTCAACATCCCCCTGGATCATTTTACCCGGGGCTATGTAACCTTACAGGAGCTGGAACAGGAGCCGGTCTACCCCAGTGAGGAGGTGTTTGAGGAGCACAGCGTATTTGATGAGCCGGAGAATTACGCAGAAGTCAACTTCTCCCTGCTCTCTCCCGTCTGGTACGCCGTCACCCAGGAGGGGTACAGCCCCACCCCCGGCACCATGGAAAACGTCAACTCCCCCAACCCAGAGGGGGGCAAATACCGCTACGCACCCGATCTGGACATGACCTGTTTCCATCTGCTCATCCCCGTCCTGGCTAAGCCTGTTGCCCGGGCCCAGATGGACAGCTACCGCCTGGTGAATCTCTGGTGGGAGTATGAGGAGGTAGACTTCCCTGGCCTGGACTTTGTGATCCTGGCCACCGTAAAGGATGACCCCTGGCAGATGGCGGCAATCGGGAAGGGCGGTAAGGTGGCAGTCTTCCGCTACGCCGGAGTAGAGCATCTGGAGGATCACCTGGACTTATTATCAAAAATGGTGATATAATCACTTTTACTTAAACAAAAGGCTGTGACCAGTACGGTCACAGCCTTTTTATTTCTGTTCTTCCATCAGCTTTTTGGCCTCTTCCCGGCTATAGCAGCCGTTGAGGACTTGCAGCAGGGCGTTGGCGCTCATATGTTCTGGGAGGTTCAGCTTCTGCAGCAGCGCCAGGCGCCGCTCTCCGCTGTCGGGACGCCCGGTCAACCCGGCGGCCATCAGGTCGGCCTTGGTGAGGGGGTCGCCGTCCTGCTCAGGTTGGCCGCTCTCCTCCAGAAATGTGGCTCCCGCCCGGCGAAGGACCTCCTCCAGCACCTGGGGGGGCATTCCCTCCACACCAAGCTTTCCCTCTTTTCCTTTTTGCCGCTTGCGCCGCTCTTTGCCGTATACATCGGGGATGTAGGCGTGCTTCACATACTTTGCCGGAATGGAGCCCCGGATGCGGTTCCGGATGACAAATCCCGCCCCGTCGGAGTCGGTGAGGACGATGAGCCCCCGCCGTTCCCCCGCCTTGCGCAGCAGAGCCATCTGCTCCGGGTCTTTAAAAATGTGAAAGCCCCCTGTCTCTAAAATCAGGGTGTCCACCACCTGGGAGAGGGTGTTCTTGTCATAACGCCCCTCCACCACAATGGCCTCTTTGATTTTCAGCATGAGCGCGCCCTCACTTCTTCACAGGATTGGCCAGCTCCAGCATAAGGCTGGTCAGCAGTTCTTTCCCGTCCTGGCCGGTGGACTTCATAGCAAGGTCCACCTGTCCGCAGCGCACCACCGCCCTGCGGCACCAGGGCAGGCTGAAGCGCTTGGCGCTGCGCACCAGCTTATCCGCCGGGTATGGCTTCAGGTTCCAGAGACCGGCTACAAAAGCGGTCCCCTCCCCCCGCTCCAGGGCGAGACGTGCGGAATAGAGCTGGCGCATCTGTCGGCCCAGGGACCACATGATTTTGATGGGGGCCTCCTGCATCTGGAACAGTTCCCCCAGCACTCCCATGGCCTTGTCAAACTGCCCCTCGCCAATGGCGTCAGTCATCCGGAAGACCACCGCGTCCAGCTGGGGCGTGGCCACCGCCTCAATGTCTTCCCGGGTGATGTGGGGTCCCTTGGCATACGCGGCGATCTTCTCGATCTCCCCGATGAGGTTGTGCATAAGATCTCCGCACAGGAATATGAGGTCCAGGGCCAGCCGGGAGTCGATCTCCTTACCCAGGGCGCGGAAACGCCGGCGCCCCCAGTCCACCAAATCCCCCTGGTCCTGGCGGATAAAGTTGACCACGGTGCCATGGGCTTTCAGGGCGGCGGCCAGCTTGGTGCGGGCATCCCCCTTGTAGTCGATCAGGTCATAAATAAAAATCACACAGCAGTACTCGGGCAGCTGGGAGAGGATCTGAATATACGCCTCCCGATCTTTCTCCCCCGCCTTGAACAGGTCGTAGTCTGTGACCTGCACCAAGGTACGCTCCGACATCATAGGCAGGCAGTCCACCGCCTCCTCCAGCGCGTGGGGAGACATATCTTTGGCCGCAATCTCATGGAGATTAAACTCCCCCATCCCTCCAGACAACAGCATCTCCCGCAGCTTGCCCAGGTAGTGGTCCCGGAGGTAGGTCTCCTCCCCGTGGAAAATATACAGCTGTCCCGGCTTGCCCGCAGACAGGTCCTTTTTCATCTTTTGATAGCCGGCAGTGTCCGGCTTTCCCTTGGGCGGCATAGGCGCCTCCTCCTGTTATTGTCTAATTTCTATAGTTCCGTCTAAATCAGTTCGGTATACCCTCGCCCCCGCCGTCTCCAGCTTCGCCACGGTCTCAGGGGACGGATGGCCATATGTGTTGCCCTCCCCCACGCTGATCAGAGCCAGCTGGGGACAAATGGCATCCAGCAGTGCCTGAGAGGTAGAGGTGTCGGAGCCATGGTGGCCCGCCACCAACAGTTCCACCTGGGAAAGGCCGGCAAGTTTCAGCAGCCGTTCCTCCCCCGCCGCTCCCATATCCCCGGTCACCAGGGCACGGAAGCTTCCTCCGTCAGCCAGGACGGCAAGTCCCAGTTCGTTGCTCTCGCCTGCCTGCTCCACCGGAGCGTAGATCCGAAGAAACTGCCCCTCATCAGTGGTGATCTCTAGGTCCTGAGTGACCATATAAACCTCGATATTCTCCCGGCGGGCCAGTGCCAGAATCTCCTGGCGCAGGGGGCTGTCCTCTTCCACGTCCGGCAGAAAGATCTTCCCCACCTCCATACGCTCCAGCAGGCGGGAAACCCCATTGGCGTGATCGTCGTGGTAGTGGGTCAGGATCAGAAAATCCAGCCGGCTCACGCCCCGGCTTTGAAAATAGTCGGCGGCAATGTCCCCGGCGTTTTCCCCCCGGTTTCCGCCGCAGTCTACCAGCGCAAACAGATTGTTCTGGAACAGGGCTATACTCTGCCCCTGTCCCACGTCCAGCGCCGCCACCAGCATATCTCCCATTCGGGTCACTATCCCCATCAGGAGAACTGCCAGTGTCAGCGTACAAACGCCCATGCACACCGGAAGCAAAGGTCTCTTTTTCCCTTTGATCACAACAGCGGCAAACAGCAGCAAATAGAGAAACACCAGCCAGAGGCGGTACAGCAGGCACTCCATGGAAAGTGCGGACAAATTGGGGACCGCCAGCAGTTCCACCACTTTATTCACATACTGTACCAGCACGGTCACCGGCACAGCCAGCACCTGCCCCAGGCCAGGCCAAACGCAAGCCGCCCCGCCTGCCAACAGTCCGCCCACAAAGACAAAGCCAACCGCCCAGAGCGTCAGCAGATTCGCCAGAGGAGAAATAAGGGAGCAGGTGTTGAAGTAACAGGCCACCAGGGGCACCGTCAGCACCGAAGCGCCCAAGGTTGCCGACAAGGTGGAGATCCCAAAATAGGGGACTGTGCGCAAAAGCCGTCTCCATCGTCCTTTGGGGGCTTGATCCAGATGGAACACCCGGAGCAGGCCGGTCTGAAGGCGGTCTGAGACCAGGGCGATTCCCGCCACCGCGGCAAAGGAGAGCTGCAAACCAATGTGGGTGGCGGCAAAGGGGTTGACCGTCAGCAGCACCATCAGGGCAATACTCAAAGATGTGGGCAAATCCCGCTCCCGGCCAAAAAGCGGCGCGACCTGGAGCAGTACGATCATCATAGCCGCCCGGTCCACTGAAGGGGTGTGCCCGCACAGGGCGCTGAACAGCACCGCCCATAATATGGTGACTACTGCGGTAGACCTTCGGCCCCGGCCCCTTAGAAAAGCCAGCATCTGGGCCAGAAATGCCAAATGCATCCCGGACACCGCCACGGTGTGGCTCATCCCTACCCGCTGCAGGGAGGTGGTAAAGGCATCGGTAAGGTTGTCCCGGTTCCCGGTAACGATGCCCTGGACAAGTCCAGCCTCCGCCTCCGGAAAGGCAAGGGCGATTCCCTGCTTCAGGCGATTGGCCAGCACCGCGGGCCAATATCTCAGCGGGATCTGTTCCGGCCGTTCTATCTCCAGCCGTCCGTAGGCTTCCCCTTGGAGGAAAACGCCTTTGGCGGTGTAGTAGGTGATTTCCTCCCCATCCAATGTACGATCTGCCAAGGTGCAGTGGACAACGGCGGAAATTTCATCTCCCGGCCGGAGGGCCGCCCCCTGTTCATCCAGATAGAGCACCGCCAAAGGCCGTGCCAGGTGATCTGTCTTCACCCGGGCAGCCACAGTATACCCTCCATACTCCCCCTCCAGGGGATAGTCGTCAACAGTGGCCTGAAGGCGAACGGTTCGGTCATCCAGTTCTGCGGCAGGCTGAAAAAATAAGTTGGTATAGACTCCTGCCCAGAAAAATCCCGCCGCCAGACCGAAAGAAACAAGAACCATGGCTGTTCTTCTCTTTGGACTGTTCCGCAGAGCCAGCGCCCAAACAGGCGCAAGCAAAGCGCTCCCCAACGTCAGACCAGTCAGAAATACATCCAGCTCCCCATAGGCCCAGAGAAATATAGCGGCAGAAAAGGAGAACGCCACACACGCCAGCTTCCGCATGGGCCTTCTCCTCCCTTCCCGTCATTCCGACTCAGAATACCACGAAGGGACATATTTTGCAAGGGGCGGCTGTCCTCCCCTCCCCGCCTTGCCATTTTTCCATAACTATGGTAAGATAAAATCTACTTTTTGAGGAAAAACGGAGGTCGTTATATGACCGACTACTTTCATCTGCAGATCCAGCGGGACGCTCTGCTGTCCCTGTCCTCCCTGGGACTGGCCCACTTGGGAGACAGCGTATTTGAGGTAATGGTCCGCTCCTGGCTGATCCTCCACGGCAAGGCCAAGGCGAAAGACTTGCACCGGGCCACCGTACAGTATGTGGCCGCTCCGGCTCAGGCCAGGCTCTTACAGCGCATCCTCCCTCTCCTCTCCCAGGAGGAGGAAGACGTGTTTCGCCGGGGCCGGAACACCGCCCCCCACTCCGTTCCCAAAGCCGCCAGCCGCGGGGACTATCAGGCGGCCACCGGGCTGGAGACTCTGTTCGGCTGGCTCTATCTTCAGGGCCGGACTGACCGGCTCAACGAGCTTTTTTCGGCCATGATGGCCCAGGAAACCCCATGATTTCGAGGTGATCTTCCATGCCTTTGGACACTTTGTGCCTGTCGGGCGTCATCCACGAACTGAATACCGCCCTGTCCGGGGCCAAGGTAGACAAAATTTATCAGCCGGGCCGGGACGAAGTGGTACTGGCTCTGCGTTCCCCCACTCAAGGGAACGTGAGGCTGCTCCTCTCCGCCAACCCCAGTCAGCCCCGGGCCCATCTCACCCAGCTCTCCCTGGAAAATCCGGACAAGCCGCCTATGTTCTGTATGCTCCTCAGAAAACACCTGTCCGGGGCGAGGCTTCTGGATGTCACCCAGACCCCTCTGGAGCGGGTCGTCCATTTTCGCTTTGAGGCCCTCAACGAGCTGGGGGACCGGGTGGAGCGCAAGCTGGTGTTGGAGGCCATCACCCACAAGTCAAACCTTCTCCTTTTGGATGGAGACGGGCGGATCTTGGACTGTATCCGCAGAGTGGACTCCGGCCTTGACCCCCGCACAGGCCAGCTGGGCCGCATCCTCCAGCCGGGGATGTTCTACCGTCTGCCCCCTGCCCAGCCCAAGCTGGACCCCATCTCTCCCGACCGGGCAGAGCTGGAGCGGCTTTTGTCAGAAGCCCCGGAAGAAAGCCAGGCCGACCGCTGGCTGCTGGACACCTTCGGTGGCCTGTCCCCCCTTATCTGCCGGGAACTGGCCTACCGGGCCGGAGGCGAGACGGATGTGCGCCTCCATGTACTCGGGACAGCGGGACAAAAGGCCCTGCTGGACCAGGTGGAGCTGCTACAGAGCATCGTCAGGGAGCAAGCTTATACGCCAACTCTCATTTCCATGGAGGGCCGCCCCCGTGACTTCACTTTCCTGCCTGTGGGACAGTATGGCGCTGCCGCTCAGGTGGAGCAGCGCCCCTCTTTCTCTCAGATGCTGGACGACTTTTATGAACAGCGGGAGCGCCAGGACCGGGTGAAGCAAAAAGGCCAGGACCTCATCCGGGCGGTGACCAACGCCCGGGACCGGACCCGGCGGAAAATCGCCAATCAAGAAAAGGAATTGACCGCCACTCTGGACCGGGACCGGCTGCGAGAACTGGGGGACATCATCACCAGCAACTTCTATCAGATGGAGCGGGGTATGGCCCGACTGCGGGCCGTGGATTTTTACGACCCTGAGGGGAAAGAGATCGACATCAAGCTGGACCCTCTGCTCACCCCCCAGCAAAACGCCGCCAAATATTATAAGGACTACAACAAGGCCAAAACCGCCGAGGCCATGCTCACCATCCAGCTGGAAAAGGGGCGCAAGGAGCTGGACTACCTGAACAGCGTGCTGGAGTCCATCTCCCTGGCCGAGGGCGAGCGGGATCTGCTGGAAATCCGTCAGGAGCTTACCGACACCGGCTATCTCCGCCGCCAGGGCAAGGCCAAGGATAGAAATAAGCGCCTCTCGTCCAAACCCATGGAGTTTCGCTCCTCCACGGGAATGCGTATTTCCGTGGGCAAAAATAACACCCAGAACGACCTGCTCACCTGCAAGCTGGCTGGAAAGAACGACATCTGGTTCCACACCCAAAAGATCCACGGCTCCCACGTGATCCTGTGGACAGATGGCGGGCAGCCAGACCTTCAAAGCCTCAATGAGGCCGCCGTACTGGCTGCCTGGTTCTCCCAGGGCCGGGACAGCGGCAAGGTCCCGGTGGACTATACCCCCGTGCGCTATGTAAAAAAGCCCGGCGGGGCCAGACCTGGAATGGTCATTTACACCACCTATGAAACCGCCCAGGTCACTCCTGACGGAGAGCTGGCCAAGCGTCTGCGGGTGAAATGATTTTAGCTTTAATGGGCAGCTCCACACCGCACATCTTTCCCATCCGCCAAACATCTGATGGAACAGCAAATGTGAGTGGAATAACAGGAGGTGCTTTTTGTGGTAACTATTTTTAACCGCAGGGAATTGATTTTGACGCTGTCCATGGAGCGGCAGGCGGAAGTCCGTGCCATCCTCAGCACAAACGGAATCGACTATCAAGTCAAAACCACAAATCTTCAAAATCAACAGACTTTAGACAGTCGAAAAGCACACGCAGGTTCATCTGGAATTTTTTCAGATCACTCCTATGAGTACAAAATCTACGTTCATAAGCGGGATTATGAAAAAGCGAAATATTTAATTGGAACGCCACATTGAAGCAAACTTCCTTGTCATTTTAGCTCTATGAGGTGACTATTATGCTGGAACTGACTCGTGAAACCACACGGATCTACGCCCTCAACGAGAAGGGCAAGCTGGTGGCGGAGATCACCTTCCCCATGACCGCCCCCGGCATCTATACCATCGACCACACCTTTGTGGACCCCTCCCTCCGGGGCCAGGGCGCGGCGGGACAGCTGATCCAGGCCGCCCTGGAACAGATCAATGCAAACGGCGGACAGGTGGAAGCCACCTGCTCCTATGCCGTCTCCTGGTTGGAGAAACACCCCCAAGCCTGACAAAGGGGCCGTCTCTGGAATAGAGACGGCCCCTTTTTATGTAAACTCATGCTCGTGGTTTTGGAAAAAGTCGTGGTAGACCCGCACGTGCTCCAGCTGGGTCCAGGGCCGCACCTCCACAGGGTCGCTGTCCAGGTCGTAGATCCTAGCCCCCGGCAGGGAGAGCAGGAAGGGCGAGTGGGTGGAGATAATGAACTGGCAATGATAAAACCGCACCGAGTCCTGTAAAAAGCGCAGCAGTTCCAGCTGAAGCTGGGGGGACAGGCTGTTTTCCGGCTCATCCAGCAGGTAAAGGCCCTCCTCCTGAATTTCCCGGGTGAAGTAGAGAAAGGCGCTCTCCCCGTTGGACTTGCCCGGCACATCCTTCATCAGGCGGTTTTTCACATATTGTGAGCCGCTGCGGCGCTGGGCCTCCACCACCTGGCGCAGCCGGTCTACATCCTCCAGAGAGCGCATCTGAAACCTGGCGTATCGGGCATCGGTATATTCCTCCAGCAGCTCCCGGCGGCGGACGTCGATGTTTTCATTCATGCAGCGAAAATCCAGCAGATAGTCAAAGACATCGTCACTGGTAATGACCTTACTGTTGGAGCGCACCCGAGCGGTAAAGTTTCGGCTCATCTGGCAATCACATAGGTTCAGATAGTCACCAAAAAAGGAACTGCGGTTGAACACAGCCTTTCGTCCCAGCCCCAACTTCTCCCCCATCAGGTTCAGGATGGTGGTCTTTCCGCTGCCGTTGCCGCCGCAGAGGATGGTGATCTCCTCCAACTTCAGCGGGGGTACCATCCGGTTCAGGAAGAGGCCAAAGGGATAGCGGCTGCCATAGCAGGTACGCTTGTTCTCCCGGTTGTTGGCCAGAAAGCGTGCCTCCCGCTCCTCATCGGGCAGTTGAAATTCTCTCAGATAGACCATTTTGATTCCTCCCGCTTCCAGTTTAAGCCGGAAGCTGTCCCAAAAACCGGACTGGAGCAGTCAGCGCCGCATGGATTTCCATGCGGCGCTTTTGACGTTACTGCTTGCTCTTGATGTACTGATCGATGGACTTAGCGGCGTGCTTGCCCGCACCCATCGCCAAAATGACGGTAGCGGCGCCGGTGGCGGCATCACCGCCGGCAAAGATGTTGGGACAAGAGGTGCAGCCGTTCTCGTCAGCGGCCACACAGCCCTTCCGGGTCTGCTCCAGTCCGGGGGTGCCGCCGTAGCTCATCTGGTTGGCCTTGGTGCCCAGGGCCATGATGACGGCATCCACTTCCATCTTAAACTCGCTGCCCTCAATGACCACGGGACGGCGGCGGCCGGACTCGTCAGGCTCGCCCAGCTCCATGCGCACGCAGGTGATGGACTGGACATGGCCGGTCTCATCACCCTCGATGGACACAGGGTTGGTGAGCAGGTCGAAGACAATGCCCTCCTCCTTGGCGTGGTGGACCTCCTCGGCACGGGCGGGAAGCTCCGCCTCCGAGCGGCGGTAGACGATGTGCACGTCGGCACCCAGGCGCTTGGCGCACCGGGCGGCGTCCATGGCCACGTTGCCGCCGCCCACCACGGCGACTTTCTTGTTGTGGAGGATGGGGGTCTCCGCCCCCTCCTTGTAGGCCTTCATCAGGTTGATCCGGGTGAGGTACTCGTTGGCGGAGTAAACGCCGATGAGGGACTCACCGGGGATCTTCATAAACATGGGCAGGCCCGCACCGGAACCGATAAACACGGCCTCATATCCCCGCTCGAAGAGCTCGGGAATGGTGAGTACCTTGCCGATGACCATGTTGAGCTCAATGTCCACGCCCATCTTTTCCAGATTGGCCACCTCACGCTTGACGATGGCCTTGGGCAGACGGAACTCGGGGATGCCGTAGCTGAGCACGCCGCCGGGGGTGTGGAACGCCTCAAACACGGAGACCTCATAGCCCATGCGGGCCAGCTCTCCGGCGCAGGTCAGGCCGGCAGGGCCGGAGCCAATGACCGCCACCTTGTGGCCGTTCTTGGGGGCGGTAGCTACGTTGGCCAGGCCGTTCTCCGCGGCCCAGTCGGCCACAAAGCGCTCGATGCGGCCGATGGACACAGGCTCACCCTTGATACCCCGGACGCACTTGCCCTCGCACTGGGTCTCCTGGGGACAGACACGGCCGGAAATGGCGGGCAGAGCGTTGGCGTCGGACAGGAGCTGGTAGGCCCCGGCCAGGTCACCCTCGGCCACCTTGCCCACAAACTCCGGAATGGGGATGCCCACGGGACAGCCGCTGACACAGGGCTTATTCTTGCAGTTGAGGCAGCGCTGGGCCTCGTTTTGCGCCTGCTCCAGGGTGTATCCCAGAGCCACTTCTTCAAAGTTGCGGTTTCTTACATTAGGCTCCTGCTCAGGCATGGGGGTCTTGTTCATCTGCATATTAGCCATTCATGGCACCTCCTCCCAGGCGGCACAGGTGCTTCTCCTTCGCCTTGGCCTCCTGCTCCTTATAGGTAT
>CALWOP010000009.1 GCA_944383195.1 uncultured Oscillospiraceae bacterium
CCATGCAGGCCATCGGATATAAGGAGATGGCCGCCGCGCTTCTGGGAGACGGCGATACCGCCGCCGCCGCGGAGGAAATTAAGCTGCGCTCCCGGCAGTATGCCAAGCGGCAGCTCACCTGGTTTCGCCGTAATTCCGGAGCAAAATGGCTTTATTGGGACAGCGTGCCCGATTTTGCCGCGGCGCTCCAGGCTTCGACAGGATATATAAAAGAATTCGGTATATGATAGTGGCACTCAAGGGCGGGGACAACAAGCTCCGCCCCGAAAGAAAAAGGAGTGCTACATATGCAGAAAACAAATAACCTTCAGGAGATTTTTCTTACCCAGGCCCGCAGGGACCGCCGCCCGGTCACCATGTTCTTGATGAATGGTTTTCAAATGCGGGGCTACGTCACCGGATTTGACGCCTTTACCGTGGTCCTCACCAGCGACGGAAAGCAGCAGATCATCTATAAGCACGCCATTTCCACCATCGTGCCTGAGCGCCCCATCCCGCTGTACGAGCCGGGGGAAGTAACCTGAACCCACGGTCTGCTTTGACCAAAGAGAAAGAAAAGGAATCATCCCATGAAACAAGGAAAACCCCTCATTGCCTTTGTGATGGCGGCCATTTTATTGGTCCTGACCATCTATCTGGGCGTCTATGCCTTCCGCGCCTTTCAGGAACCCTACCGCACCACGCTGGTCTATGCCTATACGGCGGCAGACAGCGTGGAGGCGGACGGCCTGCTGGTGCGGGAGGAGCTTGTCTTCCCCAGCCAGTCCGGAATTGTGGAGCTGACCCGCAGCGAAGGGGAAAAGGTTGGCGTCGGTCAGACGGTAGCCCTGGTCTACCGGGACACCCAGGCCCAGGCCGATCAGGCCCAGATCCAGTCCCTGACCCAGGAGATCCAGCTGCTGCAATACGCCGTAGGTCAGAGCGGCAGCGTGGAGTCCGCCGCCCGGGTGGATGAAGAGATCCTCCGGAGCATGGTCGCCCTGCGCTCCAGCTCCGCCCTGGGGGACTACAACGACCTGGAGGACCAGATCCGCAACGTGAAAAGCGATATTTTGAAGCGGGGTTATACCTATGGAGACGGCCTGACTGCCGCCGATCTGACCGCGCAGCTCCAGACGCTGAACAGCCAGCTTGCCTCCCTCAATCAGCGCTCCGCCTCCGCCACAACCCAGATCACCGCCAGCCAGTCGGGTATCTTCTCCAGCCTGGTGGACGGCTATGAGTCGCAGCTGACTCCAAGCAGCGTGCTGGAGCTGACTCCCTCCTCCCTCACCCAGCTGATGGATCACCCCGCCCAGGTGACCCCCTCCACAGGAAAGCTCATCACCTCCAATCGCTGGTATTTTGCCGCTGTTTTGCCCCTCTCCTCTGCCCAGCGCCTCAAAGAGGGGGATACGGCCCTGTTACGGTTTACAGGGGATTTCACCCAGGATGTGGATATGTCTGTGGTCCATATCAGCCCCGCGGAAGAAGATGAGGCCGTGGTGGTTTTTTCCACAGACAAATACCTCTCCCGCACCACCCTCCTGCGCCGGCAGACGGCTGAGCTGATCTTCGACAGCTGGTCCGGCCTGCGCATTCCCAAGTCCGCGCTGCGTCTGGTGGAGGAGGAGACCCAGGACGAGGAGACGGGCGAAGTGACCCATACCACCCGCCTGGGGGTCTACGCCCTGGTCAACGGGCGGACGGAATTTAAGGAAGTGGACGTGGTCATGGAGGGCAGCGATTACTATGTGGTCGCTCCTGTGGGAACAGGACGAAAGATCCTGCGCTCCGGGGATGAGATCATCGCCCAGGGCACCGGGCTGCAAGACGGGCAGCTGCTGCTGAGCTGATGGGTACAAAGAGATAGAAATGGGGGATTTCCATGGATGTAAGCAGTCATGTTTCAATGGTACAGTCAAAAATCGCCGCCGCGGCCATTGCCGCCGGTCGTTCTCCCCAGGAAATTACCTTGTGTGCCGCCACCAAGGTGCAATCCGATGAAACCATTCGTCAGGCCATTGCCGCGGGAATTTCCGTGTGCGGGGAAAACCGGGTCCAGGAGCTCACCGCCCATCTGGCGGCCAACGCCTATGAGGGGGCCAGGGAGGTCCATTTTATCGGCCATCTGCAGACCAACAAGGTCAAACAGGTGGTGGGCAAGGTGGATCTCATTCAGTCGGTGGACTCCCCTCACCTGCTCCAGGCCATCCACACCCAGGCGGACAAGCTGGACATCGTTCAAGATATCCTTTTTGAGGTCAACATTGCCGGAGAGTCCAGCAAAAGCGGCTGTTCCCCGGAGCTGCTGCCCCAGCTGGTGCAGCAGGCGGCCCAGCTGCCCCATGTCAGGGTGCGTGGACTGATGGCAATCCCTCCCATTTCTTCCGCTCCAGGGGCCAACCGAAGATATTTTGCTCAAATGCGTCAGCTTTTTATTGACATAACGCAAAAAATGTCGGATAATCAAGGTGTTATGGACTGTCTGTCTATGGGTATGAGCGCGGATTATGAGGACGCCATCGCGGAAGGAGCCACTCTGGTGCGCGTGGGCACCGCTCTGTTCGGTCCACGGCCCCCCATAGGCCCCCGCTGAGCGTTTGCCGCTGATCCATTTTACCTGATAAGAAAAGAGGAACAATCATGGGTATCTTTGATGAATTTAAGCGCCTGGCCCATCCCTACGAGGACGAGGATGAGGACGATTTTGACGATTTCGACATCTCTCCCCGCCCGGTGGAGCGCCGGGAGCGCACCGAGCGCAGCAGCGCCCGCAGCGACATCTCTCCCTCCGAGGAGGAGCGCCGCAGCAATAAGGTGGTCAACATCCGCGCCGCCACCCAGCTGCAGGTGGTGCTGGTGAAGCCCGACAAGTTTGAGGACGCCTCCGCCATTGCCGACCACCTGCGGGAAAAGCGCACGGTGGTGCTGAATCTGGAGTCCACCAATAAGGAGATCGCCCGCCGTCTGCTGGACTTCCTGTCCGGCGTCGCCTATGCCAACGAGGGCAAGATCAAAAAGGTGGCCATTTCCACTTACATCATCACCCCCTACAATGTGGACATCCTTGGTGATCTGATTGATGAATTAGAGAATAACGGGCTGTATTTCTAACCCGGATTTGTACCATGCGTAGATAGAACTGGAGGGAATTTACTATGCTGACTCCGCAGGAAGTATCCGAGCGTGCCTTCCAAAAGGCCTCTTTCGGCGGGTATAATATGGCCCAGGTGGATGAGTTTTTGGACATCCTCACCGGCGATTATTCCGCTTTGTACAGCGAAAACGCGGTACTGAAGAGCAAGATGAAAGTGCTGGTAGATAAAGTGGAGGAGTACCGCGCCACGGAAGAGGCCATGCGGAAAGCGCTGATGACGGCCCAGCGGATGGCGGACGAGCTGGTTCAGGAGGCCGAGCGGAGGAAAGCGGAGATCCTCAGCCAGGCGGAGAGTCAGGCGGAGGCCCGGAAAGCCAACATCACCAAAGAGATCGAGGCAGAGGAGTTCCGCCTCCAGCAGGCGCAGAAGTCCACTGCCGCCTTTGTGGAAAAGGTCCGCGCCCTCCACGCCCAGGAAACGGAATATCTGGACCATCTCCAGCAGCTCTATCCCCCGGAGACGACTCCCGCCGCCTCTGTGGATGAGACTGTCTCTGAAATTGATGACAACGTACAGCGTCTGTTAGCGCAGGCCATGAAAGATGCCGCGGAGGAAAACCTCCGTGCCAAGGCCGCGGAAACATCTGCTCCCCAGGACTTGGAGGATACGGCTGAGTTTACCCCCGTGTCTGAAGAGGAAGAAGAGGAGGACGAAGACGAGCCGGAGGAGGAAGGCCGCTCTTTCCGGGGCAGCCGGATCGACTTTGGTGAGCTCCAGTTCGGACGGGACTACGAGATCAAATAATACATATGGGAGGCCGTTCATCCAGTGGGTGTGCGGCCTCCCTTTCTTCTCCCCCGTTCCCCTTGACGGCCCACTTTCGGGCGGATATACTGAAGATACCATCAAGCCCCCGCTCCCCTTGGAACGGGCCGCTTGTCTCACCTTTCACCCCTCCCCCATCCGGGGGCAGGGGCATTGCCGCGTTGCGGCGAACAAACAAAAATTGAGGTTTTTCCCATGAAATTGCTCACTGCCGCCTTAAATCGCCTGCCGGAATTCCAGCAGCTCCTGGCCGCTCTGGAGGGCGGGCGCTGCCCAGTGGCCCTGTCCGGGGTCTCTGCCATCCATCGGGTCCACATTGCCGCCGGGATCGGCCTGCTCACCCAGCGGCCTGTGGTGCTGGTCTGCGCGGATGAGAGCGAGGGAGAGCGGCTGGCTCAGGATCTGGCCGCCTTTGCCGAGACGTCCGTCCCGGTTCTCACCCCCCGCTCCCTTACCTTCCACAACGCCGCCTCCATCTCCCGCCAATGGGAGCACAAGCGCCTGACCCTTATGCGGGCGCTGACCCAAAGGGAGCATCCCTTCCTGGTTGCCACCATTGAGGCCCTGCTGCAGCGCACCATGCCCCCGGAACAGCTGGCCGCCTGCACACACACCCTTACCCTGGGGGCCCGCTGTGACCTAAATCAGCTGGCGGAGGAGCTCTCCGCGGCAGGCTATGTCCGCTGCGAACAGGTGGAGGGCGTGGGCCAGTTTGCCCTCCGGGGCGGGATCTTGGACGTCTTCTCCCCCGCCATGGACCAGCCGGTGCGTGTGGAGTTTTTTGGGGACGAAATCGACGCTATGGGCGCCTTTGACCCCTCCACCCAGCGCCGCACGGAAAATCTGGACGCCGCCCTGCTCCTGCCGGCGGCGGAGGTGCTGCCCCAAATGGCTCCCGGGGGGCTCCCCGGTCTGGCCGCCAAGGTGGATAAGCTGGCTGCCAAAGCGTTGCGGTCAGGCAACACGCCCCTGGCCCAGACCCTGGAACGGGACGGGGAGGCCATTGCCCAGGGCCGCTCCTTCCCCGCCATTGACCGCTATTTGTCCCTGATCTACCCCCAAGCCGCCACCATGGCCGACTATCTGCCCGCAGATGCCTGCGTCATTTTCGACCAGTGCTCCCGTGTGGCCGAGCGGGCCAAAACCTATCAGTGGCAGATGGAAGAGGACATCAAGATCCTGATGGAACAGGGCGAGCTGGATGGCTCCTGCGCCGAGTTCGCCCTCACCTTCCCCCATCTGTGTGAGCGGCTGGAGGACTGGGCCTGTATCTACCTGGACTCCTTTGCCGCTTCCGGCTATCCCACTCCCCCAAAGGCCCTGCTCTCTGTGTCTGCCAAGCAGCTCTCCTCCTTTGGAGGCAGTCTTGAGACAGCGGTTCAGGACCTGTCCCATTATCAGACCAGCGGGTTTGCCAGCCTGGTGCTGGTGTCGGGAGAGCAGCGGGCATTGGACCTGCAAACCCTCCTCCGGGAACAAAAGGTCAAAGCCGCTGTGGAATTTAACCTGACCCAGCTGCCTCAGCCCGGCGCCATCACCATTACCATCGGCGGACTGTCCAGCGGTTTGGAATACCCCTCCCTCCACTTGGCTGTGCTTACGGAGGGCAACAAAAAAACCGTCCGCCGCCGCCGGCCTGTGAAGGACTCCACCAACCGGCAGAAGCTGAAATCCTACGCCGATCTGACCCCCGGGGACCTGGTGGTCCACGAGCATCACGGCGTGGGCCGGTTTGTGGGCATGGTGAAGATGCCCATCGACGGAGTGGAGCAGGACTATGTGAAAATCGCCTACGCGGGCACGGATGTGCTCTATGTCCCGGCCACCCAGCTGGACCTGGTGAGCAAATATATTGGCGGGGGCGAGGATGCCGCCCAGACGAAAAAGCTCAACCGCCTGGGGGGCGTGGAGTGGGAAAAGGCCAAAACCAAAGCCAAAAAAGCGGTACAGGACCTGGCCAAGGGGCTCATCCAGCTCTACGCCCAGCGCCAGCGCCGCCCCGGCTACGCCTTTTCCCCCGACTCCCCCTGGCAGCGGGAATTTGAAGAGCAGTTTGAATACACTGAGACCGACGATCAGCTCCGGTGCATCCAAGAGGTCAAAACCGATATGGAGCGTCCCGTCCCCATGGACCGGCTGCTGTGCGGCGACGTGGGCTACGGGAAGACAGAGGTGGCTTTCCGGGCTATGATGAAATGTGTGCTGGACGGAAAGCAGGCCGCCATTTTGGTGCCCACCACCGTACTGGCCCGTCAGCACTACCTCAACGCCCTGCGGCGTTTTGCCAAATATCCGGTGAACATTGATGTGGTCTCCCGCTTCCGCACCCCAACCCAGATGAAGGAGACGCTTCGCAAAGTGGAATCCGGCGAGGTGGACATCCTCATCGGCACCCACCGCCTCTTTAACCGGGATGTGCGCTTTAAGGACCTGGGCCTGCTGGTGGTGGACGAGGAACAGCGCTTCGGCGTGCAGCACAAGGAGAAGCTGAAAGAGACCTTTCAGCAGGTGGATGTGCTCACTCTCTCCGCCACGCCCATTCCCCGTACCCTGAACATGGCCCTTAGCGGCATCCGGGATATGTCCACCCTGGAGGAGCCCCCCTCCGACCGCCAGCCCGTCCAAACCTATGTGCTGGAACACGACTGGAACGTGCTGGGGGACGCCATGCGCCGGGAGCTGGAACGGGGCGGACAGGTCTATTACCTCCACAACAGGGTGGAGACCATCGACCGCTGCGCCGCCCGCATTCAGCTGCTTTTGGGAGAGGACGCGGTCATCGGCGTGGCCCACGGCCGGATGACCCAGGAGGCCATCGACGATGTGATGAGCCAGATGACCGATGGGGAGATCAATGTACTGGTCTGCACCACCATCATCGAAACGGGCATCGACCTGCCCAACGCCAATACCCTCATCATCGAGGACGCCGACAAGCTGGGCCTGGCCCAGCTCCATCAGATCCGGGGCCGGGTGGGGCGCTCTAACCGCCGGGCCTTTGCCTACCTCACCTACCGCAAGGGCAAGGTCCTCTCGGAGGTGGCCACCAAGCGCCTGGAGGCCATTCGGGAATTTGCGGAGTTTGGCTCCGGCTTTAAAATCGCCATGCGGGACCTGGAGATCCGGGGCGCGGGCAATGTGCTAGGGCCAGAACAGTCCGGGTTCCTCCTCTCCGTGGGCTACGATATGTACCTGAAACTGCTGGAGGAGGCCGTCCTGCTGGAGCAGGGCCAGCCCGTCCCCACCCGCACCGAGTGCGCCGCCACCCTGTCCGTGGCCGCCGCCATTCCGGACCGATATGTAGCTTCACCCGAGCAGCGCATGGACCTCTACCGGCGCATCGCCGCCATCCGCAGCGAGCAGGATGCGGATGAGGTGATGGATGAGCTGATCGACCGCTTCGGCGAGCCCCCCCGGCAGGTCAACAACCTGATCTCCGTGGCCCTCCTCCGGGCCACCGCCGCCCAGTGCCGAATCCGGGACATTTCCCAAAAGGGCGGAAAGCTTGTCTTTACCCTGGACGAGTTTCAGCTGGAGCCCTTCTCCCAGCTGTGCGCCCAGGAGAAGTATCAAAAGCGCCTGCTGCTCATCCCCGGCGAGGTGCCCCGCTTCTCCCTCACCTTGGGCAAGGAGGAAAATCCCCTCCGGGCGGCCAGCGCTGTGGTGGAGGCCTACGCCACAGCCCTGGAGGAACACTGACACCCCGCTTGCCCCCAGGCCCGGTTTGTGCTATGATGAAGCTTACTATCCCCAATACTTCCATCCAAAGAAAGGAATCCATACCCATGAAACGAACCAAACAACTGCTGGCTTCCGCCCTGGCCCTTGTGATGGCGCTGTCCGCTCTCACTGCCTGCGGCGGCGGGTCCAGCTCCTCTTCCAGCGCCGCCGCCTCCTCTTCCTCCTCCAGCGCCGGCAGCACCGGCTCTGAAGTTGAGGCCATGGACCTTACCGGCGTGACCGACCCCTATCTGGCTACTTCCGGCCTGGCCGGAGACACGGTGGTAGCCAAGGTGGGCGATGTGGACATCACCGCCGGGGAGCTGCTCTACTGGATCAATTACGGCACAGAGCTGACCCTTTCTCAGTACGGCGGCTACATGACTGAGCTGCCCTGGGACAATGACCTGGGGGACGGCATGACCCTGGCCGACCAAATGAAGCAGAGCGCCCTGGATGCCGCCGCCCTGTATGCCCTGCTCCCCACCCTGGCCCAACAGGAGGGCCTGTCCGTTACCCAGGAGACTCTGGATCAGCTGGAGAGCCAGCATGAACAAGCTGTCCAGACCCTGGGCAGTGAGGAGGCCGCCGAGCGCTCTTTCTGGTATCAGATGATCACCTGGGACCTGCTCACCCAGCTGAGCACCCGTGCCGACCTGCACCTTCAGCTTCAGAACCTCTACTATGGCGAGGGCAGTGAAAACTACCCCACCGACGCGGAGGTGCTGGCCTATGCCCAGGACGAGCTGGGGGTCTACCGGGCCAAACACATCCTGCTGGCTACCGTGGATACCGAGACCCGGGAGGCACTGGATGAGGCCACTGTGGCTGAGAAGAAGGCCACCGCAGAGGACCTGCTTGCTCAGCTGCGGGCCGCGGAGGACCCTGTCGCCCTGTTTGACGAGCTGATGAATGAGTACAGCGAGGACCCCGGCCTGGCCACCAATCCCGACGGCTATACCGCCTACAAGGGACAGATGGTGCCTGAGTTTGAATCGGCTGCCCTGGCCTTAAAAGACGGGGAGATCAGCGATGTGGTGTACAGCGAATCCACAGGCTACCACATTATTCTCCGCCTGCCTCTGGACCCCGCAAATTACCGCAATCAGCTGGTGGCCCAGCTGATGCAGGTGAAAACGGATGAGTGGCTGGAGGAATATGGCGTGGAGACCACCCCCGCTTATGACCAGATCGACCCCGCCAGCTTCCGGGAGAAGGTCGTCTCCCTCCAGGCCGCGGTGCAGGAGGAGGTCAATGCCATCCTTGCCTCTCAGGAAGATGACGGTTCCGGCGCTTCTTCCAGTGCCGCTTCCTCTTCCAGTGCTTCTTCCAGCGCTTCCAGCCAGGCAGACTAATCCCACACAGTATAAAAACCAGGCCGAAGGAAGGTTCCTTCGGCCTGGTTTTTTCTATGTTTCAATGGCGCAGCCATAGGGCGTCTGTGCCCTTAGTCCTCAAACTCCACTCCGGTCTCTTCCGACATGGATTTGACTCTGGCCAGCGATTCAATGCGGATTCCCTTGGCTCGCAGGCGGGCTCCGCCGGGCTGGAAGGCCTTTTCCACCACGATCCCAGCCCCCACCAGCTCAGCGCCCGCCTGATGGATCAGATCAAACAGCCCCTCCAGGGCGGCACCGTTGGCCAGGAAATCGTCAATGACCAGCACCCGGTCCCCCGGGCCAAGAAATTGTTTGGAAATGATCACATCATAGATCCGGCCATGGGTAAAGGATTCCACCTGGGTGGTGTAGACCTCTCCGGCAATGTTTTTAGTCTGGGTCTTTTTGGCAAAGATCACCGGACAGTTGAAGTATTGGGCGGTGATGCAGGCGATGCCAATGCCGGAAGCCTCAATGGTCAAAATTTTATTGACCCCGCTGCCGGCATACCGGCGCTGAAACTCCTTTCCAATTTCCCCAAACAGGCCAATGTCCATCTGATGATTGAGAAAACGGTCTACCTTCAGCACGTCGTTCCCTCTGACCACGCCGTCTTTGCGAATGCGCTCTTTCAGCAGTTCCATGGGCTCCCAACCGCCTTTCTAATGATAACAACGGCCCGTATCCCGGGCCGTCTTTTTTATATACCGCTATTCTACAAAATATTTCGTTTTCCTGCAATCCCCTTTTCAAAATTTTGTTGGAAAGGGCTGGAAAACTTGGATTTTTTGCTGCCGGAAGCCGAAAAACAGCCGGACCGTATTGCTACGGTCCGGCTCATCTTGCGTGCAGTCCTTCTTAAGAGAGTGACTGTGCCGCTTTTTCCACAGTCTTAGCCCAATACGCCTTTGGTCCGGGCGGCTTTCCGGTCTTCCATTTTAGAGACCACCACCGCGCAGGCGGCATCTCCGGTGATATTCACCGTGGTACGGCCCATGTCAAAGATCCGGTCGATACCGGCCACCAGTGCAATGCCCTCCACCGGCACATTGACGCTCTGCAGCACCATGGCCAGCATGACCATACCCGCGCCGGGAACACCGGCGGTGCCCACAGAGGCCAGGGTGGCGGTGAGTACAATGGTCAGCATCTGGCCAATGCTCAGGTCAATGCCGTAGGCGGTGGCAATAAACACGGCGCACACACCCTGATAGATGGCAGTGCCGTCCATGTTGATGGTAGCGCCCAGAGGCAGCACAAAGGAGGTCACTTCCCGCCGGGCGCCCAGGCGCTCGGTACACTCCAGGTTAAAGGGCAACGTCCCCACGGAGGAGGCGGAGGAAAAGGCCATCATCATGGCCGGCGCCATCCCCTTGAAGAAGGCGATGGGAGACAGCCCGCCCAGCACCTTGACGGTAGTGGAATAGACCAGCAGGGCATGGATCACATAGCCCACATAGGCCACCGCCAGCGCGGCCACCATATATTGCAGGATCTGGGGGCCGTTCTCCGCCACCACGGGGCAAATGAGGCAAGCCACACCGATAGGTGACAGGCGGATGATCAAATCCATGATCTTCATGAACACCTCATTAAAGCTGTCCACGATCTGAGCGGCCACCAGGCCCTTCTCCCCCGCCAGCAGAATGCCAAAGCCCAAAAACAGGGAGATGACAATGACCTGGAGCATAGTGGCGTCGGCCAGAGGCTTCACCGCGTTGGAGGGGAAGATATTGACGATCACCGTCATGATGCTCTGTCCCTCAGGGGGCGTATATTCCAGCCCGGTGGTGTTCATTTCCACAAACAGGCCCGCACCCTTGGCAATGCTGGCCAGGATCAGGGCCAGGATCACAGCAAAAGCGGTGGTACACATATAGTAGACCACAGTCTTGCCCCCCACAGAGCCGACCTTGCTGATATCCTGCATGGAAATCACGCCCGATGCGATGGAAAACAGCACAATGGGCACGACAATGAACTTCAGCAGATTAAGAAAAATATCGCCCCAGGGTTTGATGTACGCGGCGGCAAAGTCTTTCCCCGCCATGCCGGCAACTTCCATTGGGATCAACAGCAGTCCGACCACGACGCCCACAACAAGGCCCACAAAGATCCAGAACGCAAGGGGCAGCTTTCTACGGTTCATAACACACTCTCCTTCCTTTTGTTCCGGAACCGGCCACTCTCCTCGGTGTCCTGCCTGTGCCGGCCAGTCCACCCCAATTCCGGACTCTGATGGTATCATTATAGTCTCCATCTCCATTTTTTACAAGTAGTGAGGGATTATTTTCTCAGTTCTTAGAAATATTCACTAATCAGCCCCATCTTTTTGGGCAAATAGCTTGACTGGTTTCCGGGGAAATAAAAATTTATCCAGCCGTCCGGTTTCGACGTTCTTTTTTCCATTTTATGGTAATCTAATGGTACAAGCTATTGGAAAGGCGGGATCTCTGATGCGGCTGCTGCCCAAAAAGGGATTGTTTGACAGCGGGCGGGTGTTGTTTCTCCCCGTGGATTCCATTGTCCCCAATCCCAATCAGCCCAGAAGCATTTTTACCAAGCCAGAACTGGACGAGCTGGCGGATTCCATCCGCTCTCTGGGCGTGCTCCAACCGCTTACCGTTCGCCGGCGGAATGGACAGTGGGAACTGGTAGCGGGCGAGCGGCGGCTGCGGGCGGCAAAGCTGGCCGGACTGGATCAAGTGCCCTGCTTATCCATTCAGGCGGACAGCCAATCCTCCTCCCTGTTGGCCCTGGTGGAAAATCTTCAGCGGCGGGATCTGGATTTTTGGGAAGAAGCCCAGGCCATTCGCCGGCTGATCGACACCTACCACGTCTCTCAGGAAGAAGTGGCCCGCAGACTGGGCAAAAGCCAGTCCGCCATTGCCAATAAACTTCGTCTTCTCAAACTTCCCCAGCCGGTGCTCTCCCTGCTGCGGGAGCATGGGGCCGCGGAACGCCATGCCCGGGCGCTGCTGCGGCTGGAGCAGCCGGAGCAGCAGCTGGAAGTGGCCCGGCAGATCGTGGCGCATGATCTCACCGTGGCCCAGACGGAAGCGGTGGTAGAGGGCCTCCTGGCCTCTCAGCCCTCCCCTCCCAAAAAGCGCCCTACCTTTATTGTAAAGGATGTCCGGCTGTTTTTAAACACCATTACCCGCAGTCTGGACCTGATGCGCTCCGCCGGGGTCAATGCCCAGTGCCGCCGTCAGGACACCGACGATGAGATCTTGTTGACCATTCATATCCCTCGGAAATCCTCTTAGACCCTCCCTTTTCTGCCCCAAACACCTGGCGGTGTTTGGGGTTTTTTATGCCCCGGCGCAGAATGTTTCACATGAAACATTTTCTGGCTGTCCCTGGCGGCACAAAAAGCAGAAAAATAGTTGAAATCTATGAGGGCGGTTGATATAATGAAGTGCTGTAAAGTTTTATCATGATATCCACTGCAAGGAGGCGCCCCATGGCTAAGATCATCGCCGTTGTCAACCAAAAAGGGGGAGTGGGAAAAACCACCACCACCGTAAATATTACCGCGGCACTGAACGGATTGGGAAAACGGGTCCTGCTGTGCGATTTTGACCCACAGGCAAACGCCACCTCCGGAATGGGCGTGGACAAGAACACCGCCTCCCCCAACGTCTACGATGTTCTGATCAACGGGGCCGATCCGGCAAGAGCTGTGGTGACCACCAAATACGGCGACGTTCTCCCCTCAAACAAGGCCCTGGCCGGTGCGGGCATCGAAATGATCGCCATTGAAAACCGGGAAAAGCTGCTGAAAGGTGCTCTGGATGCGCTGGCTGACAGCTACGATTATATTTTTATCGACTGTCCCCCCTCCCTGGAGCTGCTCACGGTAAACGCCCTGTGCGCCGCTCATTCTCTCTTGGTTCCGGTCCAGTGTGAATATTACGCCCTGGAGGGTCTCAGCGACCTGCTGTCCACGGTTCGGCTCATCAA
This sequence comes from uncultured Oscillospiraceae bacterium, assembly GCA_944383195.1. GTDB lineage: Bacteria > Bacillota > Clostridia > Oscillospirales > Oscillospiraceae > Lawsonibacter. Next base: position 12,968 of record CALWOP010000009.1, read on the forward strand.
GCGGGGGCTCAATCCCCCCCTGGCCCTGGAGGGCGTTTTGCTGACCATGTTCGACAGCCGAACCAACCTGTCTCTCCAGGTGGCGGAAGAAGTCAAGCGCCACTTCCCCGGTCAGGTCTTCGCCACGGTCATCCCCCGCAACGTCCGCCTGTCTGAGGCCCCCAGCCATGGGAAGCCCATCTCCGCCTACGACCCCTACTCCCGGGGAGCGGAGGCCTATCGCCTTCTGGCTGAGGAGATGTCCGGTACATAACGAGCACAGCCCCTTTGCGGAGCAGAAAAAGGAAAGGTATTATGCTATGGCAAAGCGAAATACAGAACTGGGCCTCGGCCGGGGATTGAACGCCCTGTTGGGCGATCCGGCTCTGCAGCCCCAGGGCGAGGGCTCTGTCTCCCTCCCCATTTCACAGGTAGAACCAGGCCTGAACCAGCCTCGAAAGCGGTTTGATCAGGAATCTCTGGATGACCTGGCAGATTCCATTCGGACCCACGGCATCATCCAGCCCCTTACGGTCCGCCGTCTGGCTTCCGGCTACTACCAGATCATTGCCGGAGAACGGCGCTGGCGGGCGGCCAAAGCCGCCGGTCTGGCGGAGGTCCCCGCCGTCATCATTGAAGCGGACGACCGCAAGGTGATGGAGCTGGGCCTCATTGAGAACCTTCAGCGTGAAGATCTGAACCCGGCTGAAGAGGCCCGGGGCTATCAGGTTTTGATGGAGGAATACGGCCTGACCCAGGAGCAGGTGGCACAGCGGATGGGTAAGTCCCGTCCCGCCATTGCCAACACCCTGCGGCTGCTGGCACTCCCCGAGGAAGTTATGACCATGCTGGAGGAGGGCACCCTCTCCGCAGGCCATGCCCGGGCCATTTTGGGCGCTCCCACTCCCGAGCTGCAGCTTCTGGCCGCCAAAAAAGTGGTGGATGGACAGCTCTCCGTGCGGCAGACAGAAGCGCTGATCAAAGCCCTCCAGCGGGAGAAAAAGGACAAGCCTGTTCCCCAGGGTCCCGACCTCTCCCTCTACCTTGGAGAGCTGGAAAAGGACCTTTCCGGACGTCTGGGCCGGAAAGTCAAAATCGCCCACAAGGGGAAAAAGGGAAGAATCGAATTGGAGTACTACAGCGACCAGGACCTGGAGACACTGCTCTCTCTGCTCCAGCAGCTCCAAGACAGAGGAGGCACTTTCCATGGCTGAACAAAGTAAAAACACGCTGGGGCAGGCTTCCCCAGGAGAAAAACCGGCGGAGCGCAGGTCATCCCCCCGTTCCCGGTCCCGGGGAAAACAGCGCCGCAGCCAGCGGTCGGTATTCCAATACATCACCGTTCTGTTTGGCGCCGCATTTTTGCTGCTTCTCATGACTTACATGATGCAGCAGCGGCTGAACAAGGCGGAAATTGATGATCTTCAGCAGAGTTCCAATTCCACCTTGCAAACACTGGAGAATATCATCGAGGAACGCAACCAGCTGCGTGAAGAGAACGAGGAGCTATCTCAGCAGCTGGAGGAGGCCAACCAGGCCGCGGAGGAAGCCAATGCCACGGCAGAGGCCCAGGCCCGTTCCCTCCAGGCCATGGACTGGTTCTGGCGGATTCAGCGCCAGTTCTCCCGGGGCTACACCAGCGCGGCCCGTGAACTGGCTCAGCAGTTTGAGGCCTCCGGCCTGGTAGACGCCCTGCCCGATGTCTCCTATGCGGAGCCGGACGGCCCCTCCCCCAAGCAGCAATACGCGGAATTGTATGATCTGCTCTTCTGATTTTTATCGGCAATGTTTCACATGAAACAATTTACCCTATAACACCTTATTTTAAAAGGAGCGTAACAACACTATGCTGGACATGAAATTTATCCGGGAAAATCCCGATGTGGTAAAGGAAAACATCAAAAAGAAGTTCCAGGACGAAAAGCTGCCCCTGGTGGACCAGGTGCTGGCCCTGGACGCGGAGAACCGCGCCTGTGTCAGCGAGGCCAATGAGCTGCGGGCCAGCCGCAACACTCTGAGCAAGCAGGTGGGTATGCTCATGGGCCAGGCCAAGAAGGACCCCTCCAAACTTGAGGAGGCGGAGGCCGTCAAGGCCAAGGTCAAGGCCAACGCCGACCGTCTGGCCGAGCTGGAGGCCCGGGAGACCGAGCTGGCCGCCCAGATCCGCAAGATCATGCTGGTCATCCCCAACATCATTGACCCCTCTGTCCCCATCGGTCCCGACGACTCCGCCAACGTGGAGGTGGAGCGCTTCGGCGAGCCCAAGGTGCCCGACTTTGAGATCCCCTACCACACCGAGATCATGGAGTCCTTCAACGGCATCGACATGGACTCCGCCGGCCGTGTGTCCGGCAACGGCTTCTACTACCTGCTGGGCGATGTGGCCCGCCTCCATGAGGCTGTGCTGGCCTATGCCCGTGACTTTATGATCAACAAGGGCTTTACCTTCTGCATCCCCCCCTTCATGATCCACGGCAATGTGGTGGAGGGCGTGATGTCCCAGACCGACATGGAGGCCATGATGTACAAGATCGAGGGCGAAGACCTCTACCTCATCGGCACCAGTGAGCACTCCATGATCGGCAAGTTTATTGACCAGATCATCCCCGAGGCCTCCCTCCCCCAGACCCTCACCTCCTACTCCCCCTGCTTCCGCAAGGAGAAGGGCGCCCACGGCATTGAGGAGCGCGGTGTCTACCGCATCCACCAGTTTGAGAAGCAGGAGATGATCGTGGTCTGTAAGCCCGAGGACTCCATGGACTGGTACGAGAAGATGTGGCGCTACTCTGTGGAGCTGTTCCGCTCCCTGGACATCCCCGTGCGCCAGCTGGAATGCTGCTCCGGTGACCTGGCCGACCTGAAGGTGAAGTCCTGCGACATTGAGGCCTGGTCCCCCCGTCAGCAGAAGTACTTCGAGGTCTGCTCCTGCTCCAACCTGGGCGACGCCCAGGCCCGCCGCCTGAAGATGCGCGTCAAGGGCGAGAACGGTATGTACCTGCCCCACACCCTGAACAACACCGTGGTGGCTCCTCCCCGTATGCTCATTGCCTTCCTGGAGAACAACCTCCAGGCCGACGGCTCGGTGGTCATTCCCCAGGTCCTGCGTCCCTACATGGGCGGCCTGGAAGTTATGGTGCCCAAGAAATAATTCCACAAATAATTCCACAGGTCGTCTAATTTGTGATTATTCAGTGAAATATTACTATATGTTTTACCGCTCTCCAGCCGTTTTCTATGCCCCAAACCCTATTCCGGTCATTTTTGCTCCTGAAAACGGCTCCAGAACGGTCAAAGGCTGAACCCCTTGCGCCGCAAGGGGTTCAGCGCTCATTAAAACAACTGTCACTTCAAATTGACAAAGCGAGGAACTTTTATGGCCGAACCCAACCATTTGAACGAGCAAGACCGGGAACAAAAGGGCTACACCCCCGCCTCCCCTGTCAAGCGCACTCTGGCCTGGATCGCTCTGGCCTACGTATTGATCCTTCTGGGACTGACCACCTATTACTTCTACACCGGCACCACTCTGGGGAACCTTGGCCCCCTGCTTACCGTCCCCGGTCTCATCGGCCTGGGCGTCCTGGCCCTGGTCAGCTGGCGCACCACCGGCCGCCCAGGCAAGTGGGTGGCCATTTTAGCGGCAGCCCTTTGCTGGGTGCTGGCCCTTATCACCATCCCCATCGGAATCGTCGGCCTGCTTTCCAACTTCGGCGTGGCCGGTCTCACCATTATTGCCTCTTGACGGCCCACAGGGAGGATCACATCATGAACGAGATCATTGCCGCCGGCTTGGCGCAGTTGGGGCTTACTGCCCCCCCTCATGCGGCAGACCAGCTGGCCCAATACGGCCAGATGCTGCTGGAAAAAAATCAGGTGATGAATCTGACCGCCATCCGGGAACCGGAACAGGTGGCTCAGCTGCATATGCTGGACTGTGCCGCTCTGGCCGGTATGGCCGACTTCTCCGGCAAGACCCTCATCGACGTAGGCACCGGGGCCGGGTTTCCCGGCCTGCCTTTGAAAATCCTGTGCCCCACCTTGGAAGTCACCCTGCTGGACAGTCTCAACAAGCGATTGGAGTGGCTGGAGGAGGTGGCCGCCTCCCTCTCCCTGGAGGGCGTTCATACCGTCCACGCCCGGGCGGAGGAACAGGCTCTGGTGAAAGGGTTCCGGGACAGCTTTGACTTTGCCACTGCCCGGGCGGTGGCAGACCTGCGGCTGCTGTGTGAGCTGTGCCTGCCCTATGTACGCCCCGGCGGGACCTTCCTAGCCATGAAATCCATAGGCAGCGACCAGGAGCTCACCGATGCCGCCCACGCCATTCAGCTGCTTGGGGGCCGCGTGCGGGACATTCGGGACTACACCATCCCCGGCACGCAGATCGTCCACCGTGTGGTGTGCATCCAAAAGGTCGCACCCACTTTAAAAGGCTATCCCCGCCGCTGGGCAAAAATTCAAAAAATGCCTTTATAATCTGAAAAAATCTTAAGAATGCAAATTTTTTCAAAAAGTTTTGGGAGAAATGGTTGACGGCACACAGATTTGTGGTACACTTGAATTGTGATGTTAGGAGGATTTTCCATGGGAGTTGTGGTCACGATTACCTCCGGCAAGGGAGGAACCGGAAAAACCTCCATTACCGGGGGCATAGCCGCTTCTCTGGCCCTGATGGGCCGCAGAGTGCTGTGTATCGACATGGACATCGGCCTGCGCAACCTGGATATCTCTCTGGGGCTGAGCGACCGGGCCTTGATGGACTTTTCCGATGTGGCGCTGGGCCGCTGTCCCCTGGCCCGGGCCGCGGTAGACCACCCGGAGCTGAAGGGCCTGTCCCTTCTCACCGCTCCCATGTCCCTGCCTGCTAACGTAACACCGGATAAGATCCGCGTTCTGCTGGATACAGCCCGTACCATGTACGATTATATTTTGATCGACTCCCCCGCCGGGCTGGGGGCCGGTTTTCGTTTGTCCATCTGCGGGGCAGACCGGGTTTTGGTCATCGCCACCAACGATGCCTCCTCCCTTCGGGATGCCCAGCGGACTGTGGAAGAGCTGGACGGCATCCGGCAGGTCCATCTTATCATGAACCGGATTCAGACAAAGCTGCTGCGCCGCCTGCGCGCCACCATTGATGATGCCATGAACACCGCCGGACTCCCCCTGCTGGGGGTGGTGCCGGAGGATGCTCAGGTGATGCTGTGCGCCAACCTGGGACAGCCGCTGACCTCCCGAGGGAAGCGAGGCGCCGCACTGGCCTGCTGGAACATCGCGCTGCGGCTGGAGGGACACCGGGTCCCCATTATGCGGATTCGGTAACAATTCGATACATAAACGCTGTAAGGAGGTATCGCCCCCATGAATATCGCCATTATGTGCCACACCAAAAAGCAAGACCTGATGGTGCAGTTCTGCACCGCCTACTGTGGCATTCTGTCCAAGCACACGGTCTGCGCCACCAATGCCACGGGACGCATGGTGGCGGAAGCCACCGGCCTGCCTGTCAACCTGTTTTTGTCCCATGAACATGGCGGGATCGAACAGATCGGTCAGCGCATTATTTATAATGAAATTGACATGGTCCTGTTCTTTAACTCCCCCCAGGACAATGTCATGGACAAGGATATTTTGTATATCACCCGCCTGTGTGACCAGCACTCCGTCCCCGTTGCCACCAATGTGGCCACGGCCGAGCTGCTTATCCACGGTCTGGCCCGGGGCGATCTGGACTGGCGCCTCGGCCTGAATCCCAACCGGGTGCCTTTTGCCCTGTAACCCGGCACTTGACATTTTCGCTTTTTTAGGTTAGCATACTAATAATTCACCGTGATGACGGCGTACAAGTACCCGGCACACCCCCCGACAGAGAGAGGCCCCATTGGGTTGAGAGGGCCTTAGGGTGCGGCCCCGGAGAAGACGGCGCTACCAGCGGGCCCGGAGACGGGCGCGGTCCCCTTTCCGCAACAAAAGGCCAAAAGGAGCGCAGCACCGCGCTTGAAATTGGGTGGCACCACGAAGCGTATGCGCTCTCGTCCCAATCCATGGGATGAGAGCGCCCGTTTTTTCCCGCACACAAGCAAAATCTGTGGAAGGAGTTTTTCATGATGACGCTGATGCCTGCACTGCGACACAAATTCCATCTTCCCCCAGGGGAAGAATAATTTGAATCAGCCGCCGTCCCGGCGCCGCGGGCCTATGCCCCGCCACAAAAACACAATTCCACAATAGAAAGGATTTTGACTTATGGCGAAAGTACAACCCCGTACCCTCTCCGGTTTTATGGAGCTTCTTCCCGGCCGTCAGATTCAGTTTGACCGTATGGCCGCTATCATCCGCGAGTCTTTCTCCCTGTATGGCTTTACCCCTCTGGACACCCCCCTCATCGAGGCCAGCGAGGTCCTGCTGGCCAAGGGCGGCGGCGAGACGGAAAAGCAGATCTACCGCTTCAACAAGGGCGACAGCGATCTGTCCCTGCGCTTTGACCTGACGGTCCCTCTGGCCAAGTATGTGGCCCTCAACTACGCCAACCTGGCCTTCCCCTTCCGCCGCTTCCAGATCGGCAAGGTGTACCGGGGCGAGCGGGCCCAGCGGGGCCGCTTCCGTGAGTTTTATCAGGCCGACATCGACATCATCGGCGACGGCAAGCTGGACATCTCCAACGACGCGGAGATCCCCGCCATCATCTATCGCACCTTTACCTCCCTGGGCCTGCGCCGTTTCCAGATCCGGGTGAACAACCGGAAGATCCTCAACGGCTTTTACGCCATGCTGGACCTGACCCGGAAATCCAGCGATATCATGCGCACCGTGGACAAGCTGGAAAAGATCGGCGAAAAGAGCGTGCGCGACCTGCTCACCGCCCCGGAGATCGGCCTGAGTGACGAGCAGGCGGCGGAAATCCTGCGCTTTATTGAGATCAAGGGCAGCAACTCGGAAATTCTGGCTTCTCTGGAGCAGTACCGGGGCCGGAACGAGAAGTTTGACGAGGGTCTGGACGAGCTGGGCACCATGGTGAAAAACCTGGCCGCGTTCGGCGTGCCTGAGGCCAACTTCGCCCTGGACCTGACCATTGCCCGGGGCCTTGACTACTACACCGGCACCGTCTATGAGACCACCATGCTGGATCACCCGGAGATCGGCTCCATCTGCTCCGGCGGCCGGTATGATAACCTGGCGGAGTATTATACGGAAAAGCAGCTGCCCGGCGTGGGCATCTCCATCGGCCTGACCCGCCTGTTCTTCGTCCTGGAGGATCAGGGCTATCTCAACGAGCAGCTCAACACCGCCCCGGCTGACGTGCTCATCCTCCCCATGACGGAGGATATGGGCCCTGCCATCTCCCTGGCCACCAGCCTGCGCGGTGCCAATGTTCGCACCCAGATTTACGGCGAGCAGAAGAAGTTCAAGCAGAAGATGTCCTATGCCGACAAGCTCGCTGTCCCCTATGTGATTTTCCTGGGGGAGGACGAGATCAAGGACGGCGCCGCCGCCGTGAAGAATATGCGCACCGGCGAACAGGTGAAGCTGCCTGTGGCTGATGCCGTGGCCGCCATCCAGGCCGGCCTGGCAGAGCTCAATCAGGGCGCCCCCATCCTGGACAAGGGAGAGTAATCAGACGGTTGAAAACGTGACACAGTCACGTTTTCAACAAGTTCGGGTAATTTTTAGATTTTAATAAATTTCATCTTGGGATATTTCTTTTAAATAATACAAAATGGAGTTGATTTTTGTGGATAATCTTCAGGGTTTCCACCGCAGCCATTACTGCGGTGACCTGCGTGCCGTTGACGCGGGCAAGACTATTTCCGTGTGCGGCTGGGTACAGCGCCAGCGTGACAAGGGCGCGCTGATCTTTGTGGACCTCCGGGATCGCACCGGCATCCTCCAGCTGACCTTTGACGATGCCACCGCCCGGGACGTCTTTGAAAAGGCCAAGAGCCTGCGCTCTGAGTATGTGGTGGCCGCCACCGGCAAGCTCAAGGAGCGCGAGGCAAAGACCGACAAGATCGCCACCGGCGATGTAGAGCTCTACGTCACTGAGCTTCGTCTGCTGGCCAAGTCTGAGACTCCGCCCTTCGCCATTGAGGAGGACAGCCAAGTCAACGATATGCTCCGGCTGAAGTACCGCTACCTGGACCTGCGCCGCCCGGATATGCAGCACGCCATTGCCACCCGGCACAAGATCACCAAGATCGCCCGGGACTACTTTGATGAGCAGGGCTTTTTGGAGATCGAAACCCCCATCCTCACCAAATCCACCCCCGAGGGCGCCCGGGACTACCTGGTCCCCTCCCGTGTCCACCCCGGCAAGTTCTACGCCCTGCCCCAGTCCCCCCAGCAGTATAAGCAGCTGCTGATGCTCTCCGGCTTTGACCGCTACTTCCAGATCGCCCGGTGCTTCCGTGACGAGGATCTGCGCGCCGACCGCCAGCCGGAGTTCACCCAGATCGACCTGGAGATGTCCTTTGTGAACGAGGACGACATCATGTCCATCCAGGAGGGCTTCCTGAAGCGGGTCTTCAAGGAGGTTCTGGACGTGGACGTGCAGACGCCCTTCCAGCGTATGCCCTGGCAGGAGGCCATGGACCGCTTCGGTTCCGACAAGCCCGACCTGCGCTTTGGCTTTGAGCTCAAGGACATCAGCGACATTGTGAAGGACTGCGGCTTCGGCGTGTTCTCCGGCCCTGTGGCCGAGGGCGGCTCCGTGCGCCTCATCAACGTCACCGGCCACGCCGCCGACTTCCCCCGGAAGAAGATCGACAAGCTGGTGGACTACGTCAAAACCTATAAGGCCAAGGGCCTGGCCTGGGCCCGGCTGATGGACGGCCAGGTGACCAGCTCCTATCAGAAGTTCCTCACTGAAGAGGAGAACAAGGCCATTCTGGAGCGCGCTGAGGCCAAGGACGGCGACCTCATCCTCATTGTGGGCGATGCCAAGAACACCGTGGTGTGGGCCGCTCTGGGCGCTCTGCGCTGTGAGATCGCCCGCCAGCTGGATATGCTGGACCCCAAAGACTTCAAGTTCCTGTGGGTCACCCAGTTCCCCATGTTCGAGTGGAGCGAGGAGGAGGGCCGCTATCAGGCCATGCACCACCCCTTCACCGCCCCCATGGTGGAGGACGAGGACAAGATCCTCTCCGACAAAGCCAACTGCCGCGCCCGTGCCTATGACATCGTCCTCAACGGCACCGAACTGGGCGGCGGCTCCATCCGCATCAACACCCCCGAGATGCAGGAGAAGGCCTTCCAGGCCCTGGGCATCAGCGACGAGGACATTCAGGAGCGCTTCGGCCATCTGGTGGGCGCGTTCAAGTTCGGCGCGCCTCCTCACGGCGGCCTGGCCTACGGCCTGGACCGGCTGTGTATGCTCATGGCGGGAGCCAGCTCCATCCGTGACGTGATCGCTTTCCCCAAGGTGCAGAACGCCTCCGACCTGATGATGGCCTGCCCCGACTTTGTGGATGACAAGCAGCTGGATGACCTGTCCATCGCCGTCACCCGCAAGGAGCAGGAGGAATCTGAAGCCTAATCGCTCCCATTACCCATATATCTTCTGACCCAATCCGGGGCCGGCTCCAGAGAGGGCCGGCCCCAGTTTTCTAGGAGGAAATGTTATGAAGCTCACCCAATTCTGGCGCAACAGCCAGCCCGCCCTGGGTCTCTGGACTGACCGGGGCATCCTGGATGTGGCCGCCGAGGCCACCCGAAAGGGCTGCACGGTACCGGGTACCATGGCCGCGGCGCTCCCCCTGGGCGGTGAGGCATTGAATCGGCTGCTGAAGCCCCTGCTGGAGGATGCCCAATGCTTTACCGACGCTCCCCTGGCTCCCGTGGTCACCCAGCCGGGGCGCATCCTGTGCATTGGTCTCAATTACCGGCAGCACGCCAAGGAGTGCAACCTCCCCCTTCCCCCTGCCCCGGTGCTGTTCAACAAGTTTTCCAACGCCCTGGCCGCCCATGGGGACGTTATTTCCCTGCCCAGTGAATACAAAGAGTATGATTATGAGGCAGAATTGGTAGCTGTAATTGGAAAACCTGCCCGAAACGTAGAAACGGCGCAGGCACTGGACTATGTCTTTGGCTATACCTGCGGCAACGACCTGTCCACCCGGGATCTGCAATTTGCCCGGGGAGGCCAGTGGCTGCTGTCCAAGACCTTTGACGGCTTTGCACCCATCGGCCCCTGCCTGGTCACTGCCGACGAGCTAAATCCAGAGCAGTTGGACATCTCCAGCACCGTAAACGGGGAGGTACGCCAGCACTCCAACACCTCGGACATGATTTTCTCCCTGGGTGAGATCATTTCCGACCTGTCCCGCCACTTTACTCTCCAGCCCGGCGACCTGATCTTTACCGGAACACCCCAGGGGGTCATGCAGGGCTATCCAGCCGACCAGAAGCGCTGGCTCAAGCCTGGCGACCAGGTGGACGTCTCCATCCAGGGCATTGGAACCCTGTCCAACACCTTCTGCTAAGCCGCAATGAGACGTATTTTTGTTTTCTTATTGGCTCTGGTCATGCTTACAGGCTGTTCTGCCACCCCAAGGGTCTTTCTCCCCTATGAGCCGGCGCAGCCCGCCCTGGCTCCTCTGCCAGTGCTCAGCAAGCGCTCCCCGCCCTTTGCCGCCCCGCCCGACCCCAGACAGGGGGCCATTGACGCCCTCCTGGCCTCCATGACGGTAGAGGAAAAGGTGGGACAGCTCTTCTTTGCCCGCTGTCCCGTGGAAGATGGGGCCGCTCTGGCCCAGGAACATCACCTGGGGGGATACATTCTCTTTGGCCGGGATTTTAAAAACAAGACCCGGGAGCAGGTGGAAGAGGCCATTGCCTCCTACCAGGCTGCCGCCTCCATCCCCATGCTCATCGGCGTGGATGAGGAGGGTGGGACGGTGGCCCGGGTCAGCGCCAATCCAGAGTTTCGCTCTGAGCGCTTTTCTTCCCCCCAGACGCTCTATGCCCAGGGCGGCCTGGATGCTATTGTGGCCGACACGGTGGAAAAGGATGCCCTGCTCCACTCCCTCGGCATCAACGTCAACTTCGCCCCGGTAGCCGACCTCTCCACCGACCCGGAGGATTTTATCCACCCCCGCACCCTGGGCCAGGATGTTCAAAAGACAGCGGAATACATCTCCCGTGTGGTATCCCAGATGGAAGCGGACGGCATGGGCAGCGTGCTCAAGCACTTTCCCGGCTATGGCCCCAATGTGGACACCCACACCGGCTCCGCCCTGGATGATCGGCCCCTGGAGCAGTTTCGGGCGGAAGATTTTCTCCCTTTCCAGGCGGGAATCCAGGCCGCCCAGGGGGGCAGCACCGCCGTGCTGGTCTCCCACAATATTATGGCGGCGGTGGATGAAACTCTCCCCGCCTCCCTCTCCCCTGCCGTTCACCAGCTTCTCCGGGAGGAGCTGGGCTTCCAGGGGGTCATCCTCACTGATGACCTTGCCATGGATGCGGCTGTGGCCTATGACCAGGCCCACTCCCCGGCGGTGCTGGCCCTGCTGGCCGGCAATGACATGGTGGTGACCACCGACTTCACCGCTCAGATCCCCCAGGTGCTGGAGGCCTTAAATGAGGGCGTCCTCACCATGGAGTCCATTGACGCATCCGTTGGGCGGGTGCTGGGCTGGAAATACGATTTGGGTCTGTTTACATAAAAAAGTCCGCCGGAATCCGGCGGACTTTTTTATCCCAACAGCAGCATCAAAATGGGGAGAGTGATAAAACTGCAAAAAATGGACAAACAGGAACCTGTGGCGGCATACTTCTCATCCGCCCCATAGGCTCCGGCCATCACTGTGATCTGGCTGACCACCGGCAGGGCGCTTTCCACTACAAATACATCCCGGGCCAGCCCCGTCACCCCAAACAGGGAGCAGAATGCCACACAGATCACAGGCGCTCCCACCAGCCGCAGCACCAGCATAGGCACATGGCCCGGCATGAGGCGCAGGTTTTTCAGCCCCACTTCATAGACAATAAATCCACAATAGATCAGGGCCAGCGGGGAAACGGAATCGCTGACATATCCCGCAAAGCGCATCAGAGGGTCCGGAAGGCGCAGATCCAGCACCAGCAGGATAATGGAAGCGATCACCCCCAAAATCGGCGGCTTGCAAAACATATTTTTTAAAAATCCAGCCACGCCGGTACTTTCAGACCGCACATTGCCGGAGCGCTCGATCAGTAAAATCCCCGCTGATTGTAAAAAGGTGGTGTTGGATAAGTAGTAGACCATCAAATAGGGCATACAGGCCTCCCCAAACAGCTGGGTACACACGGGAATGCCAATAAAGAGGGTATTGGACAGCCCCGCCATGGCCACAAAAACGCCCCAACGCTCCCGGGGCATACGCAGCAGGGTAGCTGCCGCCATGGAGATCAGCAGCGTCACTCCCACGCCCAGCAGTCCCGCCGCCAGCATCCAGCCCGCCTGGGCCAGGCTCTCCCGATCCAGATTATTTAAAAGGCCCACAATACAGTTGCAGGGCACCGCAATGTTGACAATATACTTGCTGACAAATTTCTTTTCCTGGGCCGTCATCCAGCCCAGATGCCCCATCACATATCCCAGGGACATGATCATCAGCAGCACCAGACAGGCGGACACCGCATTGAAAAATCCAGCCATTGGACACTCACTCTCCCCAAAATAATCAGGGTCCCGGCGTAACCTCTCCCCCGCCGGGACCCACGGTTTTATTCGCTTTTGGCCTCAGGGGCCTTTCCGCCGTTTCCCTTGGAGCGGTGACGGCGGCGGCGGCGATTGGGCTTCCGCTCGCCCTCTTTCATCTCACCCGGCTCCTCCTTTGCCTTGGGACGGGGTTTGGGGGATGGCTGGGCCTGGGACGCCTGGCTGCCCGTATTTTCTCCTCCCTCGCCTCTCGGCTTGCGCTGCCGATTCCGGCTGCGGCGGCGGGGCTGCTCCTCCTGTTCGGAGCTCTGTTTAGCGGGAGCCTCCTCCCGGCTGGGGAAAGCAGCTTCCAGCGCGGCGGACAACCGCTCTTCCTCATTGAGCACCCGCTGCTCCTCCGGCTCCCGGCGCAGCTTGGCCAGCTCAGACAGAGGGGGCTCCACATAGCCCTCCGGCCGCTTTCCCTTTCCGTTGCGAATCACGCACAGCTCACAGTTGTGATAGCATTTCGGGGTTTCCGGGGCGGAATCCAGCCGCACCTGGACGGTCTGCCGCAGCAGATTGACGCTGCACACCGTTCCGGCCCCATCGGGCGTTTCCACAAAGGACTCCTGCTTGGGGGTATGTTTGACCAAGTCCTCATAGGCGTCCTGCTCATATTTCAAGCAGCACATCAGCCGCCCGCAGGTGCCGGAGATTTTGGTGGGATTTAAGGAAAGATTTTGGGTCTTGGCCATTTTAATGGACACAGGCTGAAAATCATCCAAAAACTGAGAACAGCAAAAGGGCCGGCCGCAGATTCCAAGGCCGCCCAGCATTTTCGCCTCATCCCGCACGCCGATCTGCCGCAGCTCGATACGGGCGTGAATGGCGCTGGCCAGGTCCTTTACCAGGGCACGGAAATCCACTCTTCCCTCCGACGTGAAGAAAAATAGCACCTTGCTGCCGTCAAAGCTGTATTCCGCACTGACCAGCTTCATATCCAGGCCGTGCTCGGCAATCTTCTCCTGGCAGATGGCAAAGGCCTTCTTTTCCTTTTCCTGGTTTTTTTCCACCATGACGGCATCCTCCGCTGTGGCCAGTCGGACCACCGGACGCAGCGGGGCGGTGAGGTCGATCTCGTCGATCATGGTATTTCCCTGGACACACTGGGCATATTCCTGGCCCCGGGTGGTCTCTACGATGACCCCGTCCCCCTCCTGGAACTGGATGCCGTTGGGATTAAAATAATATTGTTTTCCACCGCTTTTAAAGCGGACACTGATAATCTCAATCATCAGAATTTCTCCTTTATGAAACCATAGGAGGTCTCCTAGTTACACTTGGGCAAACATTCCGGCACACAGCCATCCCGCCAGCTGTCCCGGATTGGCGTTGAGCTGGGCTGCTTTTCGCAGCTGCCGAACCAGCTCCACCCCTTTGAACAGGCGGCGGCGGTCCCCTCCCTGGATTGCCCGCTCACCCAGAGCGGCCTCCAAGTCATCCAGCAGGGCGGTCAATTCCTCCCGCCCCCCTTTTTCCAGGACCATGGATGCCTGAAATACCTGCAGCTCATCTCCGCACTCCAGCATCTGGGCCAGATACCGCGCCTGGTTTCTCCGCTCCATGCCCGAGCCGTTTTCCTCCAGCTGCTCCACCGCCCGGCCTAAAATCCCCTGGCAGTCCGCCGCGGCCTTCTCCAGCGCCTGGAGCGGCTGCTGGGGAAAGCGCGCTCTGAGCCATTGCAGGCACTCCTCCGGCGGTACCGGGACCAGGGTCAGCAGCTCACACCGGGAGCGTATGGTCTGGAGCAGCCCACCGGCATTAGACCCGATCAGCAGAAAGGATGCATAGGAGGGACCCTCCTCCAGCAGCTTCAGCATGGCATTTTGGGCGGATGCGTTCATCTGGTCGGCCTCTTCCAGCTGGTATACCTTTCGGCTTCCCTCGTTAGGCCGGACGTAGGCATCGGTACGCAGAGCACGCACCTGGTCTACGGTAATGGGCTTTCCTTCCCCTGCCCCGGAAATGGTGATCACATCGGGATGGATGCCCCGCAGCACTTTTTTGCAGGGGCCACACATTCCACAGGGCCGGTGGGAAGCGGGCGCCTCACACAGCATGGCCTGACTGAGCAGCTTGGCCAGGGTATGACGGCCGGACCCCACCGGCCCGCAAATCACATAAGCGTGGGACAGTCCGCGCCCTTCCTCCTGAAGTGAGAGCTGTTCTTTTAACCTGCGGTTGCCCGCCAAAGCTGCAAATTCCATAGTGCTCCTCATTGGTATGATTTTTTTACAGAGAGGTCACAACCCTTACCTCTAACTCTGTATTATATCCTATTTGCCCAAAATAGGCCAGTTCTTTTTTTGAGATCACCTCTCCAGGGGCCACCACCGGCACGCCCGGGGGATAGGGAGCCACCTGACAGGCGGCAATCCTCCCCTCACACTGACGCAGGGGCAGCCGCTCACTTTCGGCAAACAGCGCTTTACGCACGGAACAGACCCGTTTGGGCATGGGCGGCGGGGGCAGAGGCGGACAGGACCCCATGTCGGGCCTCAGTTCCTCCAGAACTTCCTCCAGCCGGTCAAAATTTTCCTCCAAATCCTGGGGGGTACAGATGAGCACCACATGGCCCCCGTCCTCCATCTCCGGGTATATATTCCGCTGCTCCATCATTTTGGTAAACGTGGGTCCGTCTTTTACACAGAGGGTCAACCGGGTGGGATCCAGCCGCAACCCCTCCTCCAGACAGGGGTACTTTTTTCGCAGCGCCGCCACCCGCAGGGTGGTCTTGCGGTACCCATCCTCTCCCCCGTCCTCCAGCCACTGCCGGGCCCCGTCCAGGCTGGCCATGAGAGGGTAAGAGGGGCTGGATGTTCCGTACAGGCTGGCCCGGAGGCGGATCATGTCCGGATCGATGCCATTGACAAACAGCAGGGCGGTCTGCCCTAAAGCGGGCAGCGTCTTATGGGCCGACACCACCACCGCGTCCGCCCCGGCAAAAGCGTCCTCCCCCAAAAAGGGCAGGTGGGCACCATGGGCTCCGTCTACAAAAAGTTTTCCACCATGTTCATGGACGATCCGTCCAATGGTGGAAATATCCGATAACACTCCGGAATAGGTCGGTGAAGTAATACAAACTGTTTTGATATTAGGATTCTCTTTTAATTTTTTTTCCACATTTTCCGGATCAATGGGGCCAATCATCCCAAATTTCTGAAGCCATGGCCGCTGTAAATAGACCGGCTCCAGATCCAAAAGGGCCAGCGCGTTAAAGGCCGCCCGGTGACAATTCCGGTCTATCAACACCGACTCTCCCGGCTTACAAAGCAGGGCCAGCGCTGTATGGATGCCCATGGTGGACCCGCCGGTCAAAAACTGGCAGGCCTCAAATCCAAACCGCTGGGCCCAGAGACGCTGGGCCGTGTCAAAGGGCTCCCCCGCCTCATAGAGGTTTCCCGTTGGGGGCAGTTCCGTCACATCCAGCATGGCGGCCCCCATCAATTCCGGAACGGGCAAAAACGCTCCCTTGTGGCCGGGCATATGAAAGCGTGCGGGCTTTTTTTGGGCATATTCCTTCAAAACGTCATACAAGGGGGTCATAGCGGATACCTCCGGATATAAAATAGGCGGCGGGAGGCATTCCTCCCGCCGCATGATTTTCTTTTACTTCTGGCCGGGCGCATAGGCCACCACGGTGCGGCGGTTGGGCTCCACACCAGTGGAATAGGTGGTAACGTTGGGATAATCCTGAAGGGCGGTATGAATCACATGGCGCTCATAGGCATTCATAGGCTCCAGCGTCATGTTCTTCCGATACTTGATGACCTTCCCGGCCACCTTCACCGCCAGGCGCTGGAGGGACTCCTCCCGCTTGGCCCGGTACCCCTCTGCGTCCACGTGGATGCGCACCCGCTTGGACAGCCCCCGGTTGACGGAGTAGCTGGTCAGCTGCTGAATGGCGTCCAGAGTCTCGCCTCGGCGGCCGATGATGGCGCCCAGATCCTTGCCCTGGAGGATGACTTTATAATTGCCCTCGTCGGTCACGAAGATCTCAGGCTCAGCTTCCACATTCAGATGCTTAATCAGGCCGGTGAGGAATGTGCGGATCTGAGCCGCCCGGGCATCGTCCTCAGCGGCGGGGGTAACATTCACTGCGACAGGAGCGGCCTTGGGCGCGCTGCCGATGATGACCTCGTCCCCCTCCTGAAGATGGTTCTCACTCTTGGGGCGGCGGGGCTTCTCCCGGCGCTCGGTGCGGGAACGGCTGCTCTTGTGGGCGGACATACCGGGCTTGGCCGCCAAAATGGTCTCCTCCCCGGCGGGAGCGGCGGGCTTCTCCTCCGTCTCCTCCTTGGGGGCGGCTTTCAGGACCGTCTCCTCCACAGTGGGGCGCTTCTCCTCTACCACAGGGGCAGATACCGCAGTCTCCTCCTCAAAGAGCGTCTTTTTGGCACAGGGGACTCCGTTTTCTTCCTCATAGCTCACACGGACCTTGGCAGGATTGCTGCCAAATCCCAAAAAACCGGACTTTGCCCGCTCGATCACTTCAATGGATACGTCATCCCGATCCAGGCCCAGCTGAAACAGAGCGGCGGAAATGGCATCCTCCTCGGAGCGGCCGGTCGTCTCAATCCATTTCAACATCATTAGCCCTCCTTCTTCTCGTCCTCGTCTATTTCTACCTCGACCTGCTCCACTTCCACTTCCACGGTCTCCATCTCCGCGGGAGCGGCAGCCTCCTCAGGAGAGACAGCGGGAGTTTCCTCCACCTGAACGGGCTGTTCCTCCTGCACAGGGGCCTGAATGGCCTCTGTCTTGGGCTTCTCCTGAAGCTCCGTGTCGTTGGCAGGCTCGGTCTTCTTGGCGTCTTTCTTCTTTTTGCCCTTGCCGGCTGCGGCTGCCGCCTGCTGGGCGGCGATCAGCTCATTGGGGTCCACATAAGGGGTGACGCCGCCAAACCGGTTGGGCATATAGGCGCGGCCACGGGCATAGGCACGGATGCCCTCCCGGCTGTCATCCTTGTTGATTCCCTCCTGGTCAGGCTCGGTCTTCTTCTGGCCGGGCTTCTTCTTGCCACGGTTTTTCTTTTCCTCTTCGATCCGCCGGGCACGCTCCAGGCGGGCCTCCTCCTTGCGGCGCTTTTCCTCTTCCTTTTCCTCCTGCTCCCGCTTCTCAGCGGCAATGCGGGCGGCCTCATAGTCCTTCTTGAGCATCTTGGCACAGATGACCTCCTGGATCATGTTGACCAGGTACTGGGTCACCCAGTAGATAGACAGGCCGGCGGGAACGGTAAAGCCGATCCACAAAGACATCAGGGGCATCATCCACATCATCATCTTGTTTGTGGATTCCATCTGCTTGTTCTGGGGCTGCTTGTTATTCATCTGGTTGGTGGCCATGGACACCTTCATGGACAGGAAGGACACAAAGGTGGACACCAGGGGCAGAATGAACAGACCAACGGACGCGACCGTGATCCCGCTGGTCCAGAACTGCCAGTTGGGGATCTTGGACAGATCCAGACCCAGGAACTGGAAGTTCAGCACGAACAGGCCGTCTCCAGCCCCGGCAAACTGGGCATTCAGGGCAGCCTTCAGGCTTTCAATGTTGCTGGAATTGATGAGGGAGACCAGATACATCTGGTTATAGGCGCCGTTTTCAAAGATATGGGCAGCTCCCCCGCTGGCCACTTTCTCCACCAGCTTGTCCATGGCGGCCTGGCTCATCCAGCCGTTGGCCACAGCAACAGTCTGCCAGTCCAGCTGGTCAGCCAGAAGCTGAATCTGCTCCATAGACAGGCTCATAAAATAGGTCAGCGGCTCACGGATGATGCCGTACAGGGCGATGAGAACCACCATGGGGATCAGGGACCAGAGACAGCCGCCCATGGGGTTGACCTTTTCCCGCTCATAGAGCTTCTGGACCTCAAGGTTATAACGTTCCCGGTCCTTGCCATACTGCTTTTGCAGCTGCTGCATCTTTCCAGAGAGCATGGTGGTCTGGATCATGCTCTTCTTGGTTTTCAGGGTAACAGGGAACAAAATGAGCTTGATGACAATAGCAAACAGGATCAGAGCCAGGCCGTAGTTGTCAAAGAGATTGTAGAAAAACAGCAGCAGCCAGGCAAAGGGTGCTAA
>CALWOP010000010.1 GCA_944383195.1 uncultured Oscillospiraceae bacterium
CTTCCAGCGGCGCGGCGGGGGTATATATCCTCCAGAGCCGCCCCCTTTCCCTGGATAGGGAAAGGGCGGGGGGATATGAGGAGCTGTTTGTCAATGCGCCGGAGGAACAGCTGGGCGGAAACTGGCTGGGCTCTTTCCTGATGTGACATTAGGAAAGTTTATGCGGTGCTGATTTTGTACTTCTGGAAGCAGACAGCTTCCGGGCCTCCATTTGCAGTTCATTGCCGCTGTCGGCGCAGTATTGTATAAAACCATCTTTCTTCTGTCCTGTAAAAACACCTACCGTACCTTCTGCCAACGCAGGGTACGGTAGGCGTTTTTTGTATGTTGGGAAAGGTCCGCTCGCGGCAAGGCTCGTTTCCCTTCGCACATCTGCTCCTCCAAATGCGGCCCGCCGCGCCGGGGGTTACGTTCAGCAGACCTGGGGCCTTTCTAAGATATCAGCAACGGGCCTAAGAGAAATTCCTTCCGCTTGAATATCCGGTATTCATCGATCAAACTGTTGTCAAAAAATCGTGACAAACAGGCACTGCGGCAGTATAATAAAACCAAAAATGAAGGTTTTTTTATTCCACACCTGCCTTTGCCGAGACAGATGCCACAGTTATACTGCGCTGTTTGCCGGACTGGGCGGGGAGAAGGCACTATCTTGTTCACGTTGTCCGCAATGGATGGGACCGCCTGCTTTGAAGCTGAAACGAAGGGAGCTGTCACATGGGAAAGCAGTTATATTTTGATCCTGCCGCCGAGCGGGAGGCCACTGAGATCGGCAAGCAGTTTATGAACAGTACCGATGTGGTGGGGGATATGAGCCGGAAATACGGCCGGGACCTCTCCTCCGTGAGAATCCATACCGATGAAAGCGCGGCCCAAAAAGCGGCGCAGCGCAAGGTGGATGCCTTTTCCACCGGGAAAGATGTGTTTTTTGCCCGGGGGGCCTTTGACAAAAACGACCCTGCCAGCAGGGGACTTCTGGCCCACGAGCTGAGCCACTCCATCCAGCAGGGGGTAGGCGGCGGAGCGCTTGGATTGCAGCAATCTGCTCCCATGGGCGCGGAGCAGGGCGGACTCATCGACTGGTTTCGAAGGACCTTCGGCCTCCGGCGTAAGCCTACCAAGGAACAACTTGCCGCGCTGAACGCGGAGGATGCCAAGTATGCCTGCTGGGACCAGGAGAAAGAGGCTCACGTTCAGGATGTCTCCACCAATGGAATGCCGGATGGTATGCCTTTGCCAGATGGCAAATGTGTAGAAGCGGATTTTGACCAGCTGACCAGACGTGCCAATGAGCTGGGGTGGACAAACAGAAGCGGAGAAGCATTTGACAGAGGAATGACAGAAAACTTCTTCCGGGAAATCAGCGGCCGGGGTGTGAGCAACCGCTTGGATGCAAGCGGCCGATCCGTGGGGGAAATCAGTACTGGGTACCGAAGTATGGAGGACATGGCGGCTCTTTTTGAAAACCACGATGAGGCCACCACAATGCGGATGCTCAAACCGCTGATGGATCTGAATGTGGAGGAGTTTATCCAGCAGTACCCACTGCATCGAATGACGGCGGATCAGCGGCGGGCAGCGTTCCCCCAGATGGACGCTGTTTTTCAACCTATGCTGGGAATGAAGCAATGGGCAGAAAAATACGGTATTACCACACTATCCCCTGCCAACCAGAAGAGACTGGAGGATCAGATCGTACGCTTTGAGAAGTTGTCCCAGTGGGTCTATTCCATGCGAGTGCCGGCGCCGGTATCTTTCGATCAGGGATATGAAATGAATCTTAAAAATATGGAGGATATGGTAAAAGGAGATCCACGTACAGATGAGATGAAGAACCGCGCTTCTCAGGTCAAGCAGGGCCTGGGGGCGGCGGGCTGTATGCTCAGTATGTCAGAATTCAAAAAAATAATGGGCAAGCACATGACGGGACGCGGTAGTGACGCGGGTAAGGTCAAGCAGCTTGGAAACACGTTTGCCGGCTTAAGTTACGATAAGCAAACCGGTATGGTCATCTCCCCGCTGCCGCTGGGAGATCTGAAAGCGCTGGCAGCAGGGGACAAGGGGGTCATGTCACGGTATGCCAAGCAGCTGCAGAGTATGGACTGGTCGGATGAGCATGACCGGGAGCGCCGTGCTGCGCAGTACGATGCCAGCACTGAAGAATTTATAGGGGGCTTTGACAGCGATGCCAGCTACTTTGGCAGGATGAGCAATATGGCGGCGGCGCTGGAGATGTTTGGAAATGACTTTGTTGAGCAGCAGGGCGACGATCTGAAGGCTCGGATGCTTATGGCGCGGAATACATTTGCCATGATGGGAGAGCGGGCCGGCAGTATGGGCATCAATATGGCGGACCGCTTTGAACGGCAGTATAGCGGTATGCAAAACCGCACCTGGATCAAACGGCTGTTTTTGGGCCGGAAATACAAATAAGAGCTGGGGGCTGCCAGCTGAGCTTTTCAATCTCCGCTTCCTAACCGAAAAATGAAAACAAAGCAAACATCGCCATCCGCAGCTCCAAGGCCGGAGCGGCGGATGGCGATATTTTTGGGGATGTTACAGGTTTTTCCGGATGGTCAGCACGTTCTGCCCATCTTCATAGGCGTAGGACAGCTCGTCCATATATTCCTTGGTGATATGGATACCCAGGCCGCCGATGTCCCGCTCTTCGGCGGACAGATGAATGTCGGCATCTTTTTTTGCCAGCGGGTCGAAGGGCTTGCCCCAATCCCGGAACTGGATGGTGATGGAGGCGGGGTCCCGCTGGACTCGACAGATAATGACTGCCTCCCCCGTATCGGGGGCGTAAGCGTAACTGGCGATGTTGACAAAAATCTCCTCCACGGCGATCTGAAGCCGTATGAGTCCCACGCTGTCACAGTCCATGCCTGTCAGGCACTCCTCCACAAAGCTCTGCACCTGATCCAGACACTCCCGCTGGGCGGGAATGGACAGGGTCTTTTCTTCGCTTTCCCCGGAAGCGGAACCGCGGTAGGTAAGCCCCAGCATGGTAATGTCGTCCGCCTGCTCTGCGCCTTTGGAAAAGGCTTCCAGCTCGGCGTGAAGATAGGGCAGCAGCTCAGTGACCGGAAGGTTCCGCCCCACCTCCGCGTTCAAGGCATCCCGCAGCCGGGTTTCGCCATAGAGCTGCTGGTTGGCATCCAATGCCTCGGTGACGCCGTCGGTATAGAGAAACAGCGTATCGCCTGCCCCCAGCGTCATGGTGCAGCTGCTGTAGGTCATGCCTTCCAGTCCCGCCAGCACAAAGCCGGGGTCCACTTGCAGGTATTCGTAGGTCCCGTTTTTCCGCCGCAGCAACGGGGCGTTATGGCCGGCATTGACATAGGTGAACGCCCCTGTTTTCAGATCCAGAAGCCCCATAAAGGCGGTGACGAACAGCCCTTCTCCGTTATTTTCGCACAGCTGGTCGTTGGCGTGTATGAACACCTCGTCCGGCGCGTCTCCGGCAAGGGCCTGGTTCTTGATGATGGTCTTGGCGATGACCATGAACAGGGCCGCGGGGACGCCCTTGCCGGACACGTCCGCCATGACCACAGCCAGATGATCCTCATCCACCATGAAGAAATCATAGAAATCGCCGCCCACCTCTTTGGCCGGGTCCATGGAGGCGTATATGTCAAATTCCTGCCGCGTGGGAAACGCTGGGAAGATATTGGGCAGCATATCTTTTTGAATCTGAGTGGCCACATTCAGCTCCGCGCCGATGCGCTCCTTTTCCGCCGTGACGGAGGTGAGGTCGTGGATATATTGCTGGAGACTGGCGGTCATTGTGTTGAAGGCTTCCGCCAGGGTCTGGATCTCATCGCCGGTCTGAATGTCGATCCTGGTATTCAGATTTCCGCCGCTGATGTGCTCCACCTGCTCGGTCAGCCGGGAGAGGGGGCTGGTGATCCGGTGAGCGGCGGCCCTGGCCAGTGCCACAGCCAGAAGCATAGCCAGCGCCACAGTGACGGTAAAGGTAATGGTGATGATCTGGATCGCGTTCACGATGGTCTGGCTCACCTGGGAGGACAGGTCGGAGATCCTTGCCTCACTCTCCAGAGCTGGGGCCAGCACCTCGTCTACGCTGACCACAGTGACAACGGACCAGGGCATATTGAGCATGGGCTCGTAGGCGAGATAGACGGGAACTCCATCATATTCCACCTGGGAGACGCCCCGCTCGCCGGCGGTGATGGCTTCTGCCACCAAACGAAATTCCGGGTTCTCCTCCTCCAGCAGATTTCGGGTGCCCACCACATGGCCGTTGCTGTCCACGGCCAGATCCCGGGACATAATGACCTGTCCGCTGCGATCCACCACAAAGGCGTATCCGGTCTCTCCAATGGAGAGCTTCGTGACGGCGGTGCCGATGTCATCCAGCGTGGAGCCGATGGAGATGACCGCCCGGATTTCTCCGTCCGGACCGTAGACGGGCTTGCCACAGGTGACGGCCAGGCCGCGGCCGTAGGCGTCCTCAAAGGCGTCGGACCAGACCAGCTGTCCGCTGTCTGCCGCTGAGCGGTACCAGGATCGCTCCACCGGGTCTAAGTAGCCCATAGAGGTCTTCAGGCTGGAATTTTCGTCACACATGACGATGAAGCCGCTCTCGGTACCCAGCTGGGTGGTGCCGGCACCGGCCAGGAACTGGCTGGTCGCATTCATCTGGATGGTCAGATTGCCCATCAGGCCCACCTCGTCCGCCACTTCCTCAGGGGAGGTGCGTTCGGCATAGACGATCTGGGCCACATAGAGGCCCTGATTGTCAGCGTTGGGGGGCAGCACCTCTATCCGGCCAAAGGACTCAGGGGATGCGTAGAGCTTTTCCGCCGAGGCGGCCAGGATGTCCACCTGGCTCATGATGGATTGGATGTTGGCATCTACAGTACCTGCGGTGGAGGCGGCTATGGCAGCCAACTGATCCAGAGCTTCGTTTTCCAGAATGGCCCGGCTGTCTGCGGCGGCCTGGGTTCCCATTTCACCGTTGATCTTCAGGGTGTGGGTGCGCATTTGAAAAAGGCTGGTGAAGGTGACAATGCCCAGGATCAGGATCACCAAAAGGGAGATGGCGAGCATGGTGGTAGACATCTGCCGCCGAATCGAACGCTTTTTTACAAGATTTGGCATAGCTGCCTCCTAATCTGCGCCAGAATGGGCGCATATTGCGGAATGTGGGGGATGTTGTCCAGGTTGACGGGGAGGGAGAGCGGGTGATGGAGGATGAGGTATTCCCCATCGCCCCCGCAGGGGAGAAAGCCGGTGAAGAGAAAACCCATCTGCCGGGCGGCAGCGTAGGCGGCGGCACAGCCGGGCAGGGAGAGGTTCAGGTAGAGGTTCACTGTCTGCCCGGGGCGGGAGGACAGGGCGGACAGGCGCTGGTCCAGGTAAGAGGCAAAGTCGCTGCCGCACTGTCGGCTCCACAATGTGAGCGTTCCGTGAGCCTCGTTGTATTCCTCGTCCCAACGGCCGGGGTGGGAGGGAGCGGGATCGCTTTCCCGCAGAGTATAGGGCAGGCCCAGCCCTTCATAGACGTTCCGGGCGGCCTGCTGCAGCTCCGCCGGCAGCCAGATGGAGCCCCCGTGGGTCTTGTCTTGCCGCTTCACGGCCACGGACTGGGGAATCTTGGCATAGTCCCCGTTTTGATAGCGGTGGAGAAAACGAGTTTTGTCGAAGACGTTGAGAAGAAAGCCGCAGGCGGTAAATCCCATACCGTCCAGGGTTTTTTGGGAGATCAGGTGACAGCCCAGCGCCCGGGCGAATTGACCGGAAAGGGGGCGTAACTGCGCCTGGTGCATACTGTGGCAGGCCAGAGGGAGGGCCAGCCCAAAGCCGTTATATTCCCGGCAGACCACCTGGCAGGCGATCTCTCCCAGGCCGGGGAAGTGCTCTGAATATTCGCAGGCGGTGATACCGGCAATGTCCCCGTCGGGGGTCTCAGCCACGGAGAAGCACATCTCGCCGCTCTGCTGATGATGGATGATGCCCTCGGGGGAGTAGAGAAAGGGCTTTACATAGGTGTCGCCATAGGCATCCCGGATACAGGAGATGATCTTGGAAGCGTCCTCGCTGCGCGCGGCGCGGAGGGTGAAATTAATGGTCTTTCCAGAGTCTTTTTGCTGTAAAAGCATATTTGGAAGTGCCTCCTATAGGGTAATGGTCAGGTTGTTGACGCCAAAGGTGGTCTTATAGTCTACCACCGCGGTCTTCGACTCCACGATCATGGCGATGCCCAGGCTGTCGTCCAGCCCCTCAAGCAATCCGTCCAGATCGTCATCAGAAGGATTCTTGCTCTTATGCTGCTCGTAGTAGTCGATGGGGTTAAAGGGGGAGCCGCCGCAGCGGATGCGCAGGATCATAACGTCCGGCAGATCCGGGGAGGTATCCCGTGTCAGCAGAATGCGGATGCTGAATGTCTCCTCCTCGTTCTCAGGGAAGCAGTGGTCCTTGATGCTCATCAGCATCTCCTCCAGAGACAAGGAGAGCAGCATGGACCGCTCAGGCTTGAGTGAATTTTCCTCACAGAAAGCGGTGACACGCTGAGAGGCGTCCATAATCTCCGCCACCGACGTATGGACGGAAAAAGAGAGAAAGTGCCCTTCCTGCTCATACCGCCGATCCAGCAGCAGAAGACCACGCAGCTCCGGGTGACGGCGCCGGAACAGCACCAGCGCCCCAGCCAGTACCAGCCAGCTGAGTACTTCTGCCGCAGTAAAGCTCATCCATGCGCCGTGTATCCCCCAAATATGGCTCAGCGCCAAAGCGGAGAGCACCGGAAATACAAGCGCCCGGCACACCGTCAGCAGATTGGCCAGCCAGGTGATCCCGGCAGAGAGATAGTAGTTCATCAGGATGGTAGACAGCATGGCCGGCAGCAAGCTCAGGGCGAACAGACGAACAGCTGACACCGACAAAGCCAGCGTCTGTGTGTCAGTGACGCCAAACAGGCGGCAAAAGGGTTCGGCCAGCGCGGCAAGAAGCACAGCGGCAGGTACGATGAGCAGCAGCCCCACTTGTACAGCCTGCCGCTCGATCTGCCGCAGACTGGTGCCGTCCCGCTCGCTGGTGAACACCCCCACAAAAGGCCCTGTGATCTGGCTTAGGCCATTGATGAAAATGAGGGTGAAATTGCTGGCCATGGAGACCACGCTGAAGGCCGAAAGACCTGCCTGTGCGGCCAAAGAGGAAATGATCAGGTTCAATGCCACACCGCGCAGGGTGCTGTACAGGTTGTTCAGCGCGGCAGGACTGCCCGCGGCCAGCATTTGAGGCACCCGGGCCGGGAGCTTTGAGGGCGCGCACAGGCAAAACGAGCCGCCTTTCCTCAAAAGAAATCCCCATCCCACCAGAGCGGTGGCCACATTGGCCAGGGTGCAGCCCAGCGCCACGCCGGTAAGACCCATGTCCAGCTTCAGAACGAAAAACAGCTCCAGCCCCACACAGGCGGCGGCCAGGCAGAGGAACAATCCCATGGACAACCCATGGCGCCCCTCCAGCTTCAGCAGAAAGTAGGGAGGATAGATGCCGGCAATGCCGATGCCGCTGAACAGATAGACCATTAGGTATTCCTTTGCCGGCTGGATCAGCGCGCCCTCGGCGCCCAGCCATCCTGGTAAAACATCCAGACAGGCCAGTCCAAGCAGCGCAAGCATCAGGCTTATGCCCAGAGAAATCAGGGCAGCCAGCGTCACTGCGGCGTTGCGGCCCTCACGGTCATCTTTTCCGGTACACCACGCAGCCAGAGATGACGCACCTACACCGGCCAAAGAGCCGATGGTGGCAAAGACAAAATAAACCGGGTTTGCGATGCTGAGCACCGCAAGCGCCTGCTGGCCCAGCAGGTTGCCTGCTACCACGCTGTTGGCCAATGTGGACGCCATGACGCCGCCCATGGACAAAATGGCAGGCAGCAGCGCCCGGCGAAAGGTATGAGAGATAAACTGACCGCTGTCCCGCAGCTGGTTTACAGAGGAAAAATCAGCCATAGGGCCTCCTTTGTTCGGGAAATTCCCACAGAGGTAGAAATTTGTATTGGCATTATACCGCAATTTTCTGATTTGTGTAAATACTTGGCAATCATTTTGACTTTAAAAAAAAATTTAGAAAAATGCAAGGATTCTCGTGGTATGATATGGTTAAAAAGCACGCTGGAGGTATTTTATGGAAATTGGTTATTTGCCGTTGGGAGAGCCCGGTGTATTTCGTTCCCTGCTGCTGCCCGAAGCCGCTGACGCTCTGGCACAGGGAGAGCCGTTGACGGCTCTGGGCTTAACGGAAGACGGCCTTGCGCTGGGGGCTGCGGCGGGGTATTTGGAAAATGGCCGGTTTTTGCTTCGATCCCTGTATGTGGCCCCGGATCACCGCCGCAAAGGCGGCGGCCGGATGTTGGTAGAGGCGCTGGAGGGCCTGGCGGGACAGTTTGCAAGCGGTATGGAGATCCGTTTCACCGCCACCCGGGAGGAACATTTTACCCTTCCGCCGTTCCTGCGGGCGCTTGGCTTTGAGCAGGAGCCTGACGACGGCGAGAACATCTATTTGACCACATTGAAAGACGCGGCGAAGAGCCCGTTCTTCTCCGGGGAGGGGAAGGACTTTGGAACCCCTTTGGCTGACTTGAGGGACGGGGCCCTCTCCCTGCTGGAAAAGGCGGCCCTGGCCGCCGAGGCTCCGCTTCCGGAGGGCGGTTTGGGCTCTGAGCGGGTGGATCGTGAAATCAGCCTGTGCAGTTTTGAGGGCAGCACCCCGCAGGCTTTTGTCATTCTGGAAACTGTACAGCCGGATACGCTGGCGCTGTCGGCGGCATGGTCGGCAGCCAAAAATCCCACTGTACTGCCCAGACTGCTGCGTACCGCTATGGCGCTGGCGCAGAAAAATTATCCGCTGGAGACAGGCCTGACGGTGCAGCCCATTGGGGCGGTTTCTGCCGCGCTGGTTCGGACGATTCTTCCGGATGCAGTCCCCATTTCCCAAGTCTGGGTTCGTGATTTGAATACATAAAGGGAGGTCGCTCCATATGACTGGTCATCTTCAAGAGGAACAGCTCAAAAAGATAGAAGAAGTGCAGAGAAAGAAGATTCTTCGTATCCAGCAAAATGCTGTCCATGATAGTCTGACGAATCTGCAAACCTGGTCTCCGGCGGAGGGGCAGACCATGGAGGAACACCGCAAGGCCTATCGAGAGTCCATTATCCGCAGCCAGCAGGCCAACGCCAGCCTCCATGCCGCAGCCCAGGCGCAGATGCCCCAGGCCCAGGCAAATGCCGCCGCTCCCGGTCAGCCCCAGCAGGATCTGGCCCCCGCAAAGCTGACCGGCAAGCAGTGCAGGGCGCAGGCCCAAAAAGCCAAAAAAGCGAAAAAGCACTGCCCTGTGGGCACGGATATGACCTATGACTGTGTGCAATCCCTGGCCCGCCTCCAGCAGGCAAAGGCCAACGCCATGAGCGCAGTGCCGAAAGATGTACAGGCAGACCGCCCGGTGCTGAATGTGTTTTCTCAGGGCTATCAGACCAATAAAAAAGGCCATCCTGCAACGCCGGAGGATCAGGAAAAAGCTGACAGTGACCGTGCCTTTCAAGAGGCCTACCTCAGTGAGGACATCAATCGCCGTATGCCCTATTTGGAGCAGTTCCGCGAAGAATTGATGGACTTTCCGCTCAATGCCGATAAAGTCTCCGACGCCTATCTGCTCGGTAACGCGGGAGCGGTCAAAAATATTATGGATCGTGTCCACTGCTACCAAAACATGATGAAAGATCCCATCAACAAGCCTTATTTTGACACGCTGACGCCCACCGAGATGGCGCTGCTGACGCAGAAGCTGCGGCTCATGAGCGAAGTGGGCAATTACTTTGTGATGCGGCTGGGCAGCATAGGTGTGGATTGCAACAAGAGTACCTATTACGGACACGGTTGTGCGCACGCGATCTCTGATATGCAGGCCATCGCCGAAGCGCAGTTTGAAACCGTGCGCAGGAAAGCTGCCGGCTGGAAACAGCAGGAGCAGGAGATCATACGCCAGCACATGGAGCAGGACGCCGCGGAGGAAAAGGAGAAGTACCTGAGCGGAGAGAATCGAGATGTTCAGGGGGAACGTCTGGCAGAGGAGATGAACTTCTCCACCATCGCCGTCGGCTATGCCGCGGAGGAGCTGAAACGGTTCCGCACAAGGCTGGAGGAAAATCCCACGCTTTATGCCGCCCACAAGCCCGTACTGGATGACCTGTATCAGGAACTCTACCGGGGAATGGATCTGATAAACGAAACCGCGATGGACTTGTTGGGGTATCAGGGAGTGATAGATTCGGTGGGCGACTCTGAGCTGACCACAGAGAGGGCCAAGGCACAGATGGCCTCCCAAAAGCAGGATCAGCTGATAGAGGAGACGGATGCGATTCGGGCGCAGGTGAATACCGTTACCCAGTGCCTGAATTTTTATCTGCAGCAATCGCCTCTGACAGAAAGCGGCCGTGCCATGCTGCAAAAGCTGGGGCACTACGACAAGCAGACCGCCTTCCAGGACGGCCGGATTGCGGTAAGGGCCGCTTTTCTTGGGGAAAGCGGTGTGGTAAATAAGTCCAATGCCGTTTTCCAAAGCGCTCATGAGCGGGGAGAAAGTCCGGGAATGGCTCGCTCGCAAGCGCTGCAGGCCCTTGGCATCCGTACCAGCAACTCCATTGCAGCCAAGGCAGACAAGATCCTGCGGGGCACCACCTACCTCAAGCTCCCCGAGGGAATCGCGGTCTATTTCCACACGTTGGAGGACGGCGGGACGGATCTGGAAGAAATCAGCCGGAACATGGTAAAGACCACGGCCGGACTGGGCGCCTATGTCTCCGGCGGCGGAGTGGACGCCGTCAATACAAGGCTGTTGGAGATGTATGGGAATTACCTGAACAGTGAAGACAGTATCCGCTATCTGCGGGAGATGTGTGGGAATCTGAAAGATGCGCAGGTCTTCCACGGGCAGGATTCCGAAATGCTGGACTTCCTTTCCCAGTGCCTGATCAACAGCTACGGTGCCAATTATACGAAGGTAGCCACTTCTGTGAACAGCTATGCCAACGGCGATGCGGTCAAAAAAGTTGCCATAGAGTCCTGCCGCACCCTGCTCAGCCTGCCCGCTATGACACGGATGGGACAGGAAGAGCGGGATGCCCTGCCGGGAGAGACAAAGAAGCTGCTGGAAAATTACGAAGAACTGCTGCGGCAGGTTCTTAGAAAGATAACTTCTGCGCAGCCTGATCTGCCCGGTGCATGAACAAAACCACCGCGAGGAGGGATGAATGTTGAAACGACTGGCAGCGCTTGCGGCGTTCAAGCTGTCTGTGTTCCTAAAGCCCAGAGTCAGCGACGAGTTTTTTAAGCAGTATAGCCGCCTGATCTCCTCTGATGTGACGGCGGAGGAGCTGGCGGAGTATCCCCAGGAGGCAGAGGAGCTGTTTCCCGACAGACCGATCACTGCCCAGCGCTATAAGATCCTACAGGAAATCTGCCAAAATGACCCTATTGCCCTGACAGCGATTCAGCTCTATCTGCTCTGCCTGATGGAGGAGCGGGCGGTGGATCTGCTGCGGGAAGGACTGGGTGTTGCCCAGGGCCTCACCATCCAGACTGCCGGACGAGTCGCCTGTCCCGGAGAGGAGACCATTGAGCTGACCACCTGGCTCCGTGCCGCCTTCGATCGAGTGGAGCTTTTGCTGCAGGCCGAGCCGGAGCGGGAGTGGTGGAATGCCCCTTTTCAGCTGGATAGCCGGCTGGCGGCATGGCTTTCCGGGGACGATACTCCGGATCGGGAGCTGGAAGCCCTATGTACCGTAGCCGCGCCCGGTGATCCCCTTTTTCCAGCCACCCTGACCGGCAAACAGGTGGAGCAAGTCACGCCCATGCTGGAGGGATTTTCTGTCGTACATATCTCTGGGGAAACCGGCAGCGGACGACGGCACTTTGCCCGACACGCTGCGCGGATGCTGGGCAGGGAGCTTTTGATCGTTCCCTTTGCGGCTGTTGGGGAGGAGGGCCTGCTGAATCCCCGGCTGTGGCGGCGGGTTGTGCGGGAATTGCTTCTGACAAACCGGCTGTTGTGTTTGGCGGATGTGGAGTGCCCCGCAGAAAAGCGGACAGCCCGCCTGCCCAGCCTGCTGCGCCGGTTAGAGCGGGAGCTTGCCCCATTCGGGCAGCCTGTTTTTCTCACAACAGACAGCTCCGTCAAGATCATTCCGTTCCTGAGCTGTCCAGTGTTCTCCGTGCACATCCCCATGCCCACTATTTTACAGAGCATATGCCTCTGGTGGGAGCTTGCGGAGAGCTATCTCCCTGGGGAGGCGGATAGCTTTCCGGCGGAACAGCTGGCCGCCAGAATGTCTCTGACCGCGGGTCAAATGGAGCGCATCGTCCGTTTGCTGAGCGCACGGTTACCCCATGGCCCCTGGTTGGAGCGGGACATTTTCAAGCTGTGCTATCAGGTGCTGGACGATGGGCGGTATGAAAACATCCGCTTTGTGGACACCGCCTATACGTGGGAGGACCTGCAGCTGGAGGATTCCCTGAAAGCCACCCTTCAGGCAGTGTGTGCCCAGGTGGAAAATCAGGGCCAGGTGCTGGATGAGTGGGGCCTGCGGCGGCGGTATCCCTACGGCCGCTGTGTGTCGGTGCTGATGTCCGGCCCTCCGGGTACCGGCAAGACCATGACTGCGCAGGTCCTTGCTTCCCGGCTGGGTCTGGAACTGTACAAGGTGGATTTGTCCCAGATCGTGGACAAGTACATCGGTGAGACGGAAAAGCGTTTGAAGCAGGTCTTTGATCAGGCAGAAAAGAGCAACATGATCCTCTTCTTCGATGAGGCGGACGCCCTGCTGGGCAAGCGCAGCGAGGTCAAAGACTCCAAGGACAAATATGCCAATACCGAGGTGGCCTATCTTTTGCAGCGGATGGAGGAGTATCAGGGAATTGTCCTCATGGCCACCAATCAGGCGGGCAACATGGACGCGGCCTTTGTCCGGCGGTTCCGGTATCATCTGGCATTTACCCTGCCGGGCGAAGCTCTGCGCCTGAGGATCTGGAGCGCTGCGCTGGAGGGAATCCCGGCAAGGGGGATTCAAATCGACTATCTGGCCCGGCAGTTCCAGCTTTCCGGCGCGCAGATCAAAAACATTGTCCTCAACGCCGCCTACCGTGCGGCAGCAGACGGCGGCGTTTTGCATATGGAACATCTGGTACGGGCGACCTTCCAGGAGTTTCAGAAAGAGGGCAAGGTCATGCTTGCCAGCGAATTTGGTGAATACGGCGTGATGCTCAGCGATTACCTGTCCGCGCAGCAGGGGTAGGAGCAATCACCAATCATGCATCAAACGTAAGCCGAATTTTTGATAGGCAGTGGGCAGCGGGGATATATCCCCGCTGCCCTTTCTGATGTGATGGAGTGAAATGGATTATTGTGCCATATTTTGGGCAAACCGCATCAGGATCATGAGGGTCTGGGCTCTGATAGCTCCCTGCCTCAAACCGATGATACTAAGTTCATTTTACAATTTGCTGTACCGTTGGAAAGCGACAGTCCGAAATTGGGTGTTATTTGCGCAAAATTTGTACCCTATTACATAGGGGGAAGCTAAACAGGTTGGAGGCCGCCACATACGCTGCGTCAGGCAGCGGCTGCAAGCAGCGGGAGATTTGCGGTAAAATAGTAGACGACGCGCCTTGCTTCTCTCCGGGTCGATCTTTGAAACGATTTACTCCCGTATTTTTTACATCTGTTTTGACAGATTTTCCTTGGCTGCGTTGTTATATAGGTGAAAGGGGGAAACGCCATGGAAGACCAACGGGCTGAATACCTGGTGGAACAGTATAGCGATATGATCCTTCGCCTGGGGTACAGCTGGCTGGGGGATATGGATGACGCCATGGACATCTGCCAGGAGGTATTATTGAAGCTGCTGACGGACAAGCATATATTTCCGGACCAAGGTCAGGAACGGGCATGGGTCATACGGCTTGCCATCAACCAATGTAAAAACTGGAAGAAGAGCGCCTGGTTTCGCCACCGGGCTCCGCTGGAGGCGGGGCTGCATCTGGCGGTGGAGACGCCTGAACCGGCAGACAGCTCTCTGCTGGAGCAGATTCGCCGCCTGCCGGCCAAGTATCGCCAGGCACTCTATCTGCGGTACTACGAAGGCTATGAGGTACAGGAGATTGCCCAGCTTCTGGGCTGCAGTCCCGGACTGGTCAGTACCCATCTGGCCCGGGCAAAAATCAAATTACGGGAGCAACTGGAGGGAACTTGTTATGAAATGTGAGCAATACCGCAAGGAACTGGAACAAATCCGGCTGACAAAGGAGAGCAAAGCGGCCTTGATCCATGCTCTGGAGGCAAAACAGGTCTCGCAAGTCTCTCGCAAACCCCGCCGGTGGAACCGGATGACACTGATCGCCGCCGCCGTGGCAGGGGTTCTGATGATCTCGGCAGGGGCGGCAGTGGTGGCCTCTCCAGTGGTACGCAGCTACTTTGGCAACAGCATTGGATATCAGCAGAGCGCCGTGGAGCTGGGACAGTCTATTACCAAAAATGGCTGGACCATGACGCTGACCGACTGTGCGGCGGACGACTACACCGTCTATGTGGGCGTGACCCTCACCGCGCCGGAGGGTACGGTGCTGGACAACGAGAGAGGCTATCTTTTTGAGGACTGGTTCTCCCCCGACTTCCCCGAGCTGGATGTGGCCGGCTCGGGCGGCTATATGCAGGTGGAGGACGAAAATCCCACGGACAATCAGATCAGCTTCATCTTTACCACCAACCTTTATTACAATAACGGGAACCAGCCCCTGAACGGGCAGCTCATGGAGCTTTCGCTGGGCAAGCTCTACCATCATACCATTTGGAACGAAACAGAGGAGCAGTGGGAACGGGCGTATGACTGCGAGGAAGACTGGACCTTCCGCACTACGCTGAATTACTCCGACCACATCATCCGGTTGGAGCCCAATCTGCCTGTACACACTCTGGATGTGGACGCTACAATTACTCAAGTAGTCCTCTCTCCTCTCACGGTCTATGTGCAGATCGAGAGCGACGCCCTCAAGGGCCACCACGATTGGGTACCCAAAACCGCGCCGGACGGCTGGTACAGCTGTACGGAATACCAGGAAGTCACCCTCTATACCAAAGACGGAACCGCCATTTCCATGATGGACGGCACATCCGGCAGCGGGTGCAGCGGCGGCACCGACCCCACTGAGGATGGGTGGATTCGCCTGGTTCGCCGCCCGGACACACCGCTGGATGTAGAAAGCTTGGAGTCTATTTCCATCTGTGGAGTCAAGATCAATCTGTGACGCTTTAACATTCTGCAATGAACAAGCCGCTGAAATCATAGGATTTCAGCGGCTTTCTTGTTGAGAAAATTTGCATGGGGCCGCCTTTTCAAAGGCGGCCCCATTGTGAATTTCCAGCAGATCAACCATTGGAGATGGGGAAAAAGAGGAGTGGATCACAGATTTTCCGTAAATCCAATTTGTCCAAAGAGCTTGCTGAATGCAAAGTCAGCAGCCCCGATCAGCGCAG
Organism: uncultured Oscillospiraceae bacterium; assembly: GCA_944383195.1. Lineage (GTDB taxonomy): Bacteria > Bacillota > Clostridia > Oscillospirales > Oscillospiraceae > Lawsonibacter. Next base: position 15,554 of record CALWOP010000010.1, read on the forward strand.
GGTCGTTTTCTGTGATGCGTTCCTTATTGATACAGCTCACCCGGGCGGCGCGCTCCTGACCGGCATATTCCGAAACACAGGCGCGCAGGCGCTCCAGGAACCTCTCGTTGGTGGGGATCTCGTCGCCTACGATCACTGCGTCCGGGTCCATCCACTTGATCAGTGTGGCGATAATAAATCCCAGATGGCCGCACACTTCGTCATACACTTGCAGGCACAACGGGTCCTGGGCCTTGTAGCCGTTGATGACATCGCGGATATTCAGCGTTTTCAAGCCGCTGATACAGGAGTCGGGATAGTCACGCACAAGCTCCTGAGCACGGCGCAGCACGCCGGCTACCCCTAACACGTCCTTGTAAGTGGCCTGGGTATTTCCGTTTACCCGCAAATCTTTCAGCTGACCGCATTTCCCGTTCTTTCCGTAGATGATCTCCCCATCAATGATGACCGCGCTCTCCAGCTCGTAACTGATGTTGATGTTGATGAGCATATGGAAATAATTAAGGTCAATGATGTCGGAGATACTGTCGTTAAGATGGTAAGTAGAATAATTGATGGCCCGGTTGGTAAAAACCAGGTGATGCGTCAGATCATGGATTTCTTTCCCGATGCAGCAATACTCGCCCCGTTTGTTATCCCAGATGGCGTAGTCGTCCCCCGTCAGGCAGTAGCGGTGTTCCACGCCGATGGCGATCCCGGCGATGCGGTCCCGTCCTACACGTTTCTCTGCCTCCTGAATGCAGTCCAGAATGATGCCGCGGCTTTCCGGAATGGTGTCATCGGTGGTAAAAAAGCACTTTTTTACATAATGATTTTTCAGCTTGGTGTCATACAGCGCCACTTTCACATAGACGGCGGTGATACGCACCGAGACGACGTACATCTCATCAATGATGGAAAAGGTCTTGACGGTGCGGCCGCTGCCACCGTCCATCCGGCCGGAATCCTTGACGATTCCCTGAGCCAGCAGTTCTTTCATGATCATGGTGATGGTGGCCAGCTGCAAGCCTGTCATGTCGGCCAGCTGTTTACGGGAGATACTGCGGTGCTTATAAATCAGCTCCAGGATCAGATTGCGGTTTTCCTGCAAGGTGGTGTAGGCGTTTTTTCCGCTGCGATTCATTTTTTTAAAAGAAGAAAAGCGCGGATGATAGGCGCGGATTGGTTCCATAGTCTCCCTCCATCCCATATGAACACAGGGGGTTCATATTGTATATATGCCACATAGTTTGAAACAGCGGTACTCCAGGCCTGCACTGTATCAAGCGCTGGAATAAGGATTCCTGAGCGGTTTGTCATGTGCGGGCGGGGGAATAGATGAGGGAGCAACAGGAGCACGCGTTTATCTTAGAGTATGCTGGGAAAGTGTACGTCAAACTGTTTACTGGCCTCTGCAACGCCAGAGGCGGAGCGCAGCATGATGTTGGAGGCGGGCTTTGCTTCGCCGGTGCGAATAAACAGCTTGGCCTCTTGGGAACGGGCAACAAACTCCGGCATGGAAAGTTCAGCCCAAGCCTGATTGACCAGGTTGTCCTGAAGAAATTGATAATACTCCTCATTATATTTCTTCATAATATCAAAGATAGTATAGCTTTCCACGATGATTTCGTTGAGCACCGCTTTCAAAACCTGGGGAAAGGTGGGCAGCCCCTCCACCAGAGATACATCCACCACATTGGAGCCTTTCGGGATAGGAAACCCAATATCACATATTACAATTATATCTTCGTGCCTAATTTTTGTCAATTCACCCATTAATTGGGCGTTTAAAATGCCCTGTTTTTTCATCGGAACACGTCCTTTCTAAGGGAGAATCAGAGAAAATACCTCCGGCAAAGCCGTACCTCCCGTGACAGGGGGTACGGCTTTATCTCGTGATCTTACAGCATGGTACCGCCGGTGCAGTCCACAATGGCCCCGATCATCTGGCGGAACAATGGAGAGGCGAGGATCACCGCCACATTGCCGATCTCCTGGGGCTGGGCCAACTCGCCCAGAGGAAGCATCTGCCGGATCTGGGCGGTGCGGGGAGAATCCTCCTGGTGTGCTCTGGTATTCACATAGCCCGGAATGATTCCGTTTACAAACACGCCGTGCCGGATAAACTCCTTGGCCATGCCACGAGTCAAGGCGGCCAAAGCCCCTTTGTTTGCCACATAGGTCAGGTTGTCCACGCTGCTGGACAAAAAGGAGGACTTGGACAGGATGTGAATGATCCTTCCGGGCTTGGAAGCCTGAATGCACTCTCGCAGAAAGTGCTGGCTCATAAAAAACACATGGTCCACGATGCCGGCCTGGGCGGCTTTCCACTCCTCATAGGTAAGCTCCTGAAAGGGCTTGAAGGTCACACCCCCCACCGCGTTATTGACCAGCACATCGGGGGGACCGAAAGCGTCCTGGGCCTGCCGGAACAGCCGCTCCACCTCCTGAGGGCAGGTCACGTCTGCCTGCACGGGCAGTACTGTCACGCCCCAGCGCTGCTCCAGGCTGTGGGCAAAGGCCCGCGCCTGCTCCTCCTGGGAGCGGTAATTGAGTACCACGTTGGCCCCCTCCTGGGCAAAGGCGGCGCAGATCCCCGCGCCGATGCCCCGGCTGCCCCCGGTAACGATCACCGTCTTATGGCGCAGTTCCAGATCCATGGCGCTTACAGGTATTCGACAATGGCCTTGTCGATCCGCTCCATCTCCTCCTGGGACAGGCTCCATTCAAAGCCCCTGCAGTTCTCAATGGCCTCCTGGGCGTTGCGTACACCGCACAGGGAAGTGGAAACAAAGTCTTTTTGGGCGTTCCAGTTGACCGCTACCTGAGCAACCGGGGCGGCGTGGTCCTGGGCGATCTGATCCAGAACGGAAAGCAGCTTCATGACCTGGGAGAATTTCGGCTCACGGAAGAAGTCATAAAACACCAGGCGCATATCATCGGGGGCAAATTTCGGCATCTCCCGGATGGCCCCTGTGAGAATGCCGGCCCCCAGAGAACCGTAGGTCATGTTGGCCATACCCAGCTGGTGGGTCCGCTTCATCAGCTCCTCCGCGGAGCGGTTGACCATGGAGTAGGGGGGCTGTACAGCGGAGATTTCCCCATATTTGCGGATATCCTCGATCTGCTCCATGGAGAAGTTGGATACGCCCACAAACCGGATCTTGCCTGCCTGCTTCAGTTCCTCCAATGCGCCCATGGTCTCCTCGAAGGGGGCACAGTGCTCAATATCCGGCCAGTGGATCACCATCAGGTCGATGTAGTCCGTTTGCAGGTTTTTCAAAGACTCCTCGCAAAGGCGCAGGACAGTCTCTCGCCTGCCGTCCTTGACAAAGGGGATCTCCTTGGTGTTATAAACGGCGGTTTTGGTGGTCAAAAACACCTTGTCCCGCCGGCCTTTCAGAGCTTCACCCACGATTTTTTCCGATTCCCCGAAGTTGTAGGCCGGAGCGGTATCGATGCTGTTCACCCCGTTGTCCAGCATGGCGTGGATGGCCTTGATGGAGTCGGTCCGGTTGACATCTCCCCAGTTGGCCCCGCCGATGGCCCATGTGCCTACAGTGAGGGCGGAAACTTCTACGCCGGTGCTTCCAAATTGTTTATATCGCATGGGATAGGACCTCCTTTTTTATCTCATGGCGTCCATGCGCCTGCAATAGTTCTGGTATTTTTCCTCGTACTTGTCCCGGACCTCCGTTCTGGGAGAAAATACTCGGGCGGTGTGTACCATCTGCGCTGCGGCGGTTTTGATATCTGGGTACACCCCCACCGCCACCGCCCCCAGGATCGCGCCGCCCAGGGAAGCGGCTTCGATATTGCTCATGCGCTCCACCGCCACGCCGGAAATATCGGAGCGCAGTTGGAGCCACTGGTCGGATTTGGCCGGGCCGCCGCCAATGCGCACCCGTCCGATTCCACCGGCCTTGACGGCCCGGCACTGCTCCACAAGGCGGCGGTTTTCAAAGGTAATGGCTTCGATCACAGCCCGGAATATGTCCGCTTTTCCGGTGGTGACACCGATGCCGTCCAGCACGCCCCGGTTCCCGTCAAGGGTGGGTAGGACCATCAGGCTGCCTGTGCCGTCAAAGACCGTATTCTGCCAGTACTGGGCATAGGCCTGGGGGGATGTGTCTGCGTTTATCTCCCGCATGAACCACTCCAAAGTGGCCCCTGCGGTGGGGAAAGCGCCCATACAGACAGAGGTATTGGGGAAGGGGCCGTTATAAGAAACCATCCCCGCGTTGGGAGCCTCCAGGCGCAGGTTGACCTTGCGGTTGGAGAGATAGCCCACATGATCAAACGTCCCGGCAATGTTGGCAACCACGTCCAGCGCCTCATCGATGATGCCCATGCCGATCATGGCGATTTCGCTGTCGTGTCCTCCGGCGATGACGGGGACAGATTTCTTCAAGTCCACTGAGCCGTAATTTCGGATGTGTCCCACAATGTCCCCGGTGCCCACGATATCGCCCAGAGCATCGGGGGAAATGTCCAGAACATCCAAAAACGCCTTGGCCCAACGGCCGCTGTCCATGTCCAGAAGCTGCTTTCTGGCGGCCATGGTGTAATCGTTGACGGGGGGGAGGCCCAGCTTGCGAAATACATACTGCTGCTGGGAGTCAAAGTATGCAATATCCTTTGCATAGGCCCCGTTGCGTTTGACCCAGAGCACCTTGGCGCCAAATTTATAGGGCAGATAGCTGTCCCCGATGAGTTGAATTTGGGTATTCGGGTCGATTTTGCTGTTGATGTAGGCGGCTTCCTCCGTGCCTCTTGGGTCGGAGAACAAAATACAGTCGTCCAATGCTGTGCCATGCTGATCCACGGGGATCAGGTTGTCCCCAAAAAAGGAGTAAGCGATGGACAACAGCTCGTCCTGAGGCGTAAACTGCCCGATCACATCACCCATACAGGCTTCCGAGAAAGACCATATGTGATCCACAGAGATCTGTGCGTATCCCTTTCCCTTGTCCTCCACCAGATATTTCCGGGAGGACGAGTAGACGATGCTGCCGTCGGCAATGTCAACGGCGTTGACACGGGTGTTGGAGGTGCCGTAATCCACCACACATACAAGCTTCCTGTTCAAGTGATCCCTCCTCAATAGGCCGGGGCGGGCGCCCCGGAAAATGTCAGAACCTGTCCGGTTTTCTCCGGATGGAATGTGGACAGAGGGTACAAGGTTAATTGACTACGTGAATCCATTCACCAGTCTCAAAGTAGTGCTCCAGGGCGCCGAGCATGATATCCAGGGTCATTTGGAAGATATCCGCACAGTGACCGGCCATGTGATTGGTAATGGTGACGTTGTCCATGGAGAGGAGGGGGTTGCTGTCGGTGAGGGGCTCCTCATGGAACACGTCAAGGCCAGCGCCGGCGATTTTGTGATTTTTCAGGGCGTCCATCATGGCCGCCTCATCCACAAGGCCCGCGCGGGCGGTGTTGATGAGCACGCAGTTGGGCTTCATCAGGGCAAACTGCGCCGGGCCGATCATGCCCTTGGTCTCCGGGGTGAGCCGGAAATGGATGCTGATCACATCAGACTGGGCGCACAGCTCCTCCAAAGATACGGGGCGATAGCCATCGGCGGCAATTTTCTCCGCAGGCAGGTAGGGGTCATAGATCAGAACGTTGGCCTCGAAAGCCTTCATGATCCTGGCCACCCGGGAACCCACCATGCCGCAGCCTACAAGGCCCACATTTTTTCCTTTTAAATTGACCGAATATTGGGCGTTGGGGAAGTGATTGTCAAAGTTGTGGGCCTGCATCCGCTGGTGGGAGCGGGCAATATTTTTCATTTCCGAAATAATGAGGCCTACGGTAAACTCAGACACGGGAACGGCCAGACGGCCGGGGGCATTGATGATTTTGATCCCCCTCTCCCGGCAGCTGTCGGCGTTGACGTTTTCGATGCCGCTGCGCATGATGCACACAGCCTCCAGGTTGCGGGCGGAATGAATTGCCTTGGTGCTGATGGGGCTGATGTGAGAAATCACGATGTTGGCGTCCTGGATCTCCTGAAGCAGCTCATCCTCCTCCGGCAGCACGTCGGGGCCATTCTTCTCCATGTTCAGAAACATGGAGGCAAAAGCCTTTTCGTCGGTGATGTCCTTTTCCACCTGAATATGCTTGACCTGAGCACCGTACTTTTCCGCCAGAATGTCAAAGGCCTTCATATTGTCTGTGCCCCGGACCGTAAAATCTTCCATCACTACAATTTTTTTGCCCATTGTTGTTTGGCTCCTTTCCAGCGCTTCGGTTAAAAGGTACATACCGCTTTGATAAAGCCCGGCTCTCCCATCTGCTTCATGATGGGGATGATGTCCTCCAGGCGGTGGAAGCGGTGGGTGATGAGTTTCTGGAAGGGAAGCTCACGCCAGCGCTTCAGATACTCAAAGGCCCGGTCAAAGCACTGGGGGGTATTGGCCACCACGGAGGTGATGTGGGCGTTGCGCTCGAAAACCACGGCGGGGATGTTGACCTGGGAGACGATGCCCCGGCCAAAGTCCATGGCGTTGCCGATTTCCACATAGTAGCCCAGCTTGCGCACCATCTGCAGGCCCTCCACGCAGGTGGAGGGGTGGTTGGCTCCGTTGATGACCACATGGGCGCCGCCCTGGGTCAGCTCCAGAATTTTCTGCACCCGCTCCTCACTGGTCATATTTGCCACATTCACCGCCTCATCCACATGGGCGATTTCCTTGGCCAGAGCCAGCTTCTCATCAAAAAAGTCGGTGATGATCACCTGCTTGGCCCCCATGCTCTTGAGGATCATGGCGGTCATGATGCTGATGGCGCCCGCGCCGATGACCAGACATCTGGAGCTGATGCTGAAGCCTTCCCCAGTGCCGCCCACAGGGGTCATGACCTGCTCCACCGCCCGCATGGCCACAGCGCAGGGGTCCAGCAGGGCGGCTACTTCGCCAGGCATATCGTCAGGGACCTTCCACACATAGGTGCCGGGGAAGAGGTAGCAGTATTCAGAAAAGCCGCCTTTGAAGTGGGGCCACTGCCGGGCCTCGTGATTCATCTCTTTGGTGGTGTCCAGGTCGAATACCCCGCCGTAAATATAGTCGTTGTCGCATACCCCGCACACCCCGTCCCCATAGGTCTTGCAGCAGTCACATACGCCGCAGGTGATGTGGGGATAGATCACCACCCGGTCGCCTACGCTGAGAGGACCACCATAGACACGGAGCGTCTTGTTGGCCTTCTCGCCCAAGGAGATGATCTCTCCCATAAACTCATGTCCTTCCGTGCCGCCGGGGTGCTGGCCGGGCAGCTTGACAAAGTGCTGGTCGCTGCCGCAGATGCCGAAAGACTGAATTTTGATCACAGCGCCGTCCTCTCTGGCCTGGGGGACGGGATATTCCTGGATCTCCATGGAATAATAGCCGGTATTGACTGCGATTTTTCCCATCGTTTCAGACATTGCACGTTCCTCCTGCAAATTAGCGTTTTCCTTTTTTGGCTCGAATGTTCAAAATGGTGATCATGGTAACGGCGAGGAGCATGACGCCGCCCTGCACAGCGTACTGCTGCCAGGTCTTGGCTCCGATCAGCACCATGCCGTTGTTGATGATATTTACGATCAGGGCGCCCACAATGGTGCCGGGGACATTAAAGGCGCCGGGACGGTAGAAGGTTGCCCCCAGCATGAGCATGGTGAGCAGGTTGACCAGGGTGGAGGTGCCCAGGTAGGGAGTGGCAGCGTTAATTTGGGAGGCATTGACCACCCCGGCCACTCCGCACAGCACCGCACTGATGATAAAGGCCTTCATCTTTTCCTTGCGGGCGTCAATACCCACATACCGGCAGGCATCGCTGTTGGAGCCTACCGCGTAGAGCTTTCGGCCGTTGGTCATGCCCTCGGTGTAGACCAGCACCCCTCCGGCCAGGATGATGAGCAGGATGACGGAGACGGGGATAAAGCCGGCCACCTTCTTCTGCCCGATAAACACGAATATTTCGCCCCACTGGGAGGAAAAGATTCGGGTGCTGCCGGTGATCATCTTGTTGAAGCCGTCCACCACAAAGGAGACGCCCATGGTGGCGATAAAGCCGGGAATACCGATTTTGGTGTGCAGAAATCCGTTTACCGTCCCCACGCAGGCGCAGAACAGGATGGCAATGCATACGGCGATCAGGTAGTTCACCCCTGCCTTGGCCAGCACCGCCGTGATACAGGCGGCGGCAGCCAGCTCTGACCCGCAGGCAAAATCAATCTCCCCGGTGATCATCACCAGCGACAGTCCCAGCGCACCGATGCACAGGATGACGGAGGAACTGAGAATGTTCATGATGTTGCCCATTTCCCAGAAAGTGGGGGTGATAGCGCCGAAAATCACACACAGGAGGATGGCCGCAAACAGCAGGGCGTATTTTTGAAGCAGTCCGCTGATCTGGATCTGTTTGGTCTGTTTGTTTTCCATTTCTGTTCCTCCTATCCCATTTTCACGGAGGGAAGTCCCTCTTTTCTGGTGAGGGCGATGTAACCTACAGCAATGATCAGGATGACGCCGTTGATAACGTCTTTAATGTAGTCGGGATAGCCGCAGAAAATGATGCCGTTGGTAATGATGGCGGTGAGCAGCGCGGCCACCACGGTGCCCTGAATATTGTAGCGGCCGGGGCGCAAAAAGGTGGCGCCCAGCATGGCGGAGGCCATGGCGTCCATCATGATGCCGCTGCCCAGGGTGGACATGACGTTGTTGGTTTTGGAGGCGGACAGGATGCCGGCAAAGCCGCAGATCACCGAGCACATGATAAAGGCGATGATTTTGATTTTTCGCACATTGATGCCCACCTGTTTGCAGCAGTTGGCGTTGTTGCCCACGGCCTGGATATAGGTCCCCAGCCTGGTCTTGTCCATGATAAACCATAAAATGAGGGCGATCACCACAAACACCAGAGCCATGACAGGCACAGGCCCGATCTTACCCTGGCCCAGGAACTTGAACGCAGGGGGCCAGTTGCTGTAAAACATGGTTTTTCCTTCGGTGAGGTAATTGACAAAGCCGTCGTTGATTTTGGAAATGGCCAGGGTGGCGATAAAAGCGGGGACGCCCAGGACCACGCCGAACGCTGAGTCGATGACCCCCATCAGGGCGATGAGAAGCAGCGCGATCACAATACCCAGGGCGTAGGAGTCGATGATCCCGTGGCCCAGCATCCAGCCCAGGAGGGTGGCGGTCAGCGTGGCCTCGGCGCCCACGCCGAAGTTCATTTCTCCCACCATCATCACAAGACTTGCTCCCATGCCCATCACGCCCACCAGGGCGGCGGTGGCCACAATATCCATCAGGTTGCTGATCTGCCAGAAGCCCGGGTCGATCAGCCCGAAAAATACCAAAAGCAGGATATCGGCAAACAGCAAAAAGTATTTGGCGATCGTCTCCACCTTATTGCCCGTCCGGCTGGGGAGAGTTCTGGCTTGTCTGTTCCCCATTGCCCACACCTCCTAACGCATAGCTGAGGATCGCGGTACGGTCAAATTCCTCCCGCTTTAACTCCTTAACGACGTTTCCGCCGTAAAACACATACATTCTGTTGCAGACCTTGATCAGCTCCTCCAGCTCAGAGGAGATGAAGATAACACCTTTGTCCAGCTGGTCGGCCAGCTTGCGGATCTTCAGATAGATCTCGCTCTTGGCACCCAGGTCCAGACCGGCGGTAGGCTCGTCCACGGCCAGCAGCTTCAGATTGTCCACCTCCACAGACCGGCCGATAATGATTTTCTGAATGTTTCCGCCGGACAGCTCGGAGATAAGCTGATTGCGGCTGGTGTATTTGGTCCCGTTTTTTTGCAGCACGTGGTCTGTAAAGGCGCGGCTCTCCTTGTTTTTGATCATTCCAAGGGATGTGGCGAATTTATTCACAAAGAGGGTGCAGACGTTTTCCACCAGGTTCAGGGACGGGAACATTCCGTTGCTGCGCAGCTCCGGGGTGAGGATGACCCCTTTCTGGATCATTTTAAAGCTGTCCCCGCCGGTGATCTTCTCCCCATCCAGGACAAATTCCTTTTTCTCACTGGGCCGGATTCCGGCAATGACCTCCATGGTCTCTGTCCGGCCCGAGCCAACCAGACCGTAGAAGCCCACCACTTCTCCACGGTTTACGTGGAAGGGAACGGTATGGGTCTGACCGCCGTAGGTCAGCTCCTGGACCTCCAGAAGCCGCCGCTGCTCCTGTTTCTCATAGTCCATGGGAGGGATGACCACTTCTTTGATCTTGTCCCCCCGGATCATGGCCTTGACGCATTCATCGGGCGTAATGTCCTTCATGTTGGCCGTCATGGTTTTACGGCCGTCCGCCATGACCGTCACCTTGTCGGCAATGGCAAAGATCTCCTCCAGCTTGTGGGTGATGTAGATGACGGAAATATTGATGTCGGTGGTCAATTTTTTGACGAACTTCAAAAACGGCTCGATCTCTCCCTCGCCCAGGGAGGCGGTAGGCTCGTCCAAAATCAGGAGCTTGGGCTGAATGGATGTGGCGCGCATGATCTCCACCAACTGCTGTGCGCCGGCTCCCATTTTTTCCACGGGAACGTCCAGGGGAATGTCCACGCCCAGCTGCTTTCTGATCTGTTCCGCCCGCTCCCGCATGGCCTTCTGATCCAGAGCGATGCCCTTCCGGTTTTCAGAGCCCAGGCAGATATTCTGTGCCGCGGTCATATAGCCGATCAGGTTGCGCTCCTGATAGACCATGTTGATCCCCTTGGCGATGGAGTCCGCGGGGCCTTTGAACTCCACCTTTTCCCCCTCGATGGCGATGTAACCCTCGTCAATGGGATAGGCGCCGGTGAGCATTTTGCAAAGGGTACTTTTTCCCGCACCGTTTTCGCCGATAAGGGCGTGGATCTCATTTCTTCCAATGTCAAAGCATACGTGGTCCACGGCGGTTTTTCCGGTGAAGCGCTTGGTCAGACCATTGATGCTGAGCAATGGAGCAGTATTTGTCACGGTAGTCACCTCATTTCAGTGGAGAAATGGAGATATCGGTGTGCAGCGACATCTCCATTTCCCATCTTATTGCCAGTTCCTGCGCTGCCCTGGGGGGAAGGTCGGGTTACTCGCCCACGATATAGGTCCCCTCCCAGTTGTACCAGGCGTCGGGATCGTCATCGTAGTAATCAAATACGCTGTTGATGTTGGCGCCCACCTCGGGAACGTTGTCGGCGGTGATGACCACGCCCTCGGAGTAGAGCACCTCGCCGGGCTTGGAGATGATGCAGCCCTCATCCCCAGGATTCAGGCCCTGGACCTGGATCTGGTCGATGCACTCAAAGACCTTGTGGGTGAACATTTCAAAGGGCTGGGCATAGCTGTATTTGAAGAAACCGCCGCTGCGGATGTAGCTCCAGGCATCGGAGCCGCCGTCAATACCGGCACAGAAGAAGTCCGGGTTCAGGGAGTCGGCATATTGCTGGGCGGCTTCGGCCATGGGCATGGCGAAGGCGTCGCAGGAGGCGATCACGCCGTCAATGTCGCTGCCGTATTTCTGATACCAGGTCTTGGACTGATCTCCGCAGTAGGTGAAGGGGTCAGCGCCGCCGGCCAAGGCGTCCAGCGTGTCCAGCGTCTCCAGGTTGGCATAGACCTCGCAGATGGCCTGCATGGGCAGCACCCGCTCCTGGTGGACCTGAATGGCTCCGGCGGTAGCAAAGCCGATGCTGGCGTCCCAGTCGTAGTCATTGCCGATCTGATACATCAGGCTCATGGCGGCGGAACCGTTGGGCATGGTGGAGTTCATGATGACGCCGGGGACGACCTGGTTGTCGTTGGAATAGACGCCGATGCCTTTGTTGCGGGCCTCGGCGATCAGGTCCACCTTGGCCTCCATAGACTCAGTGGAGCCGAGAATAATGGCATCAACGCCCTGGTTCATTACGTTTTTGAACAGGTCGGCCCATTCCGCGTCTACTTCATAGACGATATCCTGGAATTCCCAGCCTCTCTGTTTGGCTTCCAGCTCACACTGCAAGATGGAGCGCTTTTGTGACTCTACCTCAGGCTTGGGATGGATGCAGGCGATTTTCAAAGCGCCGTCGGACTTGATGACGGGCCGGGTAAATTGGTCAAAGGAGCCGCTGGCGGTGGTCTGAGAGGGAGCGGAGCCGGAGGAAGCGGACCCGGCGTCTGCGCTGCCCTGGGAGGAAGTTCCGCCGCCGGAACAGCCGGCGAATAAGCTCAGGGTCAAGGCGGTACACAACAAAGCGCTTAGAACTTTCTTTTTCATGGTATTCCTTCCTTTCTTTTTCTCTGATTATGATTGACGGGAAACCGGCAACGTACCAAACACCTGGATGTGGTGCTTCACCACGTCCTTTTGAGCCTTGGCCATGACCTGGACCACATCCATACACTGGAACTTGGGGGTGGCGGCGGCAAAATCCTGTACTGCTTTCGCTCCTGCAAGGGTCATCCCGGTAAAGAAGTTGATCTTGTTGATCCCGTGCTGGACGAGCTTTTTATAGTCCTCATCGGAAAGACCGGAGCCGCCGTGGAGCACGATGGGGATGGAAACCGCTTTCTTGATTTCATCCAGACGGTCGTAGTCAATGTTGGGCGTACCCTTGTATACCCCATGTACCGTACCGATGGCAACCGCCAGACAGTCCACCCCCGTTTCGTTCTGGAAGCGGACCGCCTCCTCCACAGAGGTGTAGCAGCTGGGGTCGGCCACATTGCCGTCCAGCATATTTCCCTCATGCCCGGCTACGTGGCCGATTTCCGCCTCCACCGTGATGCCGCAGGCGTGGGCAGCCTCGATGACCTTTTTGGTAATGGCGATATTCTCCTCCAGGGGCAGAGAGGACCCGTCGAACATGACCGAGGTGCATCCATATTTGATCCCCCGGATGCAGTCCTCATAGGATGGGGCGTGATCCAGATGGAGCGCCACCGGAACCGGGCTGCGGGAGCAGCGGTTTACAACATAGTGCATAAACTCCTCTGCATCCGGCATCATCCCGGTGTTTACGCAGGGCGGTACGACCATTAAAATGATGGGGGTCGCCGTCTCCTCCGCGGCCTCCAAAATGGCCTCCGTGGTGACTCGATCCATGGTGTCAAACGCACCTACCGCATAGTTCTTTTCCTTTGCCCGGTCCAACAGTTCTTTCATGCTTACCAGAGACATATCCTAGTTCACCCTCCTTATTTTAATTTAATTAAATTAAATTATGTACAGATCATAACAGCGGGCGCGAATTTTGTCAATATAAATAGTTGAAAATGCTGAGGTTTGGCTGAATAGACAATTTTTGTAAGAGGGATTTGTGAAATACGATCTAACTTTCTGATGTGTGAAAGCGTTTTGAAATCAAATATGTCTCTTATATCCCAAGGGGATGCTGTCTGAAGCAAAACGACGATGCAGCAAAATTTTAGCAGACAGATAAAAATGGACGGCGTTCATTGGGAGAGAAGACCTTTTTTGATTGACAGCCCCTCGGAAAAAACGGTATGATGAGAGGGTAAAAAAGCGTTTGGGAGGGACGGCGATGAAACGGGTAAAACTGGGACAGGCGATGTGTGCAGGACTTCTTCTTCTGCTGCTGTTGGCCTCTTGTGGGCTCGTGGGCGGGGGATCTTCCCAGCAGGCGGCTTCTCAATCGAAGGAAGCGAATATTCCGGTGATCGCGCCGGTTCCCGAGCCGGTGGAGGAGCCGGAGCCGGTTTACCCCTATGTGAATCCGCTGACCGGCGAGGGCCGGATGGAGGATATCAGCAACAAGCGCCCCATTGCCGTGATGTTCAACAATTTGGAAAAGGCGCTGCCCCAGTTGGGCGTGGGACAGGCCGATGTGATCTATGAGATCGTGGCAGAGGGCGGGATCACCCGGATGATGGCCCTGTACCAGGATCTGGAGGGGGTGGGCGATCTGGGTTCCATCCGCTCCGCCCGGGATTACTATGTGAATCTGGCCTATGGACACGATGCCATCTATATCCATGCCGGGGGCAGCCCACAGGCCTATGAGGCGATCAAGGGCTGGGGCGTTTCCGCCATCGACTTTGTCAATGGCCCATACGGCGATATGTGCTGGCGGGACCCGGAGCGGCGGGCCAACGCCGGGTATGAGCACTCGCTGCTCACCTCCAGCGAAAACATCCTGGCGCAGATGCCATCCCAGTTCCGCCAGGAACACAAAGAGGGATATGAGGTGGGGTGGACCTTTGATGAGGAAGTCCCCGTCGGGGGAACGGCGGCTGTGGAGCTGACGGTGCCCTTTTCCACCTATAAGACCGGGTACTTCACCTATGATGAGACGAGCGGGCAGTACGCCATCTCCCAGCATATCAATGGGAAAGACCGGGAGTATGTGGATGGAGGCACCGGCCAGGCGGTGCAGGTGTCCAACGTGCTGGTGCTCTATACCGACGTCTCCATCATCTCAGGGGACGATGCCGGGCGTATGTCGGTGCGGACCACTGGCGACGGTGAGGGCGTTCTCTTCCGGGATGGACAGGTCTACCCCATCACCTGGCGGCGGGACAGCAAAAGCAGCTGCTATGAGTTCCTGGGGGAGGGCGGAGGAGAGATCGCCTTGAAGCCGGGCGCCAGCTATGTGAATGTGGTGAAAACCTCCGCTGAGGTGGAGTGGAATTAAAGAACTTTCCCAGAATTTAACCTGAATGAGTCCCTGCGGCCTCTTGCAAAGAGGGGAGAAAGAATGGTACAATAGCTTCACCCGGCATCGTCCGCGGACGGCCCGGGTGAAGCTTGTACCTTGCAG
>CALWOP010000011.1 GCA_944383195.1 uncultured Oscillospiraceae bacterium
ACCTCATTCTTGTGTCGGCCTGGCCGGGAAGCTATCTGGAAAATGAATCACAGCGTGTCTATGTCTATGCCGCTGTGATTCCCCTGATTATTGTCTATATTGCCGTATTCAAAAGCCTTATCGATCAGTACCGTATTCAGACGGAACGCCAGAGTGCCACCCTGTTGATGATGCAAATCTCGGCGCTCAAAGAAAAATTGCAGAAGATAAAAGAAGCGGAGGAAGACATTCGAATCCAGCGCCATGACCTGCGCCACCAGCTCCAGGCTGTTACAGAATTGCTGGTACAGGGAGACAGAGAAGCTGCCCTGGACTTTTTGAACGCTGCCCAAAAGCGATTGAATGAGAAAAATGTCATTCGATGGTGCCGCCCCCCGGTACTGGATGCAGTATTTTCCTCTTACTTCAACCAGGCCCAAAACCAGGGCGTCGCTGTGGAGGCAAAGATCTCTCTGCCTGATGCCCTCCCGGTGGATGAGCGGGAATTAGCTATCGTCCTTGCCAATGCCCTGGAAAACGCCATCTACGCCAATCTGGCGCTGCCTCTAAACCAGAGGAAGATCCGCTGCAAAATGGTGGGCACACCTGGAGTCATGCTGAAAATTTCCAATCCATGTACCGGAAATATCTGTTTTGACTGTAACGGCCTGCCCGTGTCTCAACGGGAGGGGCACGGCCTGGGGGTACAATCTATCTGTGCTTTTTGCAAAAAGAACGGAGCCGTCTGCCAATTTAGTCGTACAGGCGACTGGTTTGAGTTCCAGTTGGTGCTGTGAGGCAATATAATACTGATGAAAGGAAGATGGAGTTCCTCAAATTAGTTGAGATACGATGGTGAAGGTCAATTTTTATAAAAAGGATAAAAAGCCATCCAAACAGAAGCGCAGGCCGGCCCGTGATTGACACGGGGCGGCCTGTTTTTGAGCGCCTATGGGTCAATTTTGGGACAAGCTGAACCTGGAAATTTGTGCTGTACCGACAGTTGACATATGGGGTCATTTATCATATACTTAACAAAGTTAATTAATGAAGGGCTGGAGAGTAAAATGGAGTGGACGGATATGATGCACTGCCAGCAACAGCTGCAAAAGATCATGCGCTCATTGCTCCCCGTGCGCAAATCTTTGCTGACGGCCAGCGAATGTGAATTGCTGGCCCATTTATATTTGTGTCCGGAACAAAACACGCCCATTTTGCTCAGCCAGAACAGCGGTATGAAGAAAGAGGCGGTAAGCCGCTGTTTAAAATCCCTCTTTGAAAAAAACTGCATCCGCAAACAGCGTCAGACTGCGGACGAGCGGAGCTACCGGCTGTTTATAACAGAAACCGGCCTGGCCGAATTGAAAAAGGGCTACGAAAGTATTTTGCAGCCCTTTTATGATTTGTGGCGAAGCTCCGGGGAGGATTTTGAGGCGTTTATGTATTATGCGGACAGACTTGCCGCTCATATGGAG
Organism: uncultured Oscillospiraceae bacterium; assembly: GCA_944383195.1. Lineage (GTDB taxonomy): Bacteria > Bacillota > Clostridia > Oscillospirales > Oscillospiraceae > Lawsonibacter. The sequence continues at coordinate 1,455 of CALWOP010000011.1, forward strand.
AAAGGACGGGAAAATACCTGTGACAATGAAGTTTTATCAAGCCCTACAGATGGACCCTGCCATACTGAAGCGGAAAATTGCCGGCTGTGAAACGGGGCGGGAGAAGGCCTATTACTGGATAGCCATGGCAGTGCGGTCGGTTCTGATCGTGGCCTTTGCCATTGTATTTATCAGTTTGCTGTCCAGCGTGTTTGGCGCTGATAATACCCCTTTGGCGGTGGCCCTATTTTGCATGATGCTGGGCATCCGCTTTGTCAATTTTGAATACTGTGTGGGGGGACTCCCTGGGGACCCTGGCAGCAGTGCTGGCCATTCTGGTGCTGGTGCCCAGCGCGGCGGCAATGCTTCCCTGGTTTTTGCTGATCCCATTGCACTTCGTGGCCTTTTTTGCCCTGCTCTATATGACCACCCAGCGGCCAGAAATGGGAAACGGCGGTCTATACAGCTTTGCCTATATCTATCTGGCCGGGAACCCGGTCTTTGGTGAAGCGCTTTTTCGCAGAGGACTTTTGGCGCTGGCAGGGTATTTGATCTGCGGTGCGATTTTATTGGCCAAGCACAGAACGCATCACCACACCGTGCGGTTTGGCACAGTGATACGGAGCTTTGATCCATCCACTCTGGTCCATCTTTGGCAGCTGCGTATGGCCCTGGGAGTGAGCCTGATCCTGACGGCGGGACAGGCGTTTGGGGTAGAGCGGTTCATGTGGATGGGGTTTGCCTGCGCATCCCTGTTGTCAGAATATCCATACTCCAGCAGCGTGATTGTCCGGTTTCGCCAGCGGATTGTGGGGGCAGTGGTCGGCTGCTGTGGGTTTTACCTGCTTTACCTGGTAACGCCTGAGGCGTTCCATTCGCTGATGGGGCCGTTTGGTGGGCTTTGCCTGGGATTCTGTACAGATTACCGCTATAAAACAGCCATGAACTGCTTTGGCGCGCTGATGCTGGGCGCGGGGATCTATGGACTTGGGGGCGCAGTGGTTCTGCGAATCGTTGATACGATTCTGGGGGTGACATTTGCCCTGCTGTTTGTGGCTGTGTTCCACCGCCTGGCGGCGGACAGACTTTTGTCCCGCTGGGATGCCGCATGATAACCGCTATACAGAAAAGTTTTTGCACACAACACAGGCGTTGTCGGGCATATTGCAGAAACGAGGAGGCCCGGCGCAGGAAGGACCATTGGCTTGGACATGGGACGAGTCATGACGAGGAAGAGGGACAGAGCTGCACAGGATGAAAAGAGTAATACTGAATCCTATAGGGATGCTGATCACGGGTTTTGCGTTGGGGGGGTTCAGCCGGTGGCTGGACCTTACGACTACAAATCTGGGCAATGTGTTTTCCCAGCTGGCGATTTGGATTTTACTTGGCGTACTGATTTCCGTTTACAGCAGTACCGGAAAGAAAGCCATGTGTAATATCCTTCCGTTTTGTGTTGGGATGCTGCTGACTTACTATGGGGCTGCCATGGTGACTAACGGGGTCTACAGCGGGACCATCATCGGGGGGTGGACGGTATTCGCCCTTTGCTCGCCGGTTTTTGCTTGGTTTGCCTGGCTTACCAAGGAGAAAGGCCTTTGGCCAAGGCTTATCAGTGCCGGTATTGTGCTGGTGTCGGTACTGTCCAGCATTATCATTTTTGATGGGTTTCGGTTTTATGATTGGATCATAGATGGCATTTTGATTTATGTTCTGTTTGTGAAACAGATCAAACGATGACGTGATGAGGACATCCAGCACCGGGGCATCCCGGAACGGCCATACCATCGGCAAGGAGGAATCAATAAGATGAAATTTACCCCCATCGACCGGGAAAACTGGGCCCGAAAGGAGTACTTTGACCACTACTTTTCCCAAATTCCCTGTACGTATAGTGCGGTGTTCAAGCTGGACATTACCAGACTGCGCAGACAAGGCCAGAAATTATATCCTACCATGCTGTACCATATTGCTGCAGAGGTGAACTGCTGGGAGCAGTTCCGTATGGCACTGGATGGGACGGGGCAGCTGGGGGTCTATGACCGGATGCACCCCTGTTACACGATTTTCCATAAGGACAGCGAGACTTTTTCCAACCTTTGGACGGAGTATACGCCCGACTATGAGGCCTTTTGCGAAGCATACCGGCGGGACATGGATCAGTATGGAGGCAATCCCGGCCTGGAGGCCAAGCCAGGTACACCGGAAAATACGTTTCCCGTGTCCATGCTTCCCTGGGCCGGCTTTGAGGGGTTTAACCTGAACCTTCAGAAGGGCTATGATTACCTGCTGCCCATTTTCACCATGGGGAAGTACAGTGAAGAGGACGGTAAGACCCTGCTGCCTCTGGCAGTGCAGGTGCACCACGCGGTATGTGACGGCTTTCACCTGTGCCGGTTCGTCAACGGGCTGCAAGCGCGGCTGGATGGGCATGGAGGAGCGTATGAGCAGGGATGTGATGAGCAAGAACATAAGGAGAACCAACCATGATTCGAGAAATCTGTAAAGATGAGGCTTTTTTGGCTCAAAAAGCGGAGCCTGCCACGCCGGAGGACCGTGCCATCGCCCAAGACCTGCTGGAGACGCTGGAGCACCACAAAAATGGCTGCGTAGGGATGGCCGCTAACATGATCGGCGAGAATAAGCGCATCATTGCCTTTGATGACGAGGGCAGCTACATGGTCATGTTCAACCCGGAGATCATCAAAAAATCCGGGCCTTATGATGCGAAAGAGGGCTGCCTCTCCCTCAGCGGTATCCGTCCGGCCAAACGTTGGAAGACCATCAAGGTGCGCTGGCAGAATGAGAAGTTCCAGGAACGGCTGAAAACCTTTACCGGCTGGACGGCCCAGATCATTCAGCATGAAATTGATCACTGTGAGGGGATCATCATATGAAAAAATGTAAGATCACCGTCATGCGAATCTCCGAGTATAAAGATTTAATGGCCCAGTATGAAAACCCCATCTCCCACGCCTGTGACATGGAGGTGGGGCAGGTGTTCATCGCCAATGGCTGGGAAAAACCCAGTGGATTTTGCCAGAGCGCCTGGGACACCCTCTCTCCCTTTGTGCTGGCTTTGAGCCATGGAGGAGGGAATTTCTATGATGGCTGGATGAAAAATCCAAAATCCGCCATGCTTTCCTGCAATGATGGTTTCCGCCCGGTGAGCTTTTTGGTGGAAGCCCTGGACGAGGACGCTGAGTGGGGGGGGAGCGAGCCATGAAAACTGTCATCTGTTACTACTCCCGTCACCATGGAAACACCCGGAAGGTCTTGGAGGCCATGGCAGGGGAGGGGGAAGTGGAGCTGGTGGATGTGACCGCCCGCCAGAGCGTCCGACTGGAGGAATATGACTGCATTGGCTTTGCCTCTGGGATCTACTTCGGGGCGTTTCACAGCGGTGTGCTGGCCTTTGCCCGGCAGTACCTGCCCCAGGGCAAGCCGGTGTTCTTTGTCTATACCTACGGCGGAGCCAAGGGCAGCGGGGCAAAGGCAGCGGAGGAGATTGCTGTGGAAAAGAATTGTCCAGTATTAGGGGAGTTTTCCTGCAAAGGGTATGATACCTTCGGCCCCTTTAAGCTGGTGGGCGGCATTGCCAAGGGCCGCCCCAACCAGCGGGACCTGGAAAATGCCTGCCAGTTTTACCGGGATGTAAAAAATCGTCTGTGCTGAGAGCACAGCCTGAGTGCCCGCCGGATGGCGGGCACTTTTTCAGTAAAAATAAATTTCCCTGCTGAAAAACGGTCCCTTTCCTAAGCTGTGCGGCGGGTCTGGCAGGGGCGGTGTCAAGAGAAAATATAGTTCTTCCGGCCAACCGGAAAATCTGGTATACTGGGGGCAGCTTACACAGGAAGGGAGACCCATCCCATGAAAATCGCCATTCTCTCCGATACCCACGGCCTGCTGAGGCCCCAAGTGGTGGAACGGCTGAAAACTGCCGACGCCATTCTCCACGGCGGAGACATCAACCGGCAAGAAATCGTAGAGGAACTGAGCCGGTATGCCCCGCTCTACATCGTCCGGGGCAACAACGACAAGGCGTGGGCACAGGACATTCCCCACGATCTTACCGTTACCCTGGGCGGAGTGAACTTTTACATGGTCCACAACAAAAAAGAGGTTCCGGCGGATCTTTCCGGCGTGGATGTGGTGGTATTTGGGCACTCCCACAAGTATGTGCAGGAGGAGAAGGACGGCATCCTTTGGCTCAACCCCGGCTCCTGCGGCCCGAGGCGATTCCATCAGGAGATCACCATGATGATGGCGGAGCTGTCCGGTGGTGCCATTCAAGTAGAGAAGGTCACCATTCCCCATGAGGTGCAGTGATGGAATTGGGACTCACCTTTCCCCTCCAGCGGTTCCGAAAGATCCATCCGCCGCCCTACGGCACTGAGCCGGACCGGCGCTTTTGCTGGGACCTTCATGTGATTGATCTGCGAGGACGCAAGAGCCTGCTGGCGGTCCACTGCCACAGCCGGTACACCTTTGTGCGCTGGGACGTGACGGCAGCTCAGTGGGAGGATTTACCCGGGCTGTTCCGGCAGGGGGTTAAGGATAGCCTGACCTCTGCCGGTTTTTCACAAAAGCAGGTGGAACAATATCTCTGCCGTGCTGGGGAGATGGAGCTCACCCGCACCCACGGGCGGCGGGAGGTAGCTTTTCTCAACCGGGCCTGGGAGGATGTGATGGCGCTGGATCTGTGCCTGGATACGGCCAGCCAGGCCCAGCCTCTGCTGGATCATGCCGTCAATACCCGCCTCAGCCGATGTGTGGGATTTGAAGGCCATGGGTCGGGGCAGGAGCGGATCGGTTTTTCCCTGTGAGCATGGAAAAACGCCGGCTTGGGGAGCCGGCGTTTTCAAGGGCGATCAATCCCAATGGCCGTAGGAGCCGGACCCGCCACGGCTGCTTTCCAGGCTGGTCACCTGGCCAAAGGCGTTGACTTCGATCTCATACCAGGTATCGCTGCTCATGATGTCGAAGCTATATTCGTTCCAGAGCCCCTCCTGGTCGATTTCCTGACCAATGACCTCGCCGCCGCCTGCGGCGGCCAAGGCGCTTTCGCGGGCCTTCGACACATCCACGCGCATGGCCAGAGCGCCGATGAATATAGCTGCCGCCACTGCTACCAATCCGACCCCGGCCAGGATCAGGACACGAATGTTCTTGTTTAAATTTTTCCACATAATATGGTTCCTCCCTTTTGTGTTTGGGTATTGATCCCTTCTGTCTTCTTAATGCGCCGCCGGGCCTGTTTATTGCAGACAGGGGAAAAATTTCCTGCTATGGGGAGGGCTTGCTGGAATCCCAATGGAGCAGCAGAGAAATCCGGAACAAAAAGGAAGGAGACAGAGCGTTGAACAAAGAAGAATGTCTGATTTGCAAGGCGCCTTTGGAGTACCTCATACAAGACGAGGTCATGGAATGCGCCGTCTGCCATAAGAAAGAACCCAGCAAGACACGCTGTACCAACGGCCACTATGTCTGCGATGACTGCCATACCCAGGGTATGGATGCTATCTTTGGGCTGTGTCTTGCTGAGACTTCCGCCAATCCTGTGGTCATCCTTCATCGGATGATGGAGCTGCCTTTCTGCCATATGCATGGCCCGGAGCACCATGTGATGGTGGGGGCGGCTCTGCTCACGGCCTACCGAAACGCGGGCGGGCAGCTGGAGCTGGAGCAGGCCCTCCGGGAGATGTACAGCCGTGGAAAACAGGTCCCCGGCGGGGCCTGCGGCTTCTGGGGCGCCTGCGGAGCGGGAATCAGCACGGGGCAGTTTCTGTCCATTGTCACAAAGTCCACGCCCCTGGCCGGGGAGCCCTGGGGGCTGAGCAATCAGATGACCGCCCGGGCCCTGGACAGCATTGGAAAGGTGGGCGGCCCCAGATGCTGCAAGCGGGATTCCGTTCTGGCCGTTCTGGCGGCCGTTGACTTTGTCCGGGAGCACCTGGGAGTGGAGATGGAACGCACGGTCCCCGTCTGTTCCCATAGCCCCCGCAACAACCAGTGCATCGGAAAGCGCTGTCCCTTCTCCGCGGCCAATCATAAAAAGCCGAAGGTAGCCTTCCTCTGCGTCCACAACTCCTGCCGCAGCCAAATGGCGGAGGCACTGGGAAAACAGCTGGCTGGAGATGTGTTTGAGAGCGTTTCCGCCGGTACTGAGCCCGGCGACCGGATCAACCCGGATGCCGTGCGCCTGATGAAACAGGTCTACGGCATCGACATGGAGCAGACCCAGCACAATAAACATCTTTCCCAGCTGCCGGCCGTGGACATCGTGGTCACCATGGGCTGCAATGTCCAGTGCCCCACCATGCCCTGCTCCCACCGGGAGGACTGGGGGCTGGACGACCCCAGCGGCAAGGAAGACCGGGAGTTTCTCGCTGTGATGGAGCAAATCGAGAAAAAAGTCCTGGACTTGAAGCGCCGCATCCAGGCGGGCGAGCTGGGCTGAGCTGGCACTTACATCTGGAGAAAACCGGAGTCATGTCAGGAAACCGGGCGAAAGTGACGGCTTTCCTTGGTAGATGTTTGTCGGTCCGGACGGTATACTGGAACACAGAAACCGTAAGAACAGGAGGAACGTATCATGAGTTTGGGAAGCAGCCTGTATCACGCCCGAAAAAAGAGCGGACTCTCCCAGGAGAATGTAGCAAAGAAACTGGGGGTCAGCCGGCAGACCATCTCCAAGTGGGAGACCAATGAGACCCTGCCTGACATCCGCCAGTCCAAGGGGCTGGCCATGCTCTATCACATGACCCTGGATGAGCTTATTGAGTACGATTTTGATGAACAGCAGGCCCAGCAGATGATCGAGAGCGTCAGCGATGAGGCCCAGGCCCGGATCGACTGGAACAAAGTTTGGAGCAAGAAGTACCCGGTACTGGCCACCTACCACAAAACGGTGCGTATTCAAGACTACGCCCCACAGCTGCGGGAGATGCTCACTCAGCTGCGGGTGGATTACGGCTACAATCATACCGATGCGCTGCTGGTACTGAAAGACATTCTGGCCCGGGTCTGGAAGGGGCAGATGTAAGGGCCTGTACTGCCGTGCCCATCTGAAACTGAGATTACCCACAGCGCCTGTCCCCCAAGGAATATTTAAAATGAGAAATCCCCCTGTCCGGTACTGATACCTGTACGGACAGGGGGATTTTATTCTTTGTATATTTCCTTGGAAAAGGAACTTATTTTCTCAAAATGAGCTCCATGGCCTTGCCCTTGGCCAGCTCGTCCACCAGCTTGTCCAAGTAGCGAATTTCCCGCATCAGGGGATCTTCGATCTCCTCCACCCGAATACCGCATACGCTTCCGGTGATCAGCGTGCGGTTTGGATTCATGGCGGGGGCGTTTTGGAAAAAGTCACCGTAGGTGGTGTCGGAGCGCTCCAGGCGGGCGAGCTCCTCCGGGGTATATCCGGTGAGCCAGGCGGTGACCTGGTCCACCTCCTCACGGGTGCGGCCCTTTTTCTCTGCCTTTTGCACCAGGAGAGGATAGAGCTTGGCAAAGGGCATTTGCGTGACATCGGTTCGGGGCATGACAGAAACCTCCCAGCAGGGCCTGCCCAGAGGAGGACAGGGCCTCGATCGTGTTGAACGCTGCACTACAGCAGACAGGAGCAAGCGCTATTTTGTGCAGTGGTCATCCAGATAGGCGGCAAAGCGTTTGCCGGCCATGGCGTAAGTGTCCTGGTCGAAGATGACCAGATAGACGGTCATATCGTGGGTGAGCAGAAAGCTTGCGATGGTGTCCACCGCCACCTGCAGGGCCTGCTCCTTGGGGTAGCCATATACCCCGGAGGAAATGAGAGGAAAGGCCACCGTTTCGCATCCATTGCGCAGGGCCAATTCCAGAGAGGAACGATAGGCGCTGGTCAGCAGCTCCCGCTCACCATGGCTTCCTCCCCGCCAGATGGGGCCAACGGTGTGAATCACAAACTTGGAGGACAGGCGGTAGCCCTTGGTGATTTTGGCCTGGCCAGTTTTGCAGCCGCCCAGGGTGCGGCACTCCTTGAGCAGGTCCGGCCCGGCGGCGCGATGAATGGCGCCGTCCACGCCCCCGCCGCCCAGCAAACTTTCGTTGGCTGCGTTGACAATGGCATCCATCTTCATCGTAGTGATATCGTTTCGCACAATGTGCAGTGCCATAAAAGCACCTCCTCACTGAATGGCTCCATCATAGCATGAATGGTGCTGGCTGGCAATGGGAAAGGTACGGCTTGCCCAAGGTGCGATGAGAAAACCAGCCGCAGGCGGTTTGCCTGCGGCTGGTATGGGTTATAGGCTCAATTATCGTTTGCAGCTTTTTCCACTGCAGCACGGGGTCAGAGCTCCAGAGAGCAGCCAGCCGATGAGCCCCATGTACAGCATAGAGCTGAACGGGTTGGAGGTAATGGCGCAGGACCCGGTGGAGCAGCCTACAAAGTAGTAGTAGCCCAGACCCGCCAGCACGCCGCCCAGGGTAAACAAAGCCGGGCGCAGCCATGGTTTCATGTGTTTTTTCATCTTATTCGCCTCCTGACAAATATGCTTCGGCCATATGGACGGCTGTGGCGCCATCGGCCACCGCAGTCACCACCTGGCGCAGGGGTTTCGTCCGCACATCGCCCACGGCGTAGACACCGGGGAGATTGGTTTTTGTGGTCTCGTCTGCAAGGATGTAGCCGTTGGGGTCCAGTTTTAGCTGTCCCTGGACCAGCTCGGTGGCGGGCTTTCTGCCCACACTGATGAAAACACCGTCACAGGGAAGGCTGGTCTGTTCTCCTGTGTGCACATTCTTCAGTGTTATGCCGGTGAGACTGTCCGTGTGGAGCAGTTCTGTGACAACACTGTTCCAGTAAAATGTGAGGTTTTCCGCCTGCATCAGTGGGGCGTGATAGATTTTGGTGGCTCTCAGGGTGTCCCGTCGATGGACCATAATCACCTTTTTGGCGGTGCGGCTGAGGAGCATGGCATCCGCGGCGGCGGAGTTTCCGCCCCCCACAACTACCACGGTTTTGCCCTTGTAGCGCATCCCGTCACAGGCGGCGCAGTAGGCTATGCCCCGGCCGGTGAGAGCGGCCTCGTCTGCCAGCCCCAGCGTTCTGGGTGTGGCGCCGGTGGCCAAAACTACAGTTTTTCCATAAAAAGTACCTTCACTGGTCTCCAGCACCTTTGGGGAGGCGGTGAGGTCCATGCGTTCCACCTGGGCGTACTTGCTTTTGGCGCCGAAGCGCTCCGCTTGCTGCTGCATCTTCTCGGCTAGGGTGAAGCCGTCGATCCCGTCCTCAAACCCGGGGTAGTTGTCGATCTGCTCGGTCAGAGCCATTTGCCCGCCGGCTGAAAGCTTCTCCAATACCAGTGTATCAAGCCCCGCCCGGGCGGCGTATAGGGCTGCGGTGTAACCGCCGGGGCCGCCCCCTACCACGATCATATCGTAGACATGAGATTCGTTCATCGGTGGCGCCTCCTTACTTTGCCAGGGCCTGCTGAATAAATTGGTCCATGGCGGCCTTGGACCCGGGGTTGACCACCCGGTCCACCGCTGTGCCGTTCTTGTACAGAATCAAGGTGGGGATGATCTCCACCTGCTCGGCCTGGGTAAGCTGCTCCTCTTCGTCGATGCTGACCTTGGCCACTACGAGCTGGTCGCAATATTCCTCGGCAATTTTTTCATAAGCGGGACCGATCCGGCGGCAATAGCCGCACCAGGGCGCCCAGAAATCCACTAAAACGGGCTTGTCCCCGTCCATTGCCTGTTGAAGTTGCTCCTTGGTCAAATTGATAGCCGCCATATCGGTCAGCTCCTTTCCTTTGTTTGGACTTAGTATAGCCAAGTGCCCGGCCTTTTTCTGTGATAAGGTCACGTAAAGCATATGGTGTGGGGGAAGGACTGGAAGCTACCGCAAAGGAACGAAGGCGACTTAGTACCGTGCCCACCAAGTCTTTTGCCAGGAAAGCGAATACAGAGGAAAAACCAGAAAACCTCCGGCCCAGCCGGAGGTTTTCTGGTTTGAATGATATATAAGTAATGGGGTATGGACGATTTAACCGTTCCCGGTGGGGATGAAGGGGCGGATCGCCAGGGCGACGCTGGAAATCGGCATTGTCTGAAGCCACACTTTTCCAGGTCCCGTCAGCAGCGTGTTGAAGACCCCTTCGCCGCCAAAGAACATATTTTTCAGTCCCGGAACCTGCCGGATCTCCATGGACACAGTGGGCTCAAATCCGGCCACATTGCCGGTGTCCACCACCAGCTGCTGCCCGGGGGCAAGGTCATATTCCACCAGCTCTCCATCGATTTCCGCAAAAGCGGTGCCCCGTCCGGAGAGACGCTGCATAATGAAACCCTCGCCGCCGAAGAAACCGGCGCCAAGCTTTTTGCTGAAATGGATAGACAGTTCCACCCCTGCCTCACTGGCCAAAAAAGACTTTTTCTGAAGAATCATTTCCCGGCCGGGGCTGATTTCCAGGGGGATGATCTTGCCGGGAAAGCTGGAGCCGAATGCGATCATACCGTCGCCCCGGGCGGTATAAATGTTCTGAAAGATACTTTCGCCGGAAAAGGCCCGGGAAAACATCTTGCCTAACCCTCCGGCAGAGGTCTCCATTTGCATATTGGGGGACATCCAGACCATGGAGCCGCTTTCGGTGATCATTTGCTCCCCACTGTGCAGGTTACATACGACCACGGGGAACGCGCCGCCTGTTATCTCATATTGCATAGCCATCCTCCTTATGTTTGGATGATTCTATCATAGATACAAATGTCCTGCTCGTCAAGAAGAGATACGATAAAAAACCTTAATTTACCAAATAACTGCCCCTTGGTCCGCTGAGGCCGGGTCAGGCGGCTGTACCGGGTACAAGAGGGGGAGAGCGTGGGCCGCATCAACCCAGCTCCTCTTGAGGGCAGGACAGCTGATTTCGTACGCGCTCCAAAAATGCCTCTGCCGCCTTGGAAAAGACCTGAGATTTTTTCCAGACCAGATACATTCCAAGCTCCAGCTTGGGGGTCAGAGGCCGAAAGCAGAGGCCGCTGCCGGTGGTGTTTACCAACTTGTCCAATGTAAAGGCGTATCCCATCCCCTCATCGACCATCAAAGAGGCGTTGTAGATGAGGTTATAGGTGGCGACGGTGTGAAGCTCAGAGGGCTCCTTTCCCAGCCAGCGGTACAGGCCGCTTTTGTTGTCCACCTGGCGGGAGAGGATCAAGGGCTTGTCCCACAAGTCCCGGGGAGAGACGGCGGATTGCTGGGCCAGAGGACTGCTGCGCTGCATGAGAACGCCCCAGGTATCTTTCGTGGGCAGCTCCACATATTGATATTTTATTTTGTCAATGTCGCCCAGAAGGACGCCGAAATCCAAAAGCCCCTTGTCCAATCGCTCGCATACATCCACAGCGTCCCCGCTGACGATATGGAACCGGATGCCGGGGGAGGACTCCTGAAGACGTTTTACAGTCTGAATGAGCTGGCGCACCCCGTCTGTCTCTCCGGCTCCGATGTAAATATCTCCGCTGATGGCATTGCTGGACTGGGTGATTTCTTGTTCGGTCCGGTCCACCAGCTCCAAGATCTCTTCCGCCCGTTTGCGCAGCAGCATTCCTTCGTCTGTTAAGGAAATGCTCCGGCTGCCCCGAATCATCAGCTGTTTGCCCAATTCCTCCTCCAGTTCTTTCAGCTGCCGGGAGAGGGTGGGCTGGGTAAGATGCAGGGACTGGGCGGCGGCCGAGATATTTTGCTCCCGTGCCACAGCCAGGAAATAGTGCAATACTCGCAACTCCATCCTTTTTACCTCCTGTTGATTGGATGATACCATAAACTAGATATAGCTTTCAAGCATAATAAGGTATTCTGTATAGGTATTTGCTATTCAATTTGAGCGATGTTACAATTAACTCAAAACAAAGAACAGGAGAAAAACATGGATTTAGAAGCATTTTTGGACCATCTGAACCAGGGGAAAAAGGTCCAGGGGGGCAGTGAAGCCCATCAGTTTATGCATGGCGTCAGCCAGGAGGCCCTGAGGATCACGGCGGAAATCAACGGCCGCTACCATGAGCCGGAAGAACTGCGTGCCCTCTTCTCTGAGCTGATTGGCAGGCCGGTAGACGAGAGCTTTGGGCTGTTCCCTCCCTTTTATACCGACTGTGGAAAGAACATCCATGTGGGCAAGCAGGTCTTTATCAACATGGGGTGCAAGTTTCAGGACCAGGGCGGCATTTTTATTGGGGACGGCTCGCTCATCGGCCACAATGTGGTGCTGGCCACCCTCAACCACGCCATTCCACCAGAGGACCGCAGCAGTATGCTTCCTGCACCCATCCGTATCGGGCGGCACGTCTGGATCGGCGCCAATGCCACTGTTCTGCCCGGCGTGACCATCGGTGACGGCGCCATTATCGCCGCCGGGGCGGTGGTCACCAGGGATGTTCCGGAAAATGCCATTGTAGGCGGTGTACCGGCAAGAATTATGCGCCAGTTTAAGGAGGAACTATCATGAGCAAAAAGGTTTTGGTGCTCTCCACCAGCCCTCGAAAGGGCGGCAATTCCGATGTCCTGGCAGACGAATTTGTCCGCGGGGCCCTAGAAGCGGGAAATGCTGCGGAGAAAATTTCCTTGTATGACAAAACCATTGGGTTTTGCAAGGGCTGTCTCACCTGCCAGAGTACCCAGCGCTGTATCATCCATGATGATGCCCAGGCTATCGTAGAAAAAATGCGCGAGGCTGACGTGATTGCCTTTGCCACCCCCATTTATTATTATGGGATGAGCGGCCAGATGAAGACCATGCTGGACCGGGCCAATCCCCTGTTCCCGTCTGACTACCAATTCCGGGACATTTACCTGTTGGCCGCCGCGGCGGAAGAGGATGAGCACACGGTGGATGGAGCGGTCACCGGCCTGCAGGGCTGGATCGACTGCTTTGAGCGGGCGCATCTGGCCGGGACTGTGTTTGCCGGCGGCGTGACCGCAGTGGGAGAAATTCAGGGACATCCCGCACGAAACCGGGCCTATGAAATGGGTAAGCACGTCTGAGGAGGAACATATATATGAATTCCAGATATCAAGGATATTCCTTCCCTCTGCGGGACAGCGTACAGCGGGAAAAGGTGCGCTTTCATAACCGCTACGGCATCGAGCTGGCGGGGGATTTGTATCTGCCCCACGGAGTGGCCGGAAAACTGGCCGCTGTGGCGGTGGCTGGCCCTTTTGGAGCGGTGAAGGAGCAGTGTGCCGGACTGTACGCCGAGGAGCTGGCCAGCCGGGGCTTTGCCGCTTTGGCCTTTGACCCATCGTTTATTGGGGAGAGCGGCGGTGAGGCGCGGAATGTGGCCTCTCCCGATATCAACACGGAAGATTTTTCCGCCGCGGTGGACTTCCTTGCGACCCAGGACTTTGTGGACCCGGAGCAGGTGGGCATTTTGGGCATTTGCGGCTTTGGAGGCATGGCCCTCAACGCCGCCGCCATGGACACCCGGATCAAGGCCACCGTGACCGCCACCATGTATGATATGACCCGGGTCAATGCCAAGGGCTATTTTGACGCCGCCGACAGTGAGCAGGCCCGATATGAGATGAAAAAAGCCCTCAACGCCCAGCGGACGGAGGACTACAGAGCGGGCGTCTGCGCCCGGGCGGGGGGCGTTGTAGATCCGCTGCCCGAGGATGCTCCGTTTTTTGTTAAAGATTACTACGACTACTACAAAACCCAGCGGGGCTACACGGAGCGCTCCCTTAATTCGGGTGACGGCTGGAATGTGACCTCATCGTTGTCCTTTCTCAATATGCCCATCCTGCACTATAGCAATGAGATCCGCAGTGCGGTGCTGATGATCCACGGAGATAAGGCCCACTCCTGCTACTTCAGCAAGGACACCTTTGCCCAGATGGTAAAAGACAGTCCCTATGCCGATAACAAGCAGCTGCTCCTCATTCCCGGTGCGGTCCACACTGACCTGTACGACCGGAAGGATATCATCCCCTTTGACAAGATCGAGCAGTTCTTCCGGAACTACTTCAAATAACATATGGCGGGGAGGTAGGCAGCTATGACAAGAATCTTCTGTATGCTCCTTGCCATTTTGGGCCTGTCCGCCTGTGGAAATGGAGAAGCCACGGCGCAGCCTGTTGTGCCGTCGGATCAGGCGGGGGCATCACAGTCAGAGACCGTTGGCTCCCAGCTATCCACAGAAGATGCCACCCAAGAGGAGGAATCCGCGTTGAAGATCACCGTAGGGGACGTGGAGCTGCTGGCCACCTTTGAAGATAATTGTTCTGCCGAGGAATTCCGACAGCTGCTTGGGCAGGGGCCGGTGACCATTGAGATGGAGGACTACGGCGGCTTTGAAAAGGTGGGCCCGCTGGGCACAACATTGACCCGAGACGACCGGCAAATCACCACCCAGCCCGGAGATGTGATCCTCTACCAGGGCAATCAGATCACCATCTATTACGGAACCAACACCTGGAGTTTTACTAAGCTGGCCACCATCGATGACCCCACTGACTTGGAGGAAATTTTGGGGGCGGGGACGGTTCAAGTCACTTTTTCACTTGCATAGGAGGCATTCAACATGGCAGTCAAGCAGACGGCGGGCCGAGACGCCCTGGGGGAGTTTGCCCCCAAATTTGCCCAGTTAAACGATGATGTGCTGTTCGGCGAGGTATGGAGCCGGGAGGAACAGCTCTCCCTCCGGGACCGCTCTCTGGTTACGGTGGTAGCCCTGATGGCCCAGGGTCTGGTGGATAGTTCCTTCCAGTACCACCTGACCACCGCGAAACAAAACGGCATTACCCGACAGGAAATGGCGGAGATCCTCACCCACGCGGCTTTTTACGTCGGCTGGCCCAAGGCATGGGCGGCGTTCCGCATGGCCAAGGAGGTCTGGGCGGAGGAAATGGGGGAGGATGGCAAAGCCCGGCACCAGCAGGAGATGGTGTTTCCCATCGGAGCGCCCAACGACGGCTTTGCCCAGTATTTTGTGGGGAAGAGCTACCTCCAGCCCCTCTCCACCGCTCAGGTCGGGGTATACAATGTGACCTTTGAACCGGGCTGCCGGAACAACTGGCACGTCCACTGCGCTGACCAGGGGGGCGGACAGATCCTTTTGTGTGTGGCGGGCCATGGTATTTACCAGGAGTGGGGGCAGCAGGCCCGGGCGCTGCGCCCGGGAGATGTGGTCAACATCCCTGTGGGTGTGAAGCACTGGCACGGCGCCGCCCCGGATAGCTGGTTTTCCCACCTGGCGCTGGAGGTGCCCGGTGAGAACTGCTCCAATGAGTGGTTGGAGGCGGTCAGTGAAGAGGAGTACAGCAAAGCCAGCAAGCCCTTGTAACCAGCGGGGCTTTCAGTACAAAGCAAACAGGCGCCCCATCGTGAAACGGATGGGGCGCCTGTTTGTTATTTTTGTGTGCGGACAAATGAGCTGGTATGCTATGCGCCAATCAGCTGGGCAAACTCCAATAGGTTTTCCCGCAGGGATTTGTTCTCATCATAGGAAAAGCCGCTGGGGGATGTTGTGTTTTGAAGCCACCGCAGGTTGTCCTGAGGGTGTTCCGGGTCGATGCCATTCAGAGCCTCATCCGTGGTAACGAGAAGCTTACTTTGCCCCAGCAGGCCGTTCAGCTCGTCCATAAAATCAGCGATCGCTTCCGCGTCAAAGCTCTCGTGCAGGGGAGTGCCCCAGTTGACATCAAAGCTGACGCTGTTTTCCTGCACGGTCACGGGATTGCCTGCTTTGTCCAGAGAAAACAGTTCATAGGCGTAGGTGGCGTAGCCCTGGTACATGGTGGGGTGGTACTGGAGCAGGTAGTCCCCATCCTCCCGGCGGCAGGCGAAAATACTGTTGTAGCCCGGATGTACGGGATATGCCTCTCCCCGCCACAGCTCGGTTCCGTCCTGCTCAGTGACCAAAAGCTCATAGCAGGTGTATTCCACAAAATACGTTGTCAGTTCCATGACTTCCGGGACCCCGTCATGGTTAAAATCATAGTCGCCGGGGAGCGTGCTGGTCTGCTGTGTAAAGGAAGTACCTGTATCTGTACCCACATCCAACAGCTGGATGCTCCCATCCACGCAAGCCAGGCGGTTGGAAGACACCAGGGTATCCTCCATATACTTCCGCCTGTCCACATACAAGAATCCGTCCGACTCTTCATACCGCAGGGAGTAGTCATACCTGCCCCGGTCCTGCAGCATATAACTGGCGCTGTTGGCGTAGTCATAAATGATCACCCGGGTGTCGATCATACCGGAACCCCAGCTGAAGGTGGCGCACAGCTCTGGCAAACCGTCGCCGGTGAGGTCACAGAAGTAACCGTTCCAGATGGGCATACCTGAGATGAGCGGGCGAAGCTGCCACTCCACCTGGCTAACAGCGGTGATCTGTTCCGGAGTATAGCGGAAGGTCACGCCTGGGAACTGTGGCACTTGGGCGGTGAGCTCCCCATCCCAGTCCATCTCCGAGGGAGAACCAGTATAGTCAAACCATTTGGTGACGGCAGGTGAGTCACTCTGCCCACTGTAAAAGAAGTGGTGCACCTCCTTTGCTGGGGTTGCCTCGCTCCCTCCGAAACTGGGGGCCACTGCCAGGTGGATATCCCAGCCGTAAGTGGCTCCCGATCCCTCCGCCGTATAGGTCCAGACGGGTTTCTCACTGGCGGGCGTGCCATCCTCAACCTGATACACACAGTATTCTTCCGCTTCAGGGGTACATTCCCGCATGACGTCCTGCGGCAGATATTTTAGTGCCTCCAAATAGGTCTGGAGCAAGAACTGGCTGCCCTGCTCCTCCCACAAAGTGGCCTCAGTCACAAAATACTTGCCCTCGTCGGGGAAAATACGCAGCTGGGCGCTGTAAGTCTGCTGATCGCGGAGATAGAAGAAGCGTACTGTCCCTGAGTCTTTCCATTGAAAGTCGCTGGTGAGGCCGAGCTCAAAATTGTCCCCGTTGACGTACAGATTGGAACCGTCCTCCAGCTTCTCTATTTTGGCAATCTGTTCTACAATCTCCTGGGGATCAAGATCGGCAATGTTTGTTCCCTGCATGGGGAAATATCGGCTGGGGAGCGGATCGGTGAGAAAGCATACCGCCGCGGCCGCGCAGGCCACCAGTGCCGCCCCGACCAGCCAAAAGGCAGGGCGCTTATAGTTCATTACTGATTTCACCCGCTCCTTTACCCCCACCTCCCCAAATGCCAGGGGGCAGGCGGCAATGGCTTTGCGGCGCACTCCGCAGTGGAGCAGAGCGGTGGAGTAGCCCCGCCGGTCGTCCAGGCCCATTTCGTGAATGACCTTTTCATCACAGGCTCCCTCAATGTCCCGGCACAGCAGCACATAGGCCGCCCACAGCAGGGGATTGAACCAGTAGATGCACAGCAGCGCAAAGCCCAGGGGCTTCCACCAGTGGTCCTTCCGCTGGATATGGGCCCGCTCATGGGCAATCACGTATTCCAAATCATCCTCCGCAATGCGGTAGGGCAGGTAAATCACCGGGCGGAAGAGTCCCAGCACGAAGGGAGTATCCACCTGCTCGCTCTGCCTGATGTTCTCATGGAGGAGTGTGGCGGTATTGACCCGGCGCTTGACCAGCCAATAGCTCATAAGGGCGTAGAGCACCATGGCAGCTACCCCTGCGATCCAAACCCAGGAGAGGATAAAAGACCAGACCTGGGCAGGATTGGCGCTGGCGCCCGGCGCCGGGGCCATGCTCTGGCCCAGCACGGGGTTCACCGCGCTGTTGATGGCACCGATTCCGCTGTCGATTTGAGGTGTGGCCGTGTACAGGATTTCGGGAGGCAGAGTCTGGGCGCTGGGGATGAGGCTCAGGACGCTCTCAATGGAAATGGGGCACACCAGGCGCAAGGCCACCAGGGCCCACAGAAGACAAAAAATCCACTTTGGGGCCTTGCGAAACACCAGCCTCAATACCAAGATGGCCATCACCAGCCAGCCTGCGGAGATGCTGAGATTGACCAGCTTCAAAAACATTGTTTCCATGCCGCACCCTCCTTACTTCTCGATGATGCGCCGGATCTCCTCTATGTCTTTCTCAGACAGCGCCTGCCGCCGGGCAAAGGCGGCCAGAAAGGCGGGCAGAGACCCTTGAAATTTTTTCTCCACCAGCTCATCAATTTCGGATACCTGGGCCTCTTCCTTTGAAATCAGGGAAGAAACCACGCCGTTTTCATTGCTCAATACTCCTCGCTCTCCCAGCCGCTTGATGACGGTATAGGTGGTGGTGCGCTTCCATCCCAGCTGTTCCTGGCAAAGCTTCACCAGCTCGGTGGTGGTCACCGGCTCCCGCTCCCACAGAATGAGACAGAAGCGGTATTCGCTCTCATGGATCTTTGGCATTTCCATCATAACGCCTCCTTGTCTAATGCAGTAGACTTCTTTCTTGAGAATAGTCTAATAGATTAGACAAAAGAAGTCAAGCCCTTTTTTTCGCAGTATCGACAACCCCTTTTCTCACCGGGGCATAACAAAGCCCCCTCTGAACGGTTCCGGTTCAGAGGGGGACAGCTGGTTTGTCCGGGGAAAAGCGGGGCAGGCGTTTGGATGGCAGCGGCTGCCTATGTACTGCGGCCAGAGTGAACGGCTTTGGGACCAAGCTTTCAAAGGCCGCTTATTTTGTGGCGAAGCGGTTCATGAAAAAGTCGGTGAAGGCGGCCAGTTCCTTTTCCTGGGAAACATAGACATAGAGACTTTCGTCATCCAGCCAATCGTAGGCATTGATGGCGATGTAGCCCTTTTTGTCCGGATAGATGACAAAAGCATCGGTGGGGTATTTGTTCCGATAGGCCTTTAGGATCTCAGAGCGGCGGTAAAAGGTAGGCTCGCCCCGGCCGGAGAGGTCAGGGACGGTGGGAACGGCAACGATGGTCTCCGCAGCCTCGTTCCAGCCCACGATCAGGTTCCCGATTTTGGTCTTGCTGCCGTGGACAAACCCGTAGTTGAAGCGGGAGACATCCTCGGTATAGCCGAAGATCAGCTGGTAGCTGTTTCCGTCTTCCACGGCATCGTTGAACAGTTCCCGCATTTTTTGGGCGTTGGCGCGGCTCTTTTCCATATCCACTTCCGGCCCTTTGAACAGCTTGCTGAAAAATCCCATACTATGTTCCTCCTGTGTTGATTTAGATAAGTTATGTGGAAACCGGAACAGAATGTCTGTCCGGCTGCCTATAATAAAGATAAAAACAGAAAAATGTCTTTATTAAGTCGGGGAAAAACCGCCTGAATCGGGCGGACTGTGATTCAGGCGGGCAAGGGAGTGTCCTTGAGATGCTCCAGGTAGTCAACAATAGCGTTGATCTGAAAATCTACCGTGTCCCGACCGGCCTCCGGGACGAAAAAGGGGAGGGCATCGGGAATGGCCCGGCGGACGATGATGGCGGTCAGGCTGATGTTGGTGAACAGCTGAATACGCGCCTGGTTGGGCTGTATGCCGAAACAGGAGAGGAGCTGGCCAAACAGCCGCTCCTGTTTTTCCCGGAACAGGCGGTAGCTCTCCGAGGAAAGACGACGAAAGAGCAGTTGCTGATCTTGGATGGTCATCACCGCGATTCCGTTTTCCTCCCCGTAGCAGCAGGAGCGGAAAAACTGAAGTACTCCCTCCCGCCAGGTGAGTGACGGGTCAGCCATGAGCGACTGGGCGTAGGCCAAAATTTTTGGCTGCTGGAGGTAGAGAATTTCCACGATCAGATCCTCTTTGGTGGGGAAAAAGGTATAGAAAAAGGTGCGGGAGATGCCCACGGCCCGGTATACCTGTTCCACCGTGGTATGCTGAATGCCCTGTTTGGCCATCAGTTCCAGGGCCGTGGACACCAATGTCTGCCGGATGCGCTGGCGGTCCTCTTCGGTATAGGCGACCTTGGGCATGGTGGTCCCTCCCAAAATAAAATCATTTAGTAAAAATCATCTTTATTTTACCACGCCGCGCAGCAAGACACAAGGGGGAAATCCTAAGTTCAGACCGGTTCCGGGCTTGCGCTGGAAGTATACCCTGAGGTACAATGATGACCAGCTCCCCAGATGCCCGACCGCAACGTGTGCGGACCAAACCGGCGGTGCGGGGGGCTGGAACTGTGATACACCGGGAGGGAACGTGCCGTGCAGACATCCAATGATCTGAATGAGATTTTGAACCGCATTGACCGAAGAAGCTATCCCGCCTATAAGGACACCAGGGGAGCATACCGCTTTCCGGACTATGTGCTGTCCGTCGATCATGTGCAGGGGGACCCCTTTGCCGCTCCCTCCAAAGTGAGCGTGCGGGTGGCGGGAAAGCGGGCGGCGTTTCCGCCGGAGCTGTACCGGACAGCCTGTCGGCGCATTGCGCTCCAGGATACCCTGATCCGGCGCTTTGGCCGTCTGGCTGCTGGAGCGTCGTTCCAGGCCAAGGGTTCGGGCCACAGCGGGCTGATCACCTTGAGCCGCTGCGGACAGGAGGTACTGGAGCGCACTGCCTGTACGCTGGACCCGGACAGCGGGGACGTGGTGCTGCGCTTGGAAGTGGGGTTCCCCGCCAATGGGCGGACCATCAACGCCTGGGAACTGAAAAAAATTCTGTTTGACCTGCTGCCTCAATGCGTATCCAAGGCCCTGCTGTATGAAAGCTGGAACTCACGGGAGCTGGAGGCGGCGGCTGATTTGGCGGAGGACCAGGCCTATATCCGTACCATGCTGCCCAAACTGGGGCTGTGCGCCTTTGTGGCCGATGGGAGCATCCTGCCCCGGGCATCGGGAGTCTCCCAGCTGCCCATGAAAGGAGCTGTCCCATTTCAATCCCCAGAGGGGTTAGCTGTGACGCTGGAGCTGCCCCACCGGGGCAAGATCACCGGAATGGGAATCAAAAAGGGAATCACGCTTATCGTGGGAGGCGGCTATCACGGCAAGTCCACCCTCCTCAAAGCTCTGGAGCTGGGCGTGTATGATCACATTGCCGGCGATGGACGGGAGTATGTCATCACAGACTCTACTGCGATGAAAATCCGTGGGGAGGATGGGCGGAGCATTCACCGCACGGATATCTCCATGTTCATCCAAAACCTGCCCAACGGAAAAGATACCGCTCATTTTACCACGGAAGACGCCAGCGGCAGTACCTCTCAGGCGGCCAACGTGGTGGAAAGTATGGAGGCGGGCGCTCGCCTGCTTTTGATGGATGAGGACACCAGCGCCACTAATTTTATGCTTCGGGACGCGCTGATGCAGCGGGTCATTCACCGGGATATGGAGCCTATCACACCGTTTCTGGACAGGGTCAGGGCGCTCTATGACCAATTTGGACTTTCCACGATCCTGGTAGCGGGAAGCTCGGGGGCCTATTTCCATGTGGCCGACACCATTATTCAGATGGATCGCTATGTGCCACGGGACATTACTCAATTTGCCAAAGGGGAGGCCGCGGCGTTCCCCCTGGAGGGACAGCCGCCCCGGGTGGCGGAGGAGCCCCGCTATGACCGCCGGCCCAAGCCGATCCCAGAGCTGGGCGGCGGCCGGGTGAAGCGAAAGACACTGGGCCGGGACGGGGTGTCCCTGAACCGGGAGACCATCGACCTTCGGTATGTGGAGCAGCTGGCAGACGGGGAGCAGTCTGCCGCTTTGGGGGAATGTGTGTGCTACGCCGCAAGGCACCTGCTGGATGGCAGACGGACTCTGCGGCAGGTGGTGGAGGAACTGGACCGGCTGCTGGAACAGCAGGGGGTGGCGGCGCTGTGTGAGGGTGGACCGGGGGTCCCTTTTCTGGCCCGACCCAGAAAACAGGAGATCTTTGCCTGCTTGAACCGATTCCGTGGACTGGAGATTCTTGGATAACAATGCCCGGCAGCGAAGCCTCGCTGCCGGGCATTTGTCTGCAAAGATACTAGAGTCCCACGGCCAAGAGCGGGATCACATTGATGACCGGCTCCTCATAGGGGTGGATGGCCTTTATAGCGTCCAGGGTGGGTTCCAGGTTGCGGGTCAGACAGGTGACCTCTACTTTGATCTCCGGCTGGGTGCATAGCTCTCCTACCCGTCCCAGGTAGGGGTGGGTACCGGCCAGAGGCCGCCAGCAGCTGGTGACGGGGGTATAGGAAAGACAGCTGTCATATTGGCCAATGTGACCCGCATCCACCTTTTGGAGCGCTTGGCGCAGGGAGGGGAGGTGGTCCTCCGGGAGAAAAATCTCCAGTTTGCAGTAGGAAAATTCCATTGGCGGCACCTCCTGTTGTTTATACGCAGTCAGATGTATGGCTGCCTTTTGGGAACTAATTATCTCAGTAAGTGGATTATAGCGGATTTGGACGGGGCGTACAATCAAAACATCTGATCTTCCTTTAGATAGAAAGACGAGAAACGTCTGGAGAAAAGAGTTGCATTTGTGCAAGAGTGTGATAAGATTAACATATGTAACAAAAAGGAGAGAGCGCCCATGTACACCGGCGGGGAAAAGGAACGGCGGCTGGCTTATGCGGCCAGACGATATTATTTGGAGGATCAGAAGCAGAGCGACATTGCCCGGGAAATGGGGGTGTCCCGCCCGCTGATCAGCCGTATGCTCCGGGAAGCCCGGGAGCTGGGGCTTGTGGAGATCGTCATTCATGAGCCGGGGGAGCGGGATAAGCAGGTCCTGGACCGGCTGTGCCGGATCTATCACCTGCGGGGCGGGAGCCTGGCGCCGGATGGAGAGGACGACAACCAGACCAACCAGAACCTGTCCCGGGGGGCGGTAGAGCTGCTCCATGAATTGGGGGCCCGGCGGGTTGGCATCGGCTGGGGTCACCTGATCGGCCAGCTGGTGACTTGGCTGGAGGAGAATCCCCAGCCGGGCAGCACCGTCAGCGACCTTTGCCCCCTGGTAGGCAACGCCAGTATTCCCGCCCGGAACTACCAGTCCAACGAGAATGTCCGGCGAATGGCGGAAAAGCTGAGGGCGGTCCCTCACTTTCTCTACCTGCCTGCCCTGCCGGAGAGTTTGGAGGAGAAGCAGCTGCTGTGCTCCACGGAGGTCTACCGCCAGATCCAGCTTCAGTGGGACAGCATGGACACTGCCCTGGTGAACATCGGAAACTATCCCTCCAGTCCGGATTTTGCCTCTCTGGTGCGCTATGGGAGCTTGCTGCAGCAGGAACATACCTGCGGGCGGCTGTTGGTGTACTACTTCAATGAGGCTGGAAAGGTGATCCAGTCGGACCAGGACTTTGCTATCCAGATCCCTCTGGAGGAGCTGAAACGCTGTCCCAATATTATCGGCGTGTGTTCGGCGAATACCAGCCTGCGGGCCCTGCGTGGAGCGCTGAGATCCGGCGTGTTCAGCCATATCGTGGTCCGGACGGAGCTGGCCAAGGAATTATTAAATGAAAAGTAACATATGTAACTAAATATTGGCCACACAGAAGAAAAGCACGAGAAATTTTTGTATAATTTGCTTAATTCTCTGGAGAAATTCTGTGTATTGCATGGAAAATATACTGCATTATTGACATTTGTTATAGCTGGGAATAGAATCACATTACAGAAGTAACAAGCTGGAGCAGGCCATAGTGCTGAGCCCCCGCTTGACAGGAAGGATGGCCGTAATATGAATAAGGAAGCGTTTTCCCTCCGGCTGAAGCACGCCTGTGATCAGGTCATTGCTGCGGAAGATATGCTTACAGAGATTGATTCCAAGTTTGGCGA
Organism: uncultured Oscillospiraceae bacterium; assembly: GCA_944383195.1. Taxonomy (GTDB): domain Bacteria; phylum Bacillota; class Clostridia; order Oscillospirales; family Oscillospiraceae; genus Lawsonibacter. The sequence goes on from CALWOP010000011.1 coordinate 25,088, forward strand.
TGCCGATCATGGCTTGACCATGGCCAAAATTGCCGGGGCCATTGCCCAGGCGGTGGAGGAGGCTGAGGGGGGGATCCAGTCCATGCTGGACGACGCAGCCATGGCTGTGATGGTGCTCAACGGCGGCAGCGCAGTCCCTCTGTGGAACACCTGGCTGGATGGTCTGCAGGAGGCCGCCCCTGAGAGGGATGAAGTGAGCACTCAGCAGCTCCAGGCCATGTTTGCCCATGCGCTGGAGGCCCTCAGTGACATCTCTGGGGCCAAGGTGGGGGACAAGACCATGATGGATGCTCTCATTCCCGCCAGCCAGGCCATTGCCGCCTATTCCGGGGACGAGGCGGGGCTCTTTGCCGCCGCCGCCCAGGCTGCCCAGGAGGGGGCGGAGGCGAGCAAGAAATTTGTCTCGAAATTCGGCCGGGCCAAGAGCTATGGAGAGAAGACCATCGGAACCCCCGATGCGGGGGCTGTGTCCATGGCCTGCTTCTTCCAGGGGCTGGCCGAGGGTTAACTAAAATTTTGAATGAAATTTAAATAAGGAGGCACTCCCTATGAAAATGAAGAAGTTTATCAACGCCCCCGAGACCATCACCGACGAGGAACTGGTGGGTCTGGGGCTGGCCTATCCCGACATTGTGGAGGTGGACGGCCACCTGGTCATCAGCAAGGACCTGGCCGACGCAGACCGGGTGACCATCGTCACCTACGGCGGCTCCGGCCATGAGCCTGCCCAGGCCGGCTTTGTGGGCAAGGGTATGCTGGACGTCCAGGCTGTGGGCGACATTTTTGCTGCCCCCAACGCCAAGCTGGTGTTTGACGCCATGAAGCTGGCTGACAAGGGCCACGGCGTGCTGCTGCTCACCCTGAACTACGCCGGAGACCAGCTGGCCGGCAAGCAGGCCATCAAGCTGGCCCAGAAGGCGGGGCTCAACTTCCGCCAGGTGGTCACCGGGGAGGAGATCCAGTTTGACCCCAACGGGGAGGACAACAAGCGGGGCCTGGCCGGTGCGGTAGCCCTCTACCATGTGGCCGCTGCCGCTGCCCGGGAGGGCAAGAGCCTGGACGAGGTGGCTGAGATCGCCCAGCGCTACGCTGACAACATGGCCTCTATTACCGTAAAGTCCACCGACGCTACCCACCCCCAGAACGGTATGTCCTTCGGTGACCTGGGCGAGACCGACCTGATGGAGATCGGTGCCGGCCAGCACGGCGAGGGCGGCGGCGTCCGGGTGCCCATGATGTCCGCCAAGGACACCGTGAACACCGTGGCCGAGGCCCTGAGCAAGAAGCTGGAGCTGAAAGCCGGGGACAATGTCTTTGTCATGATCAACGGCTGCGGCGCCACCACCATGATGGAGATGCTCATTCTCTTCAAGGATACCGTGGAGTTCCTGAAAGCCAAGGGTGTCAACGTGGTGGCCAGCATGGTGGGCGAGATCCTCACCGTTCAGGAGGCCGCCGGCTTCCAGATGAACATCGCCAAGTGGGACGATGAGATCCTACGCCTGTGGAACACCCCCTGCCACACCCCCGCCTACAGCAAGGAGTAAGCCATGGCAGATAATATTGGAAACAAGGCCGCCCACGACTACCACCTGGACATTCCCCAGGCCCAGGAGGGCTTTTATGTCAAGGGTGCGGGCCACTGTGACTGGGGCCTTCA
>CALWOP010000012.1 GCA_944383195.1 uncultured Oscillospiraceae bacterium
ATGTCCACGCAGTGGCCCCAGCCGTGGCAGGCCACCGCCCGGATGAGGCGCTCCTCCGCCCCGGCGTTTTTCAGCAGCTCCTGGCACTTCACACAGTGCTCCTCGGGCCACATCTCAAAGTCCAAATCGTGGAGAAGGCCCACCAGGGACCAGAACTCTGCCTCGTCCCCATAACCCAGCTCCCGGGCATACCACCCCATCACGTGCTCCACCGTTACGCCGTGGCGCAGGTGGAAAGGCTCCTTGTTATATTCCTTCAGCAGCTCCCAGGCTTGGGAACGATCCATTGCCATTTGAAACACCTCTCATGTTCTGATTTTCTATTTCCCGTCGGACACAGTCTAACGCCCTGCTGTAAATTAGTTCGCCGCCCACAGGCGGCGAACTAATTGTTACACTTCAGCTATCGATTTCTCAATACGCAATGACGATCCCTCCGTCATAGGCATAGACCGTGGTGATACCCTTGGCATCTACGATAAGCACCTCAGACAGCTGGCATTTCTTTTCCAGCATTTCCTTTACCTGAAAGGCCCGTTCCAGACAATTACAGTGACTGATGACCAGCTTGCGGCCCTTGTGCTCAGGGTTAGCGGCTACCTTGTCCACCATCTTGCCTAAAGCCTGCTTGATGGTCAGGGCCTGGCCCAGCTTGCAGATCTCCCCCTCAGGGGTGGCGCCCATGAAGAGCTTGATCTTCAGTGCCCCGGTAACCACCGCCTGGAGTTTGGTCAGACGACCGTTCTTACGCAGGTTTTCCAGGGACTCCAGCACAAACATGGTCTGCATCTTATAGATGAACTGCTCCACTTCCCGCGCCACATGCTTGAAGGGCATACCGGAGGCAGCCAGCTCCCGAATTTTCAGAGCCACCAGCACCTCACCAGCGGCGGCGGAGCAGGAGTTGAACACATGGACGTTTACCTGAGGCGCATCCTCCTCCAGCATCATCCTGGCCTGCTCGGCACTATTGTGGGAGCCGCTGAGTAAGGCGGAAAGAGTGACCACATACACGTCATCCGCCCCCTGATAGGCATCCAGATATGCCTGAGGAGAGGGGCAGGAGGTGGAGGGAGCGTGCTCACTGTGGTGCATCGTCCACAGGAGATCAGCCTGGTCAAAGGTCTCATCGTCCACAAAGGTGCTCTCATCCACCCGGATAGTCAGGGGAACCTTTACAAAGCAGGGGTCCTGGAGCATCTGCGGGGAAAGATCACAGCAGCTGTCCACCACAATTTTAAAACTCATGTGTTCCATCTCCAGACATAATCTTAAAAATTATATTATTGCAAATAGTTTACCATAGTCAGGCAGGAAAGTAAAGGGGAAATCAGTCCTCTCCCCCGCCCATTTCGGCCCCAAACTCCTCCTCCAGCTCTTGGAGAAGCTTGCGGTCGGCCTTTGAGGTGAGGTCCAGCTTTTCGTAGAGGTCTGGGCGGCGCTGGCGGGTACGGAGGATAGACTGCTTGCGCCGCCACTGATCCACCTTGGCGTGGTTGCCCGAGAGCAGAATGGACGGCACCGCTCTGCCATGCCACACCTCCGGCCGTGAGTACTGGGGGGCCTCCAGCATACCGTTCCAGTGGCTTTCATTTTCGTAGCAGGAGGGGTCGGACAGTACGCCGGGCACCAGGCGGCATACCGCATCGGCCACGGCCATGGCCGGGATCTCCCCCCCAGTCATGACAAAGTCGCCCAGAGAGATTTCCTCATCCACACACTCCTCAATAAACCGCTCATCAATGCCCTCATAGTGGCCGCACACCAGGATAAGCCGATCGTAGTCCGCCTTCAGCCGCCGGGCGTCCGACTGGGTGAAGGTCTTGCCCGCAGGGGACATATAGATGGTGTGTACCCGCTCCCCTGCCTCCTGGCAGATGTGCTCCCAGCACCGGAAAAGAGGGTCTGCCTGCATGACCGCGCCCCGGCCGCCTCCATAAGGGTAGTCATCCACCTGCTTTTGCTTGTTCACCGTGTAGTCCCGGATCTGGTGGCACTCGATGCGAATATAGCCGCGCTCCTGCCCCCGGCCCAAAATGGACTCGCACAGCATATCTCCCACCACATCGGGAAATAATGTCATAATATCAATGCGATACATCCTTGCTTCATTCCTTCTTTGTTTTATGAATCGTCGCTATATTATACGAAATTTTCCGCCGGTTTTCAACGAGGTTTTCCAAAGTGAAGAAATTTCTCCTTTTCGGAAAAAATTCTCCCCTTCTCCCCCAATTTGTGATATGATGGGGGACGGTAAGAAACCATCGGAAAGAGAGGTCATGATAGATGTATTGTATTCGTAAGGTCACCGACGATCTCCTCTGGATCGGCGGAAATGACCGGCAGAGTCCCGTCTTTGAGGCCGCCCACCCCGTACCCCGGGGAATGTCTTACAACGCCTACCTTCTGCTGGACGAAAAGACCGTGCTCTTCGACACCGTAGACCGTTCTGTTCAGAGCCAGTTTTTTGAAAATCTGGACCACGCTCTGAACGGCCGTAAGCTGGACTATGTGGTCATCCACCATATGGAGCCCGATCATGCTGCCACCCTGGGAGATTTGCTTCTCCGTCACCCAGAAGCCACTCTGGTGTGCAACGGCAAGGCGGTGAACATGATCCGTCAGTTCCACTGTACCGATCCCAGTGGTGCCATTCTGGTCAATGAGGGCGACACTCTGTGTACCGGCCGGCATACCTTCACTTTCTACGCCGCCCCCATGGTACACTGGCCCGAGGTGGTGGTGAGCTACGACTCCACCGACAAGATTCTCTTCTCCGCCGACGCTTTCGGCACTTTCGGTGCCCTCAACGGCTACCTCTTTGCCGACGAGGTGGACTTTGAGCGGGACTGGATGGACGAGGCCCGCCGCTACTACACCAACATTGTTGGCAAATACGGCCCCCAGGTCCAGGCCCTGTTGAAGAAGGCCGCCACTCTGGACATTCAGATGATCTGCCCCCTCCACGGCCCTGTGTGGCGCAAGGATCTGGGGCTCGTCGTGGACAAGTACGCCAAGTGGGCCGCCTACGAGCCCGAGGTCAAGGGCGTACTCATCCCCTTCGCCTCCATCTACGGCGGCACGGAGACCGCCGCCAACATCCTGGCCTGCCGTCTGGCGGAGCTGGGCGTGCAGGTGGAGATGTACGACGTTTCCGTCACCCACTACTCCTACGTCCTGGCCGAGTGCTTCAAGTATAGCCATATCGTCTTCGCTGCTCCTACTTTTAACAACGGCCTCTTTGACACCATGGAGCACCTTATGCGGGACTTGTGCCACCACAACTTCCAGAACCGCACCGTGGCCCTTATCCAGAACGGCTCCTGGGCCCCCGCCAGCGGCAAGCTCATGAGCGAGCTTCTGTGCCAGATGAAGAGCATGGAGCTGCTAGAGGCCCCCGTCACCTTGAAGTCCGCCCTGGCCCCCGGCCAGGAGCAGGAATTGGAGTCCCTTGCCCAGGCTCTGTGTGCCTCCGTCAAGGGCGAGCAGCCCTCCGTCAAGGAAGAAGCCCCTCAGGACAAGCCCCGGGGCTTTGTGTGCAAGATCTGCGGGTTTATCTATGAGAGCGACACCCTGCCTGAGGATTTCGTTTGCCCCATCTGCCGCCGTCCCGCCAGCGACTTTGAGCCGCTTGGCTGAGATTTTAAGAAAGGAGATTGACTCACATGAAACTGGTTTGCGATCTGTGCGGCTTCATCTATGATGAGGCTGTGGAAGGCCCCATGCCCGACGACTATGTCTGCCCCCTGTGCGGTGCTGACAAAAGCCACTTCGAGCCCGAGAAGTAAGAACACCGTAAAAAACCGCCGGAGGATACCCTCCGGCGGTTTTTTATTTCAAAGCCTCACCGCACCATGGCCTCGGGGGCCACGTTCCGGGTGTGGCGTATCTCCTCCCACACGGTGGTGTTTTTCAGGAAACTGACCGCTGTGATGGGAAGCCACGTGAGCAAGAACAGCCAATAGACCCCCAGGGCGGGCAGCAGACGGCGGTCCCACTTTCCCTCCAAGGTGATGACAATGGCGGCCAGCGCGGTGGCCGTCAGGGCAGCGGAACCCAGGTTGGCCACCGCAGCCGCCAGAGCGGCCAGAATAGCCCCCTGCACGGTGAGGCAGCTCATGGCCGCCGCCAGGGCTCCCACAACCATGCTGGCCAAAGCGGAAATCTGATATGCGGGGACAATGAGTGTAGCGCCCAGATCAGCCAGGGCAAGCCGGGGGGCATGGCCCATCTCCCGAGCTACCGCCGGGAAATAGCCTCTGGCCACCTGGATGGTACCGCTGGTCCATCGGCGGCGCTGCTTGAAGGACTGCTCCCAGGTGTAGGGCTGCTCATCATAGGTGATGGCTTTCGGCACCCAGCGCACCCGCTCTCCCGCCAGAATGGTCTGGGCAGTGAGCTCCAGATCTTCGCTGATGGTCTGGGCCTGCCAGTCCCCCAGCTTGTCCAGCAGCCGCTGGGACACCATAAAGCCTGTCCCGCCGATCATGGCGGAGACCTCCAGGGCGCTGCGCCCGGCGTTGTGAAAGCGGTTCATCATCCAGTAGTAGATAGAGCAGCAGCCGGAGATCGCGGTGTCGTAGGGGTTCTTGCTGTCCCGGAAGCCCTGAGCGGCCCGAGCCCCGGCCATGTAGGCGTGGTTCATTTCCATCAGGAAATCCTTGTGAACCACATTGTCCGCATCAAAGACGCAGTAGGCATCGTACCGGCGCCCCCGCAGGCGGTGGTAGGCAAACTGCAATACTTCACCCTTGCTGTGGGCCTGGCCAGGAAACTCCAGCACCTTGGCTCCAAAGTTTCGAGCGGCCAGAGCGGTATTGTCGGTACAGTTGTTGGGAATGACCCAGATGTCGTAGAGCTCGGGGGGATAGTTCTGTGTGAGCAGACTGTTAATGAGCGGGCCGATGACCAGCTCCTCATTGCGCGCGGCGATCAGCACGGCAAACTTTGTATGGGCGGGGTGCCAGCCGTAGTCCTCCGGCTTTTTCCAGCATAAGGCTCCTCCTGCCAAATACCAAAGGCCCCACAGAGCCATAACCACACCCATGGCTCCTGTCAAAGCCAAAGCAGCGGGGAATAACCAGTTCATAACGATACCTCCCTGCGGATATTTCACCCAGATTCTAGCAGAGGAATGTTAAGGAAGGGCTGGGAAAAGCTTTAAGATTTGATAAAGTTTTTCTGAATTTTGTCAACTGATCCACCAGGAATTAAGTCCCCATGATCATGTGTAGACAGCTCAAACCAGCAGTACATCGTTTGTTTTATCACTGCGACAAATGTTTACATTTTCTTCATTTGACAATTTTCACGAAATAAGCTATACTTTAATTGTACATTATGCTGGACTTAATGCTGAGCGCACGGAAATGAAGATGGAAAAGAGCTGCCTCGGCGCGGCTCTTTTTTGCTGTCCGGCAACCCCTGCCCCCTGGCGGGCCCGGAAAAGGAGGTCAATTTGCTTCAATTTGAGCGTGTGAATCTGTCCTACGGTGGACAGAAAATTTTAAACAACATTTCCTTTGAGATTCAGGACGGTCAGTTTGCCGTTTTCATCGGCCCATCGGGCTGCGGCAAGACCACCACCCTGAAAATGATCAACCGTCTCATCCAGCCCGACAGCGGCCACATCTATCTGGACGGCAAGGACATCGCCTCCATCGACCGCTATGAGCTCAGGCGCCACACCGGCTATGTCATCCAGCAGATCGGCCTGTTCCCCAACATGACAGTCCACCAGAATATCTGTGTGGTCCCAAAGCTTCTCAAGTGGCCCAAGGATAAGTGCGACCAGGTCGTTCGGGAGCTTTTGGAGATGGTGGAGCTGCCTTACGACCAGTATGCCCACAAATATCCCAGTGAAATGTCCGGTGGCCAACAGCAGCGCATCGGCATCCTCCGGGCCCTGGCGGCCTCTCCCCCGGTGGTACTCATGGATGAGCCCTTCTCAGCCCTGGACCCCATGACCCGGCGCTCCCTCCAACTGGAGGTAAAGAACCTGCAGCAAAAGCTCAATAAGACCATCATCTTTGTCACCCATGACATGGAGGAGGCCCTGGATCTGGCCGACGTGATCATCTTTATGGACCACGGCCACATCGTTCAGATGGCTCCCCCCGAGGAGATGCTGGAGTCTCCTGCTACCGACCAAATTCGGGAGTTTCTGGGCAAGCATCACACCGGCCCCTCCCCTGCCGAGCTCACCGTGGATCACTTCATGCGCACGGGCATTGTCACCGTCAACCAGAACCGGGGCATCAACGAATGCGTCAGCCGTATGCAGCACTATAACGTGGACACTCTGCTGGTGGTGGATGAGTACCGCCGGTATCAGGGCACCGTCTCCATCGCCGATATCCGCCTCACCGGCCACGTGGTCAAGACTATCGGCCCCTTAGTGCGCAGCACTACCCCTGTGGTCCATGTGGGAGACAACGCCAAGGAGTGCTTCGACCAGCTCATCTCCAGCGGCTTCCCCTATCTGGTGGTACTGAACGACGACCAGACCGTGGCGGGCATTGTCACCAAGACCAGTATGGCATCCGCCATGGCCGAGCAGCTGTGGGGGTGAGACAATGAACGATGTTCTGATGTCTATTCTTCATGCCACTCTGGTACACACCGGCTACACTCTTGTGTGCGTGGCCATCGGCTTTGTGTTGGGGGTGTCCATCGGCATAGGACTCTCCCGGCTGCCCACCCTGTCCCGGTATCTGCTGCCCCTGCTGTCCATTCTGAACACCGTGCCGGGCATTGTCTTTATTGGGCTATTGTTTATCTATATGGGCATGACCCCCGCCACGGTGATCATCGCCCTGTCTATTTACGCCATGTTCCCGGTGCTGAAAAACACCGTTACCGGATTAAACGGCGTAGATGCCCAGTATAAAGAGGCTGCCCGTGGCTGCGGCATGAACCAGTTCCAGCGCCTGTGGCAGGTTGAACTGCCTCTGGCCCTGCCCTCCATCATCGGGGGGCTGCGTATGTCCACCGTCTATACCGTCTCCTGGGCGGTGCTGGCCGCCATGATCGGCCTGGGCGGGCTGGGGGACTTCATTTATAAGGGAGTCAGCTCCAACAACAACACCCTCATTCTCCAGGGGGCCATCCCTGCAGCCATCCTGGCCCTAACGCTGGGCGCCCTGGTGGATCTGCTTCAGCGGTACGTCACCCGGCATACCATGGGGAAAGGTAGGGTGAGTGAATGAACCTGTCCATGATTTGGGACCACCTGTCCCTGGTACTCTCCGCCCTGGTGCTGGCCATTGCCGCCGGGGTACCTCTGGGTCTTTTGGCCTATCTATCCCCAAAATTCGGAAAAGTCATCCTCTGGGTGGTGGATCTCATCCAAACCATCCCCGCCCTGGCCTTATTGGGCCTCATTATGGTGGTCATGGACCCGGGTTCCCCTACGGCCATGGTGGGCCTTGCACTCTACTCCCTGCTGCCTATCGTCCGCAACACCTGTCTGGGCCTGCAGCAGGTTCCCGGCCACTTGAAAGAGGCAGCCGCCGGCATGGGAATGACTCAGCTCTACCGCATGGCCCATGTAGATCTCCCCCTGGCTTTCCCCATGGTAGTCACGGGCATCCGCATCGCCGCCGTTAACGCCATCGGAACCGCGGTCTTTGCTGCCTTTGTAGGCGGAGGCGGCCTGGGCGGACTTTTTTACACCGCCATCCGCCAGAAGGACACCGCCGTGCTCCTGCTGGGTACCGGGGTACTGATGCTCATGGCCCTGGTGCTGGATGCGGGGCTTGGATATGTGGAACGGCGATTGTCTTCCCATAGCCGCAAAAAACTGCCCGCCCCGGTGAAAGCCGCGGGAGCTGGGGCTATGGCTTTAGCAGGGGTCGCCCTGGTGGTCTATACCCTCCTGCCCGCTGACACCTCCGGCCAGCTTACCCTCTATGATGGGGACTACTCCGAGGTGAAGCTCATGCACTCCATGGTAGAGCAGCTGGTGGAGGACAAAACCGACCTGGAGGTTGTCATTCTGGACCAGATGACCCAGGTCAATAACCACAACGAGCTCAAGGGCGAAAATCCCAGCTGCGATCTGATGTTCAGCTACGACGGCACCATCCTCACCACCTTTATGGGGCTAGACACCACCGACATCCCCGAGGGTATGACCCTTTACGACTTTGTCAATGAGACAGTCAGTGAGCGTGAGGGCCTGCATATGCTGGGCAAGGTGGGCCTCAACAACACTTACGCCATCGGCGTGACCCAGGATGTGGTGGAGCAGTACGGCGTGAGCAAAATTTCCGACCTCGTGCCCATTGCCTCCTCTCTGCGCTTTGGAGCTGAGCACGAGTTCTTCACCGAGGAGGGCAGCATGAAATATCAGCCTTTCGTGGACTACTACGGCCTGAACTTCCAGTCGGCCACTCCGGTGGACGTGGTGCTTAAGTATAACGCCGTGGAATCGGGCTCCTTTGACGCCATGGTGGTCTACGCAACCGACGGGCTCAACAAGCGGGCCAACCTCACTATTTTGGAGGATGACCAAGGCTTCTTCCCTGAGTATTACGGGGCCTTTCTGGTACGCAACGACCTCTTTGAGGACTTCTACGACGTGGCTCCCAACCTGGAACAGGTGCTAGAATTGCTCACCGATCAAGTGAGCAGTGAGGACATGGTGGAGCTCACCTACGCCGTGGATGTGGACGGCCGCAGCGTCCAGGAGGTCGCCCACCAGTTTCTGGTGGAAAAGGGCCTGCTGGAAGGCTGAGTCCCCCATATAACTACAAGCGCCCCGGCAGCTAGGCCGGGGCGCTTTTTGCTGCATAGGACGGGCTGGGAGCGGAATAACCTTTAATCACCAGATTATGCCAGCAAGGAGGACAGGACCATGGAGACCAGGATCGCGGAGCTTCGCTATAAAGAAGTCATCAGCGTAGAGGACGGCAGCCGCTTTGGCTTTGTGGGGGATATGGAGGTAGATCTGGACAGCGGCCAGGTCCGGGCTCTGGTGGTACCCGGACGGCGGCGGCTGTTCGGCCTTTTGGGCCGGGAAGAAGATCGGTATATCCCCTGGAATGCTGTGCGCCGATTTGGAGAGGACATCATCCTGGTGGAGGACCAAGGGATGCGCCGCCGGCCAAGACGAGGATAGCAGCTCTTTAAGTAAAAGTCATCTGATAAGGAAAAACCCTTTGCACCAATTAAGGTGCAAAGGGTTTTCTCCTTAAATCTCCACCGCTGTATCCGTCTCAAAAAACCATAGCACCGTCTTTTTGACCTTCCTCCCCAGAATCTGGGACAGGGCCTTTCCATAGGCCTCCAACTGGGGGCGGTATTCCTCTGCCTTGGCCCGTTCTTGGCCGGGACGTACCCGGTCAGTTTTGAAGTCCAGAACGGTAAGTCCGTTTTCTCCCTCAAACCAAACGTCAATGACCCCTTGCAGAAGGATTTCTTCCTCCTCCATGCTGGGATAATAGTCCCTTGCGGGAACCAGGAGAGAGAATTTAAACTCACGGCGGCACTGTCTTGATGTAGAAAGCTCCATGCCCAAGGGGCTCTGCCAAAAGGCGGCTAAACGCTGTGGGGAGACAGCTTCCCGCTGTAATGGAGTGAGGTATCCATTTTCCTGAAGCTGGTCCAGCTCTTTTTCAATCGCCCGGATACTGTGATCCCCATCCAGGGACAAATACTGCATGGCAAGATGAAGCGCAATCCCACGCTGAGCAGGTGTTAGACCCTTTTCTCTTGCAATAAATTCAGGTCGTGTCAAGGGTTTTCCCTTACGGGATGGAGGCGCCGCATCCTCTACCGCTTCCTGATCCAGAGTCCGGCCTTTGATCTGGGTGGCGGTAAGCTTGGAGGGAACAAAAGAGGCCTTTTGGTGGGGATAGGTCCAGAAAAGGCGCTCCCGAAGCTCGTCCTCCCCTACACACGTTCCTTCTTCCGGCAGGTCGGTAAATGTTCCTTCCTGATGAGAAACCTCCATGAGGCTCTGCCCGTCCACCCACCGGATGTCCCACCCAGGCCCAAGATTCTCAGCTGCCATCTCTGGTACTCCGGCCAGGGTCCGCAGCGCTTCCCCCTCTGGCCGGGTAAGGGCGTGGAGGAGTACCCAGGCTCCCACGCTCTGCTGCTGTTCCAGTATCATGGGCGGGATGGGCAGGGACAGGTCTTCCCCCAGTCGCTCCAGGGCACGCAAACCGTCAGGAAGTGCGGCAGTCAAAATAAGTTTCTCCCGGGCCCGGGTCATGGCCACATACAAAAGGCGCAGCTCCTCAGCCATCATTTCCCGTTCCAGCTGACGTTTTACGCCTCGGCGGGCCACCGTCTCATACTCCACCATCCGTTCTCGGTCCAAACCCTTGGGTCCCACTCCCAGCACTGGGTGAAACAGGACGGGCTTTCTCAGATCTTCCCGGTTCAGCCGACGAGTGAGACCGCAGACCAGTACCACCGGCTTTTCCAGTCCTTTGGAACGGTGGATGGAAAGGATCGATACCCCCTCTCCCTCGCCGCCGCCAGGGGCTGAGAAATGGGAACCCATCTCCCGCAGGCGCTGCAGGCGCAAGAGGAAAGGAAACAACGTGCGGCAGCCGCTCTCTTCCATCTGTCCGGCCAGCGCATAGAGCGCCAACAGGTTGCTCCGGCGCTCAGCGCCCGCTTCCATGGCGCCAAACAGCCCCAACAGATTGGTTTTTTCGTAAATATGCCAAATTAACTGACGGCAAGTACGCTCACCGGCTCCAAACCGCAGTTCTTGAAGCTGCTGCAGAAATGAAACACAGTCTTCATCCCCCTGTTCCGCCCCCTTGACCAATGCGGTATAGAAGTCTCCATCGCTGTCCGCCCGGAGCATGGACAGTTTATCCCCGGAGAAACCGTACACTGGGGAGCGCAAAGTGGCGATCAGCGGTACATCCTGGTGGGGGTTATCTACGATTTGAAGAATTGCTAACGCAACCTGGACCTCGGTGGTTTCAAAAAAATCTCTGCCGCCTTCAGCGTTCCAGGCAATCCCCTGCTCATTGAGTGCACGGATGTAGTGGGAGAGGACAGTGCCCGGACTGCGCAAAAGAATCATTATATCCGAGGGACGTAAGGGGCGAAGCCCGTCCCCCTCCTCGATCATCAGAGGCTTTTCCAGCAGCTCCCGAATACGCTGGGCGGCAAACCGTGCCTCCAATAAGTCCTTGCTCTCCTTCTCTCCCTCCTGGTCATCTAAAAAGGACAGGTCCAGAGCGTCAAGTTCCAGGGCATAGTCCCCTGGCTCCCCGGGAAATTCTTTCCCCGGAACCAGAGCCTGATCATCAGTGTAATCCAGCTCTCCCATCTCCGTTGACATAATGCTACGAAATAAATCGTTGCACCCTTCCAGCACTTGGGACCTTGAACGAAAGTTTCGGGACAAGAGACGCTTTCTGGGTTCCCCCTCCCGTCCCTCGTTTCCCATGGGAAAACGGCGATATTTGTCCAGAAAAATCGTGGGATCGGCCAGACGGAAGCGGTAGATGGACTGCTTCACATCTCCCACCTCAAATAGTTTTCTTCCCTCATCAGAGATGGCATAGAAAATTGCATTCTGCACCTGGTTGGTGTCCTGGTACTCGTCCACCAGAATCTCCTCATACCGGCTGCTCCAGATTTGGGCCAGCTGGGTGGGTAAGCCGTCCTCTCCTACCAGCAGTTCCACAGCAAAGTGCTCCAGGTCAGAGAAGTCCAGCACCCCCCGGCGGCGCTTTTCTTTGGCATAGGCCGCTCCAAAGTCCAGCACCAGATCCATCAAGGCCTGCACGACGGGGCGGGACAGGGAAAGTTCTTCCAGTAGCTGGGCAGTGTCCCCCTCCATTCCTTCGGCAACCTTGTCCAGAAGTTTCTTGCAGCGGGTACGGATAGCCTTTAACGCTTCCCCGGCCTGGTTGGCTTCCTCTTCAGTCATGGGACTGACCTCGACCTTCCTTTTTTTCTTTCGCCCAGCCGTGGGAAAGGGCACAGGAAGGTGGGATGCAGCTTCGTCCCAGCTTTTTGCCCGCAGCAGCCCCTCCAGCTCTTCCAGAGTGGCAGAGAGAGATGGCACATAATTTTGCTCCAGCAGTTCGTCTCCAACTGCCAGGGAAATTGCCTTTACAATCCGCTCCCGACAAAACTCCGCCTGACGTTTGGCATCTTCCAGAAGGAGCGCCCCCCATGGTGTTTCAGAAAGGTCGCTGATCCCCTCCAGGCCCCACAGCTTCTTCTGTTCCTCCAGCCAGCACCGGGGGTCCGGGTGACTCTGGACCCGGAGGAAAATATCCATGGTGATCTGGGCAAGGCGGCTATCATCCCTGCCCGCCCCCAGCGTGTCAGCCAAAAGGGTGAATGGACTGTCCTCCTCCAGGTTCTCATATCGGCTGTCCAGTACATCCTCCAGAACGCTGGAACGAATGACAGCACTTTCGCCCTCGTCACACAGACGAAAATCCCCGTCCAGGTCCAGCATATGCCCATTTTCCCGGAGAAGGGCAGCGCAGAACGCATGGATGGTAGAGATTTGAGTCTTGTAGACCAGGGTGGTCTGGCGGCGCAGGTGCGGATCGGTTGGCTGCTCTCCCAGCCGGTCGGACAGCTCCTGGGCAATACGCCCCCGAAGCTCCGCGGCCGCCGCCTTGGTATAAGTGATGACCAGGAAGCGATCCATGTCCAGTCCCTCCCGGGTCACCCGGTCCAGCAGACGCTCCACCAATACGCGCGTCTTACCAGAGCCAGCCGCAGCGGACACCAGCAGTTCCCCACCCCGGTCATCCACGATCTTTCGTTGTTCCTCTGTTAAGGGAAACGGCATGGCTTTAGCCCCCTCTCTTTTCAGCCTTACAAAATCATCACAAAGGTGCCGGCTGTAATCAGCAATCCTCCAATAATCTTGGTGGTGGTTACTTTCTCTCCCAGAACGAGAAATGCCAGCACCATAGATAGAACCACACTGAACTTGTCGATGGGAATAACTTTACTGGCCTCTCCCAGCTGTAACGCATAGAAATAACACAGCCAAGACAGCCCGGTTGCCACCCCAGACAGGAGCAGATAGGTCCACCCCTTTGTAGTGATGTCTGTGATCCCCACCTGCTTCCCGGTAAGGAACACGATCCCCCAGGCCATGATCAGAACCACCACTGTGCGGATGGCGGTGGCAAGATTGGAGTTGATGCCCTCCATACCCAGTTTTGCGAAAATGCCCGTCAAGGCGGCAAAGCCCGCTGACAGCATAGCCAATACGATCCACATAGTTCCCTCTCCTTATTACTCGCCCTTACTCTTTGAGCAAATCCAAGAACCGCTCAATGCGAATGCCCTTGTTCTTTTCAATTTCGTCCTGCTCCAGGAAAATAAGCCGCTCGATCACGTCCATCGCCCGCTTGACCGCCCCAGGGAAGGATCTCCCTCCCAGCAGTTCTCCAGCCAGCACAGCGGAGAACATATCCCCGGTTCCAGGGAAGTGGACCTTGATGAGGCGGTAGGGAATGGTAAAATACTCCTTCGACTGATGGTCATACCCCCAGACTACGGAACTGCCCGTCTCAGCCTCTTTGCCGCTGGTGATGACCACACTTCGGGGGCCAAACGCCAGCAGGCCATTCACCATGCGCCGCGCCTCTTCCTGTGTGAGGGCCTCCTTACCCTCACATTGTCCAGTGAGAAACTCTCCCTCTGTCAGGTTGGGAACGATCACGTCGGCCACACCCAGCAGACGGCGCATATTGTCCACCGTCTCCCCATTGACCCCATTATAGAGCTTCCCCTCATCTCCCATGATGGGATCCGTCATCACCAACAGTCCATCCTTCTTCTGAGAGGCAATAAAGTCCCGGATAATGCCCACCTGGGCCGCTGAAGCCAAAAATCCCGTGGTGATGCAGTCAAACTGGAACCCCAGCTTCTTCCACGCCTGAATGGCGCCCACCATGTAGTCGGTGGTGTCCAGGATGGTGAACGTTCCGTAGTCCAGGGTATTGGACACCAGGGCGGTAGGCAAATTATAGACGCTGTGGCCCATGCTGGAGAGGATGGGCAGCATAGCGGCCAGTGCCACCTTGCCATAGCCGCACATATCGTTGATAATCAAGATATTTTTATTGTCTTTCATAGATCATCGTGCTCCGTTTTCGTTCTTGCTTTGCTCCAGCTGCGCCCAAAATTCCTGTGCGCTGAGGCCGGGCAGCCACCGCTTGCAGTCCCCGCCCCGCCCCGGCTCAAAGTGACAGGCGGCGGCATAATCACAGTAGCGGCAGGCATTTTTCTCCGGACCTCGCCAAAAAGGCTCGGCCGCAATATTTCCTTGACTAAGCTCTTCACAGATCTCGTTTAATACAGATTGAATATGACGGCCCAATTTACCCAGCTGTTCGGCAGAGCACAGGGCTTCTCCGGAAATCTCGCCGGTGGATTTGCTCACTTTCAATGGGAGAAAGCGATAGCCGGATTCCCCAACATTCTCCATTGCCTCCAACACTGCCGGATCGTTGACTACAAGGCCGCTTCGTACAAGCTCTTTGTCCACTTTCTTTTCCAGGGCATCGTCACTCATCGTTCGGCTGCCCCGGACAATGGCTTCCCGTGCCGGGAGATAGAGCACCCCATCACCCTCCACCGGCAGACCATAAAGCGCCTGTCCTTTTTCCTCCAGCGTGAACAGGTAGAGGAGCATCTGTAGCCCCAGACCGTTCCATACCTCCGTGAGGTCAAAGGTCTTGCGTCCAGTTTTGTAGTCCACCACCCGCAGGTGAAGCTTACCATCCTTCACCCAGCCGTCCACACGGTCTACAAAGCCGGACACACTGACAGTCACCCCTCCCGCGGTAAACTCCACCGGAGGCAGGTCTTTTCCACGGCCAAAGCCAAGCTCAAAAGAAATCGGTTTGAACTTGGAATGTAGCAGCTCCTGGGCCACATTGTCCACCACTGCCTGCACGGTGCGAAGCAGCCGTCGAAACAGGTACTGAAACCGCGGCGTTTGGCTCTCCAGCCCCCCCAGCTCCTCTGCCACATACCGCTCTACCGCCTGGCGCGTCCGCGCATGGAGGTACGCCTGCCGCTCCCCGATCCCTGTGTCCTCCATACCGGGAATCGTAGTCTGCTGAAATATCTCGTCCTGGAGGACGTGTTCCAGAACATAGTGGACAAAGGTTCCGTACTCAGGGGCTGTAAAGCCGGCGGGCTTGCGTGGTTCAGCATTCAAGCCGTAGCGCATGAAATAGGAAAAATGGCAGGATTTGTATTTATCCATCCGGGAGGCAGACATAGGTATCTTTCGACCGTAGAGCTTTTCCACCGCAGCCGGAGACAGGCTCCCCCGTTGCCAGCACTGTGCTCGTTTTAATCCCTCCAGTGGCCGAGACAGTTCTGGAAAATCTTCCAGAACTTTGCGTACCGCAGGGGCCGTCCCTGCCTGCTCCAGGGCCGGCAGGGGCGCCTGAAGGCGGAATGAGCCTCCCAGGTCATCTTCCCGATTCACGGTAAGATCGGAAAACAGCAGCTGAAGCCGTCTGATCAGAAAGCTGGGCCGCCGCTCTTCCCCGCCTGGGCCCTGTCCGGCCCAGGATACCAGAAGTCGCTGACTGGGGCGGGCACAGATCTGATAAATCGTGGTCATCTCCCGATAAAGCAGGTCGCGCTGGGACTGTTCGATTTCCAGGCCATAGGAAGAAAGAAGTTCCCGGTCATCATCGGACAGCAGCCCAGGACTGCTGCTCACCTGAGGCAATGTATTGTCATCCGCGCCAAGCAGAAACAGCACCTTGACCCGGTGGCCGGTCTGACGTGTGGTCTCCCCCGCAGTCACCCGGTCCAGAGAGACAGGGATCGTACCCACATCATACTGAGAAAGTACCAGACGAAAAAGACTGGAAAACTCCTCCAGTTCCATGGGGGCCTCCCCCAACAGCTGGGCACACTGCTCCAGTGCCAATGTCAAAATATCCCACAGCTGCCGGTACTCGTCCGCCAAAGCGGGCTGCCCCCATTCCTCCAGTCTTTGGACCCGCTCATCCAGGCGCTGAGGAAGGCCGATTTCCTCCAAAAATGTGTAAAGTGATTTTGCCTGCTCCAATCCAGTTTTCAATGGATTTTTCCGAAGTTTTTCCAGCGGAGCGGTCACTTGCCGACGGGCCTGATCCAACTGCTCCACCAGTTGGCGATCCGCATCAGTCCAGGGAAAGCCATATCCCTTTGGGTGCCAAGACCAGGTTTTCTTTTGGGTCCAGCGGTTTCCGCGGATGTCCCATTTCAGAACGTAGTTTTCCAATCGGTCTCGATCTTCCTCAGAAAGATCGGTGAGGCCTGTCTTCAGGTACCGGAATACATCTTCATATCGGTACTCCCCTGCCGCCGTCTCCAGCGCGGCGGTGACCAGGGCCAGCACCGGCTTTTCTAAAATGTCCGTCATGGCCGAGGAAAATACGGGTACCCCATACCGTGGAAAAACCGTCTCCACCAAATCACGATAGGCTCCGTAATCCCGGGCGGTTACCCCGATGTCCCGAAAACGAAAGCCCTCTTCCCGAACCAATTCCAAAATCCGGCCAGCGGCCCATTCTACTTCACTGCGGGGATCTGTTGCCCGAAACAGTTCTACTGCTCCATCGGCGGAGATAGGGGCTTGCGCCGTTTGAGCAAACAGATTTTTTTCCAAATGAGCGATTGCCGGAATCCTTCCCACATCAGAAGTGACAAGGTGTTCCACCTCACACGGAATCCTCAGCTTTTTTGCTATGGAGATCAGCTGTCTGGCTGTCTTCCGGGCAGGTGAAAAGATCCCCGTCCCCCCCTCGTCTTCCTCCAGGTGGTCGCAGGTCAGCGTAAGGGTCATATTCGTCCCCTGAGCCAGTAACCGTTCCAACACCAGCCTCTGCTGGGGGGTGAAGTCCGTAAACCCATCCAGCCAGAAATCCTTTCCTTCCGCCCAATTACAGGTAAGAAGCTTTTCTCCTGCCCGGGTCAGTCGGTCCCGTGGGTCCAGGGCTCCCAAGGCGGTAAGTGCCTGGTATTCCCCTATGATCAGCCCTAAATCCCGCAGCTTATCCCCTTCCGGGCCGGGATTCTCTTGCCCTGCCTCCAAAAGCTTGTCTGGGGCAATACAAGCGCTTTTCAGTTCGTCCACTGTGGAAAGGAGCGATTGGAGAAAGGCTGCCCGCTTGGAGGGACGCCCATAGACATTCAGTTGAGACGCAACGTTCTGCACTGCTCGGTACATCAGCAGAAGTCGGCCGCCCTCATCCAGTTCCTCCACACCAAGGCCGCCCGCTGCTTGAAATACGCGGTTGCAAAGGCGGCTAAAAGAGAGAACCTCGGCATACAGACTGACTCCCGGGCCTCCGCAGCGGCACAGCGCCCGCTCTGCCTCATGGGATTGCTGCTCAGGAACCATTAAGATCTGTGGGCGCTTTCTCCCTGCTAAAACCAGCCGGCGTAGCACCAGCCCGGTTTTACCGCTCCCTGCCCGGCCCAAAATCAGTTTGAACATACCACCCCACCCTTCGCTAATATTCGTATGGGCCATTGTACCACAAGTTCAACCTGAAAAAAAGCCCCGTGGGACGTGGATGAATTTTGGATAATCTTCTGGTATGATAACCGTGGAGTAAGGAGGAATGGATATGGCGATTTTACTTGCAGAGGACGACCGGGCCCTTGCAAAGCTGATTTTGGACTTTTTTCAGTCAGCTGGGTTGGAGGTTTACACGGTCCACGATGGGGCGGCTGCTTTGGCTGCGGCGGCGGAGCAGTCCTTCGATTTAATGATTTTGGATGTTATGATGCCCCACTTTGACGGCCTGGAGGTATGCCGCAGGGTGCGTGAGGAGAGCTCGGTACCCATTCTTTTCATCACTGCCCTTAGCCAGGAGGAAAACGCCCTGGCTGGCTACCGTGCAGGGGCGGACGATTATATTACAAAGCCGTTCTCGTTCCCGGTGTTGGTTGCGAAAGCTCAGGCCATGCTGCGCCGCAGCCGCGGTGAGAGTCTGGGAGAGGGCCAGCTGGGCTATGGCTCCATGGTGTTGGATACTGCAAAGGGCACTCTTACGGTAGACGGACAGACAGTCCATCTGCGACCCAAGGAGCTTCAAATTTTGGAGCTGCTGCTCCGGGAACAGGGACGAACTGTAAGCCGGGACACCCTCATCCAGAAAGTGTGGGGGGTGGATTTTGAGGGAGACGAGCGAATGGTGGACCGTCATGTGGCCGCACTTCGGCACAAGCTTGGTACCGCAGCTCAGCACATCCGTGCTGTGTACGGCACGGGCTACCGCTTGGGATGAGAGGAGGGATTGGATGCGTACCTTATCCTGGAAACTGACCCTTTGTTCCATGGGAATGATGCTGTGTATGTGGCTGGCGGTGGGGGTGGTGCTGGTATTCTATACGGCCGGCAAAATCATAGACCAAGGCTATGATAAGGCCGTCTCCCTGACCTATCAATACCGCTATGACAGCTTTCTTCAGGCCTATGACCCCACTCTGGAGGACAACTGGTGGATTGAGCACGCCCTTGAACAGGTCAACGAGTTTGTAGACCCGGCGATGAACTGGGGGCCTTCCAGCCCTTACCTACAATATAACTTCACCTGGATGGAAGACGAGTCGGGAGCCAGAATTTTCTTACCGGCGCATACCATGATCGGCATTCGCTTACAATCGGAAGAGGCTCCATGGTCCATGATGCTTCTTTTGGATGAGTTGTCCCCTTCTGATCTTGCACAGCTGTCCAAACAGATTCGCACCCGTCTGCCCCCACTATCCGCCACAGGGACCAGAGACGGTCTTCTCTTCTATGTGGATACCCTCACGGTGGGCGATCAGACCTACTCCACTGGCCGCACCGGCGGGACGGACAGGGTATCCATCGGAGATAAAACTGGCCACGTATCCCAAGGTGCCTATATTCTCGGGCCATCTTCCGCCCGGACGGAGGAGGAGTGGTCTTTGCTGCTGAATGCCCGGGAGTGGATGTTTTCCGAGCACTCCCAGCCCCACTCCCCCTGGCGGGACTACCTCTCCTGCTATGTTGGTTACCGCTCTGTCATCCAAAATGACACCCAAGAGGACCCCTATGTCTGGGTCGGGGTGGTGCTGGCCGCTACCCCCCTGAAAACCGCCCTGGAGGAAAACGGTCCGGTGCTGCTGCGTCTGCTGGCGCTGGTGCCCATTCTGGGGCTGCTGTTTGCCTATGTCATCCACCACATGGTGGTGTCCCCTCTGCAAACAACCCAGGAGGACTTTCAGAAAGTGGCCCAGCTGGACTTTACCGGCCTCTCCGGCAACGAGAAACGCAAGGACGAGATTGGAGATCTGAACCGGAGTTTACGAAAAATGTCCGGGGAGCTTCAGCGTCGCTGGGATGACGAGCGTGCCTTGGAACAGCGGCGGCGGGAATTTGTAGCCGCCGCCTCCCACGAGCTGAAAACCCCTTTGGCCCTGATGCAGGGTTATACCGAGGGGCTGATGCAGAATATCGGCGACCGGGAAGAGCACCTGGCCAGCATGGAGCGAGAAATTGACCGGATGAACACTCTGGTACTGGAAATGCTGGAGCAGACCAGACTGGAGGGCATAGAACAGCTGCGGGAGACGGAAACTGTAAACCTCACCGCGCTGATTCAGGATCTTCTTACCCATATGTCTCCTCTCTTTGACGGACTACAGCTCTCAGTCCATCTGGAAAAGGGAATTACTCTCCCAGGTGACTCCAAGCTTCTGGAACGTGGGATTGGGAACCTTCTCTCTAACGCCGCCCGATACTGCTCCCCCGGTGGACGAGTACGGTTGGAGCTGAAGCAAGGCCCAGTGCTCATTGTAGAAAACGACGCTGACCCCATCCCGGAAGATGAGCTGCCCCGGCTGTTTGAAATGTTCTACCGGGGGGATAAGGCCCGGGACCGTTCCGGCAGCGGGATGGGATTGGCCATCGCCCAGCGGATTTTTTCTCTGCACCATTTGAGCTGCAAAGCAGAAAATATTGATGGTGGAGTGCAATTTAAGCTGGAAACGAACACTGCTCAAAGCAGTTAATATCCCGTAAATTCCCTTGTATTTCCACTTCTTTTCTGTTAAAATTTGTCTGGTTGCTACTTAGAGCAATCTTTGACGGCCCGGTTCTCCTTTGCTTCCCCGGGCCCATCAAAACGGAAAGGAAGATTTTCATGCAAACACATTTCCGCCTTACCTGCTCCCGGCTGCTCATAGCGGCCCTTTTGGCAGGGCTGATGTGCGCTCCGGCGGCGGCGGAGGAAATCAAGATGTCTGTTGAGGAGGGTGTCAAACCGATCTCCTATCAATTTCTGGACAGCGAAGGACAAGAGGTGACCTATCCCTCCACCAAAGAAGGCTTCCAAGTAGGCGTCAACTATGTCAAATCCGGTACCTTTGGCACCTATCCGGTAGAGGGCTTTTACACGGTTCCCGCGGACGTCTCCCTGAAGCTTTCCAACAAGGGCGGAACAGAGGACTGCTATCTGACTATTTCGGTGGTCGCTTTTGAGGCCATGGATAAAGAGCAGATTCTGGACAAGTACGCCAACAAGATTGAAAAGCAAAACAGTATGTACCCGGATGCGCCCGTGGAATTGGACGAGGATGTGACCTATTATGTCTACACAGAGACGGACTGGGGCGGAAAATATTTGTGCAAAGACGGCACATGGATTAACGGAGCCAGTCGCCCGGAAAACATTCTCCAAATAGAAGAGTGGGACTCTCATACGTTCTCTTTGCCGGAAGCCTCTGAAGGAACGATGTACCGCGTGGACTTTCAAGCCCACTATCCCAAGTCCATAGACCCGCAATATTACTACTATTGGCGCTTCTATGTAAAGGTTGACTCAGAAGCGGCAAACGCTGCGCCGGATGAGACAGAAGAACCGGAACAGCCTCAGGAGCCGGAAGTACCCGCTGTCCCCTCATTTTCTGACGTCACTGCCGATGCCTGGTATGCCAATACTGTTTCTTGGGCCGTGAAAGAGGGCATCACCAGCGGCACCAGCAGCACCACATTCTCCCCTGCCAAGACTTGTACCACCGCTGAAATCCTTACATTCTTGTGGCGGGCGGCCGGCTCTCCGGAGCCCACCGTGGAAAATCCTTTTTCCGACGTGACCGCCGATTCCTGGTACCTGACCCCCGCCCTCTGGGCCTACGAGCAGGGACTTGTCTCCGACGATCAGCTCCAGGGAGATAAGCCCTGTACCCGCTCGGACACTATGGTATTTTTCTGGAAGCTGGCCGGAGCCCCTGAGATGGAGGCTCCCAACTTTACCGATGTTGACCCCGATGCCGACTACGCTCAGGCGGTTGCCTGGGCAGTGGAAGAGGGCGTCACCAGTGGTACCGGAACGAACACTTTCTCCCCTGACATGATCTGTAACCGCAGCCAGATCGTCACTTTCCTCTATCAGCAGTTCGGCAAAACCGAATAAACAAAAACCCCCGGCCAGATGGCCGGGGGTTTTGTTTGCCCTCTCTTGCAAGGAGTTGCGGCGCCAACGGGCATCGCAAACAAACACAAGTCGTTTTTTGGGCGGCAAAGCCGCCCAAAAAACACTTCTCGCAAATCGCCCAAGGACAATTTTGAAAAAATCGAGTTGGGCAATTTGTGCAACCATCTCATTCCAGTGGCTTCGCCGCTGGAATAAAGCATTAGGTGGGGTTAACAGTGTAGTTGGGAGCTTCCTTGGTGATGTAGATGTCGTGGGGGTGAGACTCCCGGAGACCGGCGGCAGTGATCTGCATGAACTGGGCCTTGGTGTGCAGCTCCTCCACATTGTGGCAGCCGGTGTAGCCCATACCGGCCTTCAAGCCGCCCATGAGCTGGTAGATGGTTTCGCTGGCCAGTCCCTTGTAAGGCACACGGCCCTCCACGCCTTCGGGAACCAGCTTCTTGTTGTTCTGCTGGAAGTAGCGGTCCTTGGAGCCATGATTCATAGCGGCCAGGGAGCCCATGCCCCGGTAGACCTTAAACTGACGGCCCTGGAAGACCTCGGTATCACCCGGGGACTCCTCACAGCCGGCCAGCAGGGAGCCCAGCATGACCACGCTGGCACCGGCGGCCAGAGCCTTGGCGATATCGCCAGAGAACTTCACGCCGCCGTCGGCGATGATGGGAATGTCGTACTCCGCGGCCACACAGGCAGCGTCGTAGACGGCAGTGATCTGGGGCACACCGATACCGGCCACCACACGGGTGGTACAGATGGAACCGGGGCCAATGCCGATCTTCACGCAGTCAGCGCCCGCCTCGATAAGGGCCCGGGTACCCTCGGCAGTCGCCACATTGCCGGCGATGAGCTGCACATCTGGGTAAAGAGACTTAATGCGCTTGACACAGTTAAGGATATTCTGGGAGTGGCCGTGGGCGGAGTCCAGACACAGCACGTCGGCGCCGGCCTCTACCAGAGCGGCCACCCGGTCCAGCACATCGGCGGTGACACCGATGGCAGCGCCCACCAGCAGCCGGCCCTTCTCGTCACGGGCGGAGTTGGGGTACACTTCGGCCTTCTCAATGTCCTTGATGGTAATGAGGCCCTTCAGGCGGAACTCGCTGTCCACGATGGGCAGTTTCTCGATCTTGTGCTGACGGAGGATCTCTTTAGCCTCGGCCAGGGTGGTACCCTCGGGGGCGGTGACCAAGTTCTCCTTGGTCATTACATTGTCGATGAGCTGGGACATATCGGTCTCGAACTTCATATCACGGTTGGTGATGATACCGATAAGCCGGCCATTATCGCAGATGGGCACGCCGGAGATACGATATTTCGCCATCAGCTCGTCTGCCTCGGCCAGGGTGTGGCCGGGCCCCAGCCAGAAAGGATTGGTGATGACACCGTTCTCACTGCGTTTGACCATGTCCACCTGCTCAGCCTGCTGGCTGATGGACATATTTTTGTGGATGATACCGATGCCACCCTCCCGGGCAATGGCAATGGCCATGCGGTACTCGGTGACGGTATCCATGGCGGCGCTGATCAGAGGGATGTTCAGACGGATCTTGCGGGTCAGGCGGGTGTGCAGATCAATGTCGGCGGGCAGCACATCACTGGCGGCAGGGATGAGCAGCACGTCGTCAAAGGTCAGCCCCTGCTTGACAAACTTCTGAGCGGCGTCCTGATTGACCATACTCAAACAACTCCTTTTCCGCCCCGTCTCCGGGGCTGCGTTCTTCTGTGAATGGATATTAGATTTATTGTAACTCCTGTGGCAAATCCTGTCAAGGAATCAGTTCGCCGAAAAACAGTGCGGACTCAAAGCGGGATTTGCCTTCCTCATCCAATCCCAGCACAAACCGTCCATCTCCCTGTCCGGCTGCTTGAATGTCCAACACCTCACCAGGGTGGCATTCGGCCAGATAGCCGATTTGCATCTCCGCCAGAAAGCGATCATCCGGCAAGCGCTCCAGCTCCACGGCATCGCAGATAAAGTCGGCGTAGCGGGTGTTGTTCACATGGCCGTTTACGTCGGTATCGCTGTAGCGCATCTTCCGCTGATCCACAAGCTGAAGTCCATCGGGCCGACGTAGCTTGGAGAGGGTCATGGTTTTGCAAAGCTCCTCCCCGCTGGTTCCCGCCAGCTCGGTAATGGCTCCCAGCCGCAGCAGCTTATGGCCGTTGAGACTGGCCAGAACCCAGGCAGACACCGACTCTCCCACCTGTTCTCCCCCGGCAAAAATATCATAGTCCCGGTACATGATGGCCCCGTGACCTCCCCGGTGCCAGGTACGGATGGTGAGCTTGTCCTCATAGTGCAGGGGGCGGGACAGACGGAACCAGGACCGGGCCAGCATCCAAAAGGCCCCGTACCGCTCCACAAGGACTTCCCGGTCAAAGCCACCGTCCTCGGCGGCCAGGGTGGCGGCGTTTTGTAAATGGTTCAGCAGGGCGGATGCCTTGCAGTGGCCTCGCCCATCCACATCCAGGCCGGACAGGCGGAAGCTGCACTCATAAAATGTGCTCATGTCGTTTCCTTTCCACGAATCAAAAGGGTCGTTTTACAGCAGATGTCATCGATATCGTCGGCGGTGGCGGCTGGGATACGCATTTCCGCCCCGCAGTCCTGACAAAGAAGGTCCACCGAACTGAAATTCACCCGAAAGGTCCACTTCTTGGACCCACAGGCGCAGGAGATGCCCCCCCGCTTAGCTATGTCCCGGATCTCACCCAGGACCTCTTCCATCACCAGGGGGTCGAGAAACGTTCCGTCCTTTGCCGCGTCCTCCCCCAGCTTGTCCACCGCCTGCTCCAGCCGGGCAGTGGCGGCATAAACAGGTCCCTCCTCCCCTACATAGCAGCAGTCCAGCCCCGACTGGGCACAGGAGAAGGCCAGAGCCTTCTCCCGAATGAATGCCTGGGAAGAGCAGGACACCTCATGCTCCCGTCCGCAGAACAGGCAGGGAACCTTCAGCCGCACACGGCTCGGCAGAAACTCCACCAGCAGCTCAGACTTGCCGCAGGGGCATTTGATATGGGCGGGCGCCGCCGCCAGGGAAAACAGGTCCCGCTCCACAATCACTGACTGGAGACAGTTGGGGCAGATATAGGAGAGGAACCGCTTTGTCTCTTGTACCATAAAAAAATCTCCTTATCGCTTTTCCTTCTTTTCCCGGCGCTGCTCATCGGCCTCATAGGCCTTGATGATCTTTTGCACCATAGCGTGGCGGACAACGTCGCCCTCTCCCAGGCGCATGATGGCAATGCCTTCTACGCCCTTGAGCACCCGCATAGCCTCCCGTAGGCCGGAGACCTTATCTCCGGGCAGGTCGATCTGGGTGACGTCGCCGGTGATGACGATTTTAGAGCCGAAGCCCAGGCGGGTGAGGAACATCTTCATCTGCTCCCGGGAGGTGTTCTGGGCCTCATCCAGGATGATAAAGGAGTCATCCAGGGTGCGCCCGCGCATATAGGCCAGGGGGGCCACCTCGATGTTTCCCCGCTCCAGATATTTCTGGTACGTCTCCGGACCCAGCATTTCAAATAAAGCATCATAGAGGGGGCGCAGGTAGGGGTCTACCTTGCTCTGCAAGTCTCCTGGGAGGAAACCCAGCCGTTCCCCCGCCTCCACTGCGGGACGGGTGAGGATGATGCGGTTAATTTCCTTGGCCCGGAAAGCTGCCACCGCCGCTGCCACCGCCAGATAGGTTTTGCCGGTACCCGCCGGGCCGATGCCCAGGGTCACCACGTTGTCACGGATGGCCTCCACATACTTTTTCTGGCCCAGAGTCTTGGCCTTGATGGGCTTGCCCTTGGCGGTGATGCACAGCACATCGGCGGCCAGGCTGACGATCTGGCTCTCCTTGCCCTCCCGCACCAGCTGGATGATATAGCGCACATTCTGCTCGTTAATGGTCTCACCTTTCGAGGCCAGCTGCATAAGGTTCTCGATGGCTCTGACGGCCAGCATGACCCCCTCCGGGTCGTCCCCCGCTACCTTCAGCTGGGAGTCCCGGCTCACCACCGTCACCCCCAGCTCATGCTCAATGAGACGGATGTTTTCATCAAAGGAGCCGAAGACGTTGATGGTCTCCTCCAGCCGCTCCAGGCTGATGGTCTGTTCTGTCATTGGT
>CALWOP010000013.1 GCA_944383195.1 uncultured Oscillospiraceae bacterium
GGACTATGGAACGACCCCTATGTGGCCCACGTGTTTATTACCCTCCGGCTGGCCCGCACCCTTATGGTGCTGCTGGCTGGATTTGCCCTTGGAATGGCGGGCAGCGTCTATCAGACGGTGTTCCGCAATCCCCTGGCCGCCCCGGATATTATCGGGGTGGCATCGGGAGCCTCGGCGGGGGCGGCGGCAGGCATCCTCTTCTTTGGGGGCGGCAGTGTGCTCACCGCCCTGTGGGCCTTTGGCGGCGGGTTTGCGGCGGTGCTGGCTGCCCTGGCCCTGTCGGCAGCTGCCCGGGAGCGGGGAATTGCCAATCTGGTGCTCGCGGGCATTGTGGTCAATGCCTTGGCTCAGGCGGTGCTGATGCTGATGAAGCTCACCGCCGACCCGGAGAAGGAGCTGGCCTCTATTGAATTTTGGATCATGGGCAGCTTTGCCGATGTGACCATGGACAAGGTACTGGGCACAGCCCCCTGGATTCTGGCGGGGCTGGCGGGGCTTTTTCTGCTTCGGCGGCAGATCCTGCTGCTGGGGCTGGAGGAGGAAGATGCCCGCACCCTGGGAGTTTCGGTGGGGGCGGTGCGCACATGGGTGCTGCTGCTGGCCACATTGGTGACGGGGGCGGTGATCAGCGTCACGGGTCTTATCTCCTTTGTGGGACTGCTGGCCCCCCACACGGCCCGCCTGCTCACCCGGAGCAGCCGCTTTTCCACCACAGTGCTGTCAGGGCTATGCGGGGGCGTTTTGCTGCTGCTGGCCGACGTGCTGGCCCGGAGCGTGGGCAGCTCGGAAATTCCCATCAGCATCATTACCTCTTTATTGGGAGCACCGTTCCTCTTCTGGATGATGTGCAGAGGGAGGGAGACGCTGTGAGAGAGGTTTTGCGGGTGGAACAGCTCTGTGCCGGATACGGCCGGGGGGATGTGATTCACCACATCAGCTTTTCCCTGGAGGAAGGGGAGCTGTGCGCCCTGCTGGGCGGGAACGGCTCGGGAAAAACCACCCTGCTGCGGGCCATATGCGACCTGCTGCCCGGCAAAGGGAATCTAGTACTGGGCGGTCGTCCGCTTTCTGCTCTCAGCCGCCGGGAACGGGCCCGACGTGTGGGCTATCTGGCCCAGGGAGGGCGCATGACCCTGGCGCTGCCGGTGCTGGATGTGGTGCTCATGGGCCTAAACCCGGAGCTGGGGCTGTTGGAAAGCCCCGGAGCGTCCCACCGCCGCCGGGCCATGGAGGCGCTGGAGTGGGTGGGGATGGCCCACCTGGCCCAGCTGCCCTTCCAGAGCCTGAGTCAGGGGCAGAAGCAGCTGTGCCTCTTTGCCCGGACCCTGGTGTGCCAGCCGGAGCTGCTGGTGCTGGATGAGCCGGACAGCGCCCTGGATTTTCCAAACCGGGGCCGGATGATGGGGCTCTTAAAGGACTATCTGGGGAAAGAGAAACGGGCGGTGCTGCTGTGCAGCCATGATGTGAACTCCGCCCTGGCCCACGCCCACCGGCTGCTGCTGATGAAAGACGGGACGCTGCTCCACGACCTGCGCCCGAAAGCGCTCAGCCGGGAGGAGCTGGAGCGGGCGTTGAGAGATGTGTACGGCCCGGTGGAGGTTTTATGCCATAAGGGACGCTATGTGATGATCGGAGGGGAGGAGCCATGAAGCTCAGATTGGCCGTCAGCTTTCAAACGGATGAGGGGGAGCGCTTTTTCGGCGAGGGCCCCTACCGCCTTTTGCTGGGGGTGGAGCAGACGCAGAGCCTGCGGGCGGCCGCCCAGCAGATGGGCATGGCCTACACCAAGGCCTTTCGGATCATCAAAAACGCCGAGACTGCCTTGGGATTCCCCTTGCTGGAGCGTGTGGTGGGAGGAAAAGGGGGCGGGGGCAGCACCCTGACCCCGGAGGGAAAGGAGCTTTTGAAGCGATATGGAGCATACCGCCTATCCTGCGATCAAATGGCTGAGCGACTATACCAGGAGCACTTTTCTGGCTTCCTCCCGGCGGCATCTTCTGATTACCGGCGGGAAGGGCCGGGGGAAGACCACTCTGCTTGAGGCACTGCTGGGGGACAGAAAAGTCCCCGGTCTGCGCAGCGGTGTGGAGCGGGGGGCGGACGGCCTTCCGGCGCTGGTGTGGCTGGAGGAGCGCGGCGGCTCTGGCCGGCGCATCATTGGACGGCGGACAGGCGCGGCTATGGAGCCGGTGCCGGGGGCGCTGGATACCGCGGGCACAGAATTGGTTCAGAGGGTGCTGTCTGCGCCGGGAGATTGGGCCGCGGTGGATGAAATTGGATTTCTGGAGCAGTCCAGCCCCGCCTATCAGCAGGCGCTGTGGAGCTTGTTTGAAGGAAAACGGGTGCTGGCCGCCCTGCGCAAGGAAAATTTGCCCTTTTTAAACCACCTGCGGGCGCGGGAGGACTGCTTTGTACTGGATCTGGACGAGGTGAGAGAGCCGTGAAACTGGGGTGTGTGGTACTGGCCGCGGGACAGGGCAGGCGGTTTGGGGACAATAAGCTGCTCCAGGTTCTGGGAGACCGGCCGGTACTGGGCCATGTGCTCTCCGCTCTGCCTCGGGAGCGGTTTGTGCGGGTCGTGGTGGTTGCCTCCTCCCAGGGGGTGGAGGCGCTGTGCAACGAGCGGGGGTTTGCCTGCCTGCGCTACCCCGGCGGCCCCCAGAGCGAGAGCATCCGCCGGGGAATCGGGGCGATGGATGGGCTGGATGGCTGCTTGTTTGTCATGGGGGACCAGCCCCTGTGTACCAGGGCGAGCATGGGGAAGATCCTGGATGCCTTTCTGGCCCATCCGGAGGCTGTGGTCCGCCTGGCCTGGGGGGAGACCCCATGCAGCCCGGTGCTGTTTCCGGCCTCATATTTTACCGCCTTGAAGAGCCTGAATGGAGAGCAGGGAGGAATGGCGGCTGTAAAGAGCCTGGGCGCGGAGATCCGTTTGGTCCAGGCAGGAGATGAGGCGGAGCTGTGGGATGTGGACACCCCTGCTGACTTGGAAAAGATAGCTATGATGCGGAAAAAAACCTGCCAAAAGTAAAAGAAAAAGTTCCCCGCTCGGCGGGGAACTTTTTTCTTTTGATCGGACTGAGCCAAAATTGGCCTTAGAGCTGACGGGAGTCCTCCGGCAGGGGGATTCGGGGCAGCGTCCAGCGGTAGTGGCTGGCCAGGACCCGGAGGACAACCACCAGCAGGGTGCTCACCAAAATGGAGACAGCGGGGGCGTAAAGCTGAAGCAGATAGTAGCACAGCGCACCGGCCAGAGAGGCCAGAGCATAGATGTGCTTGCGCAGCACCGCCGGAGTGGAGCGGCTGAGCACATCCCGGAGCATCCCGCCCCCCACGCCGGTGGTCATCCCCAAAAAAACACAGAAAAAGGCGTTGCTTCCAAAACCGGCGTCGATGGTGTTCTGTACGCCGATGACGGAGAAAATCCCAAGACCCGCCGCGTCGAAAATATTGAGGACGGTGTCATTCATAAATTGTATAGACTTTCCCTGGCTGGCCCTCCAACGGGCGATGACAAAAACCACCAGGGCGGTGAGCACGGCGAACAGCAAATAGACATAGTTGAGAAACGCCTGGGGCGGGATCTGCCCCAAAAGCAGGTCCCGGACGATGCCGCCGCCAATGGCGGTAATGGCGCCCAGGAAGACCACGCCGAACAGATCCAGATTGCGTTCAATGGCCAGCATGGCCCCCGAGATGGAGAACGCGACCGTCCCCACAAGCTCGGTAAGGAAGGACAAAATATGGATGTCAAAGGTCATGGGAAATCCCATCCTTTCCGGAATGAAGTGAAGGATGCGGGGCCTGGGAGGGGGGCTGGGACACCCGGCGCCAGAGGATATCACAAGGCGGCGGCGAGCAGGCGCATACCGCTCCGAACCAGCCCGGCCCGGCGTAGATGCGAAACCACAGGCCCTGATGGAGATAAAGAGTTTCCTCCCCCTGGGGCACAGGGACGGAGATGGCGGAAATGGGGCCGCGAAGCCCCTGGCCGTTTTGTTTACACCGGCTCTCTTTCATGGCCCACAGGGCGGTAAAGCTGGGCCAAAAATCCTCCTGCCGCTCCAGCCAGGACAACTCCTCCGGGGAGCATACCCGCCCGGGCAGAGAGGGACGCCAAGACTTGACCAGCTGAATGTCCACCCCCACAGGGGCACTGTCCAGGGCGCACAGGGCCAGCGTGCCGCTGTGGCTGAGGTTAAATTCCTTGCCCGGGAGGGAGGAAAAGCCCGGTTTCCCCAGGGGGGAGCGGGTAAGCTCGGGAAGGGGGGAAAGCCCCCAATGTTCCTTTGCGGCCATGACCAGCAGGTCATAAGCCTGGGGGCGATGCTGAAGATCGTCGGCTCCGTATAAAACCAAAGCGCTCCCTCCCGTCTGATATCGTTCCCATTATATCAGACGGGAGGGAGCGCGGCTAGAGGCAGAACGAAAATTTCAGCAGGGGAGGGGGAGCCAGGCCCCTGCGGCGGACAGGTCGGCAAACAAAATATGATCCGGCGGATAGAGGGTGAAAAGGGCGATCATCAGCGCCAGGGCCAGAGACACCAGCACACTGAAGATTTTCATCCCGCCGCCCATCGGCTGGGAAAAGGTGGTGGGCAGCCCAAAGCCCAGTACCATGACGACCACATAAATGGCAATATCCACCCACATGGCCTCACCGCCCAGGGGGATATGGTAGAGGTAGCCCGCGGTGAGCATAAGGATACACAGTACAGGCGCGGTGAGCAGCCAGGGATAGATGCCGCCCGGACGACCCCGGTTTAACACAAGCGCGGCGGCCAGGTAGGGCCAGAAGATGATTTTGGTGTGCTCCCACAGGCTTTCGTTGATGGGAGAAAACAGCGCGGTGACGGCGCAGGGGAACCAGGAGTAGACGAAATGGAGCAGGGTTCCGGCCAGCATGGCGGCCAGACAAGTCAAAATCAACGAGCGCTTTCCATAATACATAACACACACCACCTTGCTCTACTTTATGCAGGGCTGGAGGCGGTTATGACAAAGAAATAAAAACGCGAGCCCCGGAGAAAAGCCGGGACCCGCTGGTTTACTGAGAAAAATGCTGATTGGCCTTGGCGGCGGCGAGAAAGGCCCGGAACAGGGGATGGGCCCGGTTGGGGCGGCTTTTCAGCTCCGGGTGGAACTGAACGCCTACAAACCAGGGGTGGTCGGGAATCTCCACCATCTCCACCAGCCGCCCGTCAGGAGACAGGCCGGACAGGCGAAGGCCCGCCTGGGTGAGAGCCTCCCGGTAGTCGTTGTTAAACTCATAGCGGTGGCGGTGGCGCTCCTGAATCTCCTCCGTCCCGTAGGCATGAAAAGAGAAGGTGTCCGTCCCGGTTATATGACAGGGGTAGGAGCCAAGGCGCATGGTGCCGCCCTTGGCGGTGACCCCCCGCTGGTCGGGCATAAGGTCGATGACCGGGTGGGGGGTATCGGGGGCAAGCTCGCTGGAGTGGGCCCCCTCCAGATGGCACACGTGGCGGGCAAATTCCACCACGGCCATCTGCATCCCCAGGCAGATGCCCAAAAAGGGGATCTTGTGTTCCCGGGCATAGCGGATGGCGGAGATTTTTCCCTCAATTCCCCGGCTGCCGAAACCGCCAGGCACCAGGATGCCGTCCAGGCCGGACAAAAGGGCGGGGGCGTTTTCATCGGTGAGCTCCTCGCTGCTGAGCCAGCGGATCTTTACCCGCACGCCGTTTTCGATGCCGCCGTGGGCCAGGGCCTCCACCACCGACAGATAGGCATCGTGAAGGGCCACATATTTGCCCACCAGAGCGATCTCTACCTGCCCGGCGGGGTTTTTGGCCCGGCGGACCATAGTGGCCCATTCAGTGAGGTCGGGGGCATAACAGATGAGCCCCAGCCGCCGGACCACCACGTCGGCCAGACCCTCCCGCTCCAGCATGAGGGGGACCTCATAGAGAATGGGGGCGGTGAGGTTGGGGATCACATGGTCGGCGGGGATGTTGCAGAACAGGGCGATTTTCTCCCGCATTTCCCTGGAAATGGGGCAGTCGCTGCGGCAGACGATCACATCGGGCTGGATGCCCAGAGCCAGCAGCTCCTTGGCCGAGTGCTGGGTGGGCTTGGTTTTCAGCTCCCCTGTGCCGGGGATGGAGACGATGAGGGAGACGTGGAGGAACATGACGTTCTGCCGTCCCCGCTGGGCAGCCACCTGACGAATGGACTCCAAAAAGGGCTGGCTCTCAATGTCGCCCACGGTGCCGCCGATCTCCACAATGGCCACATCTGTGTCAGGGGTGTCCAGGGCATAGATGTTGGCTTTGATCTCGTCGGTGACGTGGGGGATGATCTGGACGGTGCCCCCCAGATAGTCCCCGGCCCGCTCACGGCTGAGCACATTCCAGTAAATCTTGCCAGAGGAGACGGAGCTGTGACGGGTGAGGTTTTCGTCGATAAAGCGCTCGTAGTGCCCCAGATCCAGGTCGGTCTCCGCACCGTCGTCGGTGACAAAGACCTCGCCGTGCTGGTAGGGGCTCATGGTGCCTGGGTCCACATTGAGATAGGGGTCCAGCTTCTGTACCTTGACCCGCAGGCCCCGCTGTTTGAGCAGCCGCCCCAGGGAGGCGGCAGTAATTCCCTTGCCCAGACCGGACACCACGCCGCCGGTAACGAAAATATATTTTGTGGCCATAGCGTTCGCTCCACCCTTTCTTGTGTTAACCGTGTTCCAGCAGCCGGCGCATCACCTGCTGATAGGCGTCCTCCACGCCGCCCAGGTCCCGACGGAAGCGGTCTTTGTCCAGCTTCTCGTGGGTTTTGGCGTCCCAGAGGCGGCAGGTGTCGGGGCTGATCTCGTCGGCCAAGACCACGGTGCCGTCGGCCAGACGGCCAAATTCCAGCTTGAAGTCCACCAGAATGACGCCGCACTCCGCCCAAAGGGCCTTTAAAAAGTCGTTGACGGCAAAGGAATAGCGGCGGATGGCGTCAAGCTCCTCCGGCGTGGCCAACTTCAGGGCAATGGCGTGGGAGCTGTTGATGAGAGGGTCGCCCAGCGCGTCATTTTTATAGGAAAACTCCAGGGTGGGCTGGTCAAAGACCACGCCCTCCACCACCCCGTAGCGCTTAGAGAAGGAGCCGGCGGCGAGATTGCGCACGATGACCTCCAGGGGGATGATGGACACCCGCTTGACCAGGGTCTCCCGGGAGCTGAGCTCCCGAATCAGGTGGGTGGGGACTCCGATTTGCTCCAAACGCTTCATGAGCAGGTTGGTCATCTGGTTGTTGATGGCCCCTTTGCCGCTGATGGTCCCCTTTTTCAGACCGTTAAAGGCGGTGGCATCGTCCTTGTAAGAGACGATGAGCTGCTGAGGGTCCTCAGTCTCGTAGACCTTTTTAGCCTTTCCCTCGTATAAAAGCTTGTGTTCTTCCATTTTGATAACTCCTTCCTTATACGCCGCTGGCGCCGTAGTTGGCCAGCACCCGGGCGGAGGGATCGTTCACGTCACAGCCGGCCCAGCTCTTGTTGGGCATCCAGAAGTCCGTGACCATCTGGCTCTGACCGGGGTAGTATTGTTCAAAGATCTCTCGATAGAGAAGAGATTCCTTGGTAAAGGGCCGGGCGTGGATGTACTTCCGGCGCAGGGTTTCAAATTCCTCATCGGTATAGCGCCCTTCGGCGTACTCCTTCAGGTCGTCCACCAGAGAGTGGCCCACCGCATCGGAGAAAGCGGCTTTCTCCCGCCAGAGGATGGCCGGGGGGAGGTAGTCCCCCTCAAAGGCCCGGCGCAGGAGGTATTTGCCCTTGCCGTAGGTGTTCACTTTCAGGGCCGGGTCCAGGGACATGACGTAGCGCACAAACTCCAGGTCGCCGAAGGGGACCCTTGCCTCCAGGGAGTTGACGGAGATGCACCGATCCGCCCGGAGCACGTCGTACATATGCAGTTCCCGAATCCGCTTCTCCGCCTCCTGCTGGAATGCCTGGGGAGAGGGGGCGTAGTCGGTATATTTATAGCCAAACAGCTCATCGGAGATCTCCCCCGTGAGCAGCACCCGGATGTCGCTTTGCGCATGAATGGCTTTGCACAGCAGGTACATTCCCATGCTGGCCCGGATGGTGGTGATGTCGTAGGTGCCCAGCACCTCAATGACCGTCTCCAGAGAGGAGATGACATCCTCCCGGGTGATGATGATCTCATGGTGGTCGCTGCCCAGATAGTCGGCTACCTGACGGGCGTACTTCAGGTCGATGGCGTCCACATCCATGCCGATGGCGTAGGTCTGGATGGGCGCGGCGCTCTTCCGGGCGGCGATGGCGCACACCAGGGAGGAATCCAGACCGCCGGAGAGCAGGAAGCCTACCTTCGCATCGGCCACCAGGCGTTTTTCCACTCCCGCGATGAGCTTTTCCCGGATATTACGGCAGGCGGTATCCAGATCGTCATGGCATACCGAACTCACCTTGGACATATCCCGATAACAGGTAAACTGCCCGTCCTTATAGTAATATCCCGGAGGAAAAGGCATGATTCGCTCCACCAGCCCCATCAGGTTTTTAGGTTCGCTGGCGAAGACGATGGTGCCTCGGCTGTCATAGCCGTAGTAGAGCGGGCGGATGCCGATGGGGTCCCGGGCGGCAATGTATTGTCCGGTTTGTCCGTCATAAAGGATGCAGGCAAACTCCCCATCCAGCATCCTGAACATATCCACCCCGTGCTCTCGGTACAGGGGCAGCAGGATCTCACAGTCGGAGTCGCTCTGAAAGGAATATTTGTCTGCCAGGGCAGCTTTAAAGCGCTCAAAGCCGTAAATTTCCCCGTTGCATACCACATAGCTTCTCCCCAGGGAAAAGGGCTGCATCCCGGAAGCGGTCAGCCCCATGATAGACAGCCGATGAAAGCCCAAAAGGCCGTTGCCGGTATTGACCACCCGGCTGTCGTCAGGCCCCCGGGACACGGTGCGCTGAAAAGCAGACTGAAAGGCGGCAAAGTCAAGTACGGGGCCGCAGTAACCCATAATAGAACACATAATGGTTCCCCCTTTCCCTGTTTGAACAAAAAAAGAGGCAAAGACGCCTTCCCAATGGAAATGGAAAGACGCCTTTGCCTTTACGGGGCGCATTATAAACCGAAATCGTCTTGATTGTCAAGAGGCGAAGCTGCTTTTTTTCAAAGACAGGACGCAGGCCCAAAGGGGAAAAGATGGAAAAGACAGGAGCGGGAGGCGCTGGAATGAGGAGAAATTTCGTCAGGATGGGCAGTGGAAAAGAGCGGAGGAGCGTGGTATAATGGGCCAAACTTCACCGGAGGGCGGCCCTTTCGGAACCATGGGCGGCTTCCGGCGGCATATGCGCAGCGAAACGAAAGTGGGTGGAGCTATGAAATATACGGCCAAAGAGGTCATCCAATATGTCAACGAAGAGGAGATCAAGTTTATCCGTCTTGCCTTTTGTGATGTGTTCGGAAAGCAGAAAAATATTTCTATCGTGGCTACGGAACTGCCACGCGCCTTTGAATACGGCATTGCCTTTGACGCATCGGCCATCGCGGGTTTTGGAGATGAAACGCACTCCGATCTGCTGCTGCGTCCCGACCCGGAGACCTTGATGCTCCTGCCCTGGCGGCCGGAGCAGGGACAGGTGGTGCGGATGTTCTGTAAAATCGTCTACCCGGACGGCCGTCCCTTTGAGTGCGACTGCCGCCAGCTGCTGAAAGACGCGGTGGCGCGGGCGCAGGAGCGGGGACTGGAATTTCTCTTCGGGGCGGAGCAGGAATTCTATCTGTTCAAGCTGGATGAGAAGGGTGAGCCCACCCGGGAGCCCTATGACTGGGCCAGCTACATGGATGCGGCCCCGGAGGACAAGGGAGAGAATATCCGCCGGGAGATCTGCCTGACGCTGGAGCAGATGGGGATTTGGCCAGAGAGCGCCCACCATGAGGAGGGGCCGGGGCAAAACGAAATCGACTTTCGTTACTCTGACCCCATCACGGCCGCGGACAATGCCATGACCTTTCAGACCATTGTGAAAATGGTGGCCCACCGCAACGGCCTGTATGCGGATTTCAGCCCCAAGCCCCTGGAGGGGAAGCCGGGCAGCGGCTTTCACATCAATCTGTCTGTTCGCTCCCAGGACGGGAAAGACCACCTGCCGCAGGTGATTGCCGGGGTGTTGGCAAAGGTGGGGGAAATGACGGTATTTCTCAACCCCACCGAGGGCTCTTACGCCCGGTTTGGCAGCAGCAAGGCCCCCAGTTATATCTCCTGGTCCAAGGAAAACCGCTCCCAGCTGGTGCGGGTCCCCGCGGCGGTGGGGGAGTACCGCCGGGCGGAGCTGCGTTCCCCCGATCCCATGGCAAACCCCTATCTGGCCTTTGCGCTGATGATCGAGGCCGGGCTGTGGGGGATTGAAGCGCAGCTGCTTCCCCCTGAACCGGCAGATCTCAACCTCTATCAGGCCGATGCCGGTACGCTGTCCGCCTTTGAGCGGCTGCCGCAGAACCTTTCCGTGGCCCGCCGGGCCGCGGCCAAGAGTACGTTTATCTATAAGCGTATTCCAGAGGGAATCCGAAGCTGCTACTGCAAGGAATAAAAAGACCCCTGAATCCAGGGGGAAAGGAGGGGAGAGAATATGGGGCTGAAAGAGCGGGTATACAGTGTGCTGGTGGTATCCCAGGCGGAGCGGTTCAACACGGCGATCAAGGAGCTGCTGGCTGCGCTGCCCTTTGAGCCTGTGTATGTGGTTTCCAGTGTGAACGCGGCGGAGCGGATGACGGCGGAGCGAAGCTTTGACTGTGTGCTCATCAACTCTCCCCTGCCGGATGACCCGGGATTGCGGTTTTCCGTGCAAAGCTGTGCAAACCGAGAGACCGTGACGCTGCTGCTGGTGCGCAGTGAGCTTTATGAGCAGGTCTATGACCGGGTGGCGGAGCACGGCGTCTTTACGCTGGCAAAGCCTGCCCCCAAGGCGGCGGTCCTCCAGGCGCTGAACTGGATGGTCAGCGCACGGGAGCGGCTGCGGAAGGTCAACAACAAGATCCAGCCCCTGGAAAAGCGTATGGAAGAAATTCAACTGGTCAACCGGGCCAAGTGGCTGCTGGTGAGCCGGCTGAGCATGAGCGAGCCCGACGCCCACCACTACATTGAGCATCAGGCCATGAACCGCTGCGTTTCAAAAGGGAACGTAGCGCAGGAGATCATCTCGCTCTACTCCTGAAAGGGCAAGAGAACATGATCAAGAGGGAGGACCTGGACGGGTCCTCCCTCTTTACATGAAAATTTTTCTTAACCCAGCTTCATTTCCTCCCGGGCGTACCGGGTCAGCTCCTCCCGAAAGTCGGGGTGGGCAACGGAGATCATGGCCTCGGCCCGCTGACGCAGGGACAGGCCGGACAGGCATACCACGCCATACTCGGTAGCTACATACTGGATCATAGTCCGAGGGGCGGAGACCACGCTGCCGCCGGAAATGACGGGGACGATATTGGATTTGCGCACGCCCTCCTTGGTCACCCGGGAGGAGTTCAGGCAGATAAAGCCCTTTCCGCCCGGGGAGCGGTAGGCGCCCTCCAGAAAGTCCATCTGGCCCCCAATGCCGGACAGCTGCCGGTAGCCGGCGCTCTCCCCATTCTCCTGCCCCATCAGGTCCAGCTGGACCCCGCCGTTGATGCTGATCACGTTAGACATGGAGCCGATGCGCTGGGGACAGTGGACATAGTCCAGGTCTCCGGGGTGGAAGAGCTTGGGGTTGTCCTGGAGCCAGTCGTAGAGCGTTTGGGAGCCCATGGCCAGGTTCCAGGTGCTCAGGCCCCGGTCAAATTCTTTCCGGGCGTTGGTGAGTTTCCCCGCCTCATACATGGCCAAATAGGCGTCGCTGATGGTGCCGGTGTGGCAGCCCAGGTCCTTGCGGTCAGACTGGGCCAGCAGATTGGCTACGGTGAATGGAACGCCGCCCACCCCCAGGGACAGCACCGCCCCATCGGGAATCTGTTCCACCACCAGCTTGGCGATGGCCATATCAGTGGGGGAGGGGTCCTTATAGCTGCGCACAGGAAGGGGCTCGTGGACACCCTCTACGACATAGTCCGCCTCGGACAGGTGGACCCGGTGGGAGCCGTCCACTCCCTGGAGGGTGGGGTAGTGCTCATTGATTTCAAAGATCACCGTGCGGGCGTGCTCAAAGATCACACGCCAGGTGTAGTTGGAGATGCCAAGGCCGCAGTAGCCGTCTTCATCGGGGCGGGAAACGGGGACAAAGGCCACGTCGGTGCGGATCTGACTGCGGTAGAGGGTGGGCAGCATCCGCAGGGCCACCGGCAGAAATTCCACCAGTCCCCGTGACTGAAGCTTGCGCTCATAGTCGCCGATATGCCAGCTGTAGTAGTGGAAGCTCTCCTGCTCCGGGTCGCACTCCACCGCCTCGATGCGGGGGCGGATCACCAGGCCGCCCCGGATTTTCACGTCCTTCACCCGGCCCTTTTGCTTGGCCAGGGCCTTGTCCAGCAGCTCCGGAAAGCCGGCGCCAAAGCCGTAGTCGATCCAGTCGCCGGATCGGACCGCTTGTTCCACCGCCGCTTCCGGTGTGACGAATTTATGCATATACTGGTTTGTCATAGTGTGTTCCTCTCCGATAAAAGTGTAAAAAGTCAGTATAATAAATTAGATTTATTATACTGCGCCTGCTCCGGGATTGCAAAAGGAAAATAGGCAGGTTTTCATATAGAGAGGAAGCGGAAGAAGGCGGTTTACGAAATTGCCCATCTCATGTATCATGGAATGGTATAGATGGTGGAGCCTGTTATCCCGGTCCATCATCGGCCACAAGGTGAGACAGGAGAAGGTGACATCATGAGACAGAATCTGCACACCCACACTACCTTTTGCGACGGGAAAAACACTGCTGAGGAGATGGTTCTGGCCGCGCTGGAGCAGGGACTGGATTCTCTGGGCTTTTCCGGACACTCTCCTCTGGAGGGGGAATGCTGGGCCATGGAGGAGGCGGCCGTGGGACGCTACCGCCGGGAAGTGCTGGCTCTGCGGGAAAAATACGCCGGGAAGATGGAAGTTTTTCTGGGGCTGGAGCAGGATATCCTGTCCCCGCTGCCGGAGGAGCCCTGGGATTACCTCATTGGTTCGGTCCATATGCTGGAGCGGGAGGGGGAGCGGTTCAGCGTGGATGAGAGCGCGGAGACCTTTCGCCGGGGCGTGGAGCGGTGGTTTGGGGGAGACCCCTTGGCCTTTGCCGAAGCTTATTACCGGCAGGTGGGAGCGGTGGCGGAGAAGACCGGGTGCCAGATTGTGGGTCACGTTGATCTGGTGTGTAAATTTAACGAGGGAAATTGTCTCTTTGACACCGGGCACCCCCGTTACCGGGCAGCGGTGACAGAGGCGCTGGAGCGGCTGGCAGGCAGCGGGGCCATTCTGGAGATCAACACCGGCGCCATGTCCCGGGGGTACCGGACGGCTCCCTACCCGGAGGCCTGGACGTTAAAAAGGGCCAATGAGCTGGGTTTGCCCATCTGCATCACCAGCGATGCCCACAGCACTGGGCACCTGACTTATGCCTTTGACCAGGCGGCCCATCTGGCCCAAAGCTGCGGCTATCAAGAGTCTATGTACCTCACCCGGGCCGGGTTTGTCCCCGGCCCGCTGGTCCCATAAGATGAAAAAAGGAGTCCCCACAGGGGACTCCTTTTTCTGCGATCCGAAAGAATTAAGCCGGGCACTGGCGGCCCGTGTGGTCAATGGTATATTCTCCAGATAAGATCATTTGGGAGATGGGCACAAAGGTGTAGCCCTCCTGGAGCAGGCACTGGATGATGCCGGGCAGGGCTTCGGGAGTGTGAAGGGCCGCGTTGTGGAAGAGGACGATGGAGCCGGGCTGCACCTTGCTGGTGACCCGCTTGGTGATCTCCCCGGCGGAAAGGTCCTTCCAGTCCAGACTGTCCACGTCCCACTGGATGGGTTCCATGCCGATGGAACGCACCGCATTGATGGAGCAGTCGTCATAGTCCCCGTAAGGCAGACGGACCAGGGTGGGCCGCACGCCGGTGACCGCCTCGATTTTGTCGTTGCAGGCGTTTAAGTCGGCCACCACCTCATCGGCGGAGAGCTGAGGATAGTGGGCGTGGGTGTTGGAATGGTTCATCACCTCATGCCCGGCATCGGAGAGAGCCTTGACCGACTCGGGATATTTATCCACCCATTCGCCCACCACAAAAAAAGTGGCGGGTACCTGGTATTGACCCAGAATGTCGATGAGCTGCTGGGTGTCTTCGTTGCCCCAGGCGGCGTCAAAGCTGATGGAGACCAGTTTCTGCTCCCGCTGGACACAGTAGATGGGCAGCTGGCGGGAGGCGGCCGCCGCTCCCACAGCGGCGGGGTAATTGACCACATAGAACATCAGAGCGGCCGCGCACAGACAGGCCGCTGCCGTCCACCATGCCTTTTGCACTACAAAAAATCGTACGCCTTTTTTCAAACGAAACATGGCTAGCAACTCCCATTATGTAAGATATTTCATTTATATGTTTCGCTGGTGCGGAACATACGGAGATTTTTCGCCTGTTTTGGGAGCCTGACAGGGGAACAAAGGCGGCAGGCGGCGTTCCATTGTTTGCCTTGACAAATGAGAGCTTTCACGCTATAACTATATATAGTCACGCCGAGAAAAATATAGCACAAGATATTGCAGTTTTTCCGTCGTAGTTGCAAAAAAAGGGGTAGAGCCATGAAGGAGATCCGAAAGAGAAACGGAGAAGTGGTTCCGTTTGACGAATCCAAGATCTACAATGCCATTTATGCGGCCAATAAGGCGGTCAAAGACGAGCCTATGGTCAGCATTGATTTTGAATACCTGACAAAAAAGGTGTGTGCGGCCATTCCTGAGAACGACTGCACCGTGGAGCGGGTACAGGATATTGTGGAGTCTATGCTCATCCGCTACGACTATGAGAAGACGGCAAAGGCATATATCCTCTATCGGGCGGAGCACGCGAAAATTCGTGAGGCAGAGTCCGACCTGATGAATATTTACAATGAGCTGACTTATTCCGAGTCCAAGGATGCGGACCTGAAACGGGAAAATGCCAACATTGACGGGGACACCGC
The DNA here is from genome assembly GCA_944383195.1 of uncultured Oscillospiraceae bacterium. GTDB lineage: Bacteria > Bacillota > Clostridia > Oscillospirales > Oscillospiraceae > Lawsonibacter. Next base: position 15,073 of record CALWOP010000013.1, read on the forward strand.
CATGGGCACCATGCTCAAGTATGGTTCCGAGGGCGCCAAGTACTTTGTGGACAACTATGTCCTGCCCAAGGACATTGCCAAAGCCCACATCAATGGGGATATCCACATCCATGACAAGGACTTCTATATGCTCACTGAGACCTGCTGCCAGATCGACCTTATCAAGCTCTTTGAGAATGGGTTCTGCACCGGCCACGGCTATCTGCGCACGCCCCAGTCCATTATGAGCTACGCCTCCCTGGCCTGCATTGCCATCCAGGCCAACCAGAATGAGATGCACGGCGGACAGAGCGTCCCGAATTTTGACTACGCCATGGCCCCCGGTGTGGCCAAAACCTTTGTAAAAGAGTACTTCGACGCCCTGGCCCAGAGCATCGCCTTAAAACAGGGGATGGCCTATGACGAGGCCTTGGATATTGCGAAAAAGATCTCCAAGGAAGTGCCCAAGCCCACCATCAGCAATGCGCCTGCCTATGGGCAGGAGCTGGAGCGGTGGTATGATGAGGCGCTGGACCACTACGGAGTGGAGCGGGATGCGCTGGTCTCTGGCCATAAGAACGCCGCCAAGACCGCCTACATCAAGACGGACAAGGCCACCTACCAGGCCATGGAGGCCCTGGTCCACAACCTGAATACCATGAATTCCCGGGCGGGGGCGCAGGTGCCGTTCAGCTCGGTGAACTATGGCACCGATACCTCCGCCGAGGGGCGGATGGTGGTGCGCAATCTTCTGCTGGCCACTGACGCAGGCATGGGCAACGGCGAGACCCCCATTTTCCCGGTGCAGATCTTCAAGGTCAAAGAGGGGCTCAACTACAACTCCGGCGACCCCAACTATGACTTGTTTAAGCTGGCTATCCGCACCAGCGCCAAGCGCCTGTTCCCAAATTTCAGCTTTATTGATGCCCCCTTCAACCTCCCCTTCTATAAGCCTGGGGACTACAACACCGAGGTGGCCTACATGGGCTGCCGCACCCGGGTCATGGCCAATCACCACGACCCCTCCAAGGCCGTCACCTGCGGACGGGGCAACCTGAGCTTTACCTCCATCAACCTGCCTCGCCTGGGCATTGAGGCCCACCGGGATCTGGAGGTCTTTTACAAGAAGCTGGATGAAATGATGGAACTGGTTTCCCGCCAGCTGCTCCACCGCTTTAAGATCCAGTGCTCTAAAAAGGGCAAGAACTATCCTTTCCTCATGGGGCAGGGCGTATGGATCGATTCGGACAAGCTGGGCCCTGAGGACAGCGTGGCCGAGGTTTTGAAGCACGGCACCCTGAGCATCGGCTTCATCGGCCTGGCCGAGACCCTGAAGACCCTCACCGGAAAGCACCACGGGGAGAGCGAGCAGGCCCGGAAGCTGGGGCTGGAGATCGTCACCCATATGCGGGAGTTCTGTGACAAGAAGTCGGAGGAGACGGGGCTCAACTTCACCCTCCTGGCCACCCCCGCTGAGGGCTTGAGCGGCCGCTTTGTCCGCATTGACAAGAAGAAATACGGCATCATCCCTGGTGTTACCGACCGGGAGTACTACACCAACTCCTTCCATATTCCCGTCTATTATCCCATCAGCGCCTTTACCAAGATCGAGATCGAGGCCCCCTACCATGCCCTGACCAACGCCGGCCACATCAGCTATGTGGAGCTGGACGGGGACACCTGCAAGAATCCCCAGGCCTTCGAGGAGATCATCCGCTGCATGAAAGAAAACGGCATTGGCTACGGCTCGGTGAACCACCCGGTGGATCGGGACCCGGTGTGCGGCTATACCGGCGTCATCGACGATGTGTGCCCCCGGTGCGGACGGCGGGCAGGCGAGCCTGTCAGCATTGAGCGGCTCAATGAGCTGAGGAAGAAATATCCCAATATGCCGGTCCCTTGTGACTGCAACCACTGAAGAAAAGGAGAAATGAGCGATGAATACACAGGTAAAGAACATTAACGGACAAGTGGGCGAAGGAATGGACTTTGAGCGCATCCGCCGAATCACCGGCTATCTGGTGGGCACGCTGGACCGGTTTAACGACGCCAAGCGGGCCGAAGTGGAGGACCGGGTCAAGCACGGGCTGAGCAAGAATGGCACCCTTACCCACTGACAAGCTGCGCCTGTGCGGCACGGAGCCGGAGTCTATCGTGGATGGGCCCGGCTTCCGCTTTGTGGTGTTTACCCAGGGGTGCCCCCATCACTGCCCCGGCTGTCACAATCCCCAGTCCCACCCCTTTGAGGGGGGCTATGAGGTGAGTGTGGACGAGCTTTTCCAGGCAGTGAAGGAGAACCCCCATCTGGCGGGGGTGACCTTCTCCGGCGGGGAGCCGTTCTGCCAGCCCGCGGCTTTGGCAGAGCTGGGCAGGCGGGTGAAGGCCCTGGGCAAAACGGTGATGACCTATACCGGCTACACCCTGGAGCAGCTGCGGGAGATGGAAGACCCCCAGGTAAAGGCCCTGATGGAAGTGACGGACATTTTGGTGGACGGCCGCTATGAGGAGCGCCTGCGGGATCTCACCCTCCTGTTCCGGGGCAGTGAGAATCAACGGGTCATTGACATGAACAAGACTCGCCAAACGGGAAAAATTGAGTTGTTTGATCTGGAATACCTATAAAAAACGCCCCCGAAACCAGTTGGTTTCGGGGGCGTCTGTATGGAAAGCTTAGTTCCGGGTGGGCACGTGCCAAATGTCATCAGCATAGTCCCGGATGGAACGGTCGGCGGCAAAGATGCCGGACCGGGCGATGTTGATGAGGGACATCTGAGCCCAACGCTGGTGGTCGGCGTAGGCCTCCAGAGAGCGCTTATGGGCGGCGCAGTAGCTGTCGAAGTCGGCCAGGAGCATATACTCGTCGGCCATGCTGCCGCCGGCCCCAAAGAGCAGGCGGTTGGTCAGGGTGCTGTAGGAAACGCCATCGTCAAAGCCGGCGGCGATCTGGTCGATCACACGCTTCAAAGCGGCATTGCGCTGGTAGATCTCCAGGGGGCGGTAGCCCTGGCGCTTGCAGTCGTTGACCTGCTCGGCGGTGAGACCGAAGAGGAAGATGTTCTCATCCCCCAGCTGCTCGTGCATTTCCACGTTGGCGCCGTCCAGGGTGCCGATGGTCAGAGCGCCGTTCATCATGAACTTCATGTTGCCGGTGCCGCTGGCCTCCTTGCCGGCAGTGGAGATCTGCTCAGACAGCTCGCTGGCGGGCATGAGCTTTTCCGCCAGGGAGACCCGGTAGTTCTCCAAAAAGACCACCTGGAGCTTATCCTTGCACACGGGGTCCTTGGCGATCTGGTCGGCCAGGGAGTTGATGAGGTGAATGATCTCCTTGGCCACATGGTAGCCGGGCGCGGCCTTGGCTCCGAAGAGGAAGGTCTGGGGAGCAAAGTCCATATTGGGATTGTCCCGCAGCTGGTTGTAGAGGTGAACGATGTGCAGCACATTCAGAAGCTGGCGCTTATACTCATGCAGGCGCTTGACCTGGACGTCGAAGAGAGCGTCGGTGTTGAGGATGACGCCGGACTCCCGGGCCAGATAGCTGGCGAAGCGGCGCTTATTTTCCTGCTTGATGGCCTCCAGCTGCTGGAGGACTGACTTGTCGTTCTGGTACTTCTCCAGATCCCGCAGAGCCTCGGGGTGGAGGAGGTATTTGTCCTTTCCAGTGCAGTCCCGGATGAGGGCGTCCAGCTTGGGGTTGATCTGGGACAGCCAGCGGCGGTGGTCAATACCGTTGGTCACGTTCTTGAACTTATCGGGCTGGGCCAGATAGGCGTCGTGGAAGACCTCACGCTTCAAGATCTCCGAGTGGAGAGCGGACACGCCGTTGATGGCCTGGCAGGCGCAGATACACAGGTTGGCCATGCGCACCTCGCCGCCCCAGATGATGGCCATATGGGCGATCTTTCCGGTGTCGTTGCCGTAGCGGTGCTGCAGCTCCTCCTGATACCGGCGGGCGATCTCTTTCAGGATCTGCCAGATTCGGGGCAGGAGCGTCTCGATCAGGGTCTGGGGCCAGCGCTCCAGAGCCTCGGCCAAAACAGTGTGGTTGGTGTAGCACACGGTATGGGTGACGATATTCCAGGCCTCATCCCAGCTGTAGCCCTCCACATCCAACAGGATACGCATAAGCTCGGGAATGACCAGCGTGGGGTGGGTATCGTTGATCTGGATGACGTGCTTTTCGTGGAAGTTGCGGAGGGTTCCGTACTGGGCGCGGTGATGGCGGATGATGGACTGCACCGTAGCGGAGACGAAGAAGTATTGCTGCTTCAGACGCAGGGACTTGCCCTCATAGTGGTTGTCATCGGGGTAGAGGACCTTGGCAATGACCTCAGCCATGGCCTGCTGCTCTACCGCTTTCAGATACTCGCCCCGGGAGTAGAGGGACATATCCACGGGAACGGGGCTCTTGGCGTCCCACAGGCGCAGGGTGTTGGTGTGCTTGGTCTTATAGCCGGCGATCTCCATATCCCGGGGAATGGCCAGCACGGTGGTGTAGCTCACGTGCTCCGGGTGATTGATGCCGTTTTCGTCCCAGTGGTCCTCGATCTTGCCGCCGAAACGGACCTCCTCGGTCTCGTCCAGCTTGGGAATGAGCCAGGCGTCGCCCAGGCCAAGCCAGTTGTCCGCCAGCTCTACCTGCTTGCCGTCAATGATCTTCTGCTTGAAAATACCCAGCTCATAGCAGATGGAATAGCCGGTGGCGGGGATCTCCAAGGTGGTCATGGAGTCCAGGTAGCAGGCCGCCAGACGGCCCAGACCGCCGTTGCCCAGGCCCGCATCGGGCTCCAGCTCGAACAGATCGGACGCGGAGAAACCAAGGCCCTCCAGCGCATCCTGCAGGGTGCCCAGAAGCCCCAGGTTAAAGGCGTTCTTTTCCAGAGAACGGCCCATGAGGAACTCCAGGGACAGGTAGTGGACCTGGCGCTGCTGCTCTTCCCAAATGCGGTTGCTGGTTTCGATCTGCCGCTGGGACATAATATCACGAAGCACCAGGGCACAGGCCTTGAACATATGGGTGGGGGTAGCGTCGTCCACCGTGCGGCCAAAGTTGCGCTGGAGCTTTCCGATGATCATCTGAGTGAGCTGAGATTTGGTATATTCAGCCATTGAGATGCCTCCTAAATCACAGCAAGTTCGTGACAGAAAACTTGCAAATTTTACTGGAAACCTTTTCAATTTTAGCAGATTTCTAAATGCCAGTCAATGGTCAGAAAGTCCCAAGATGACTGCGGCACAAGAAATTTCCCGATAGTTTGCACAAGAAAGCAGGAAAAGCGGCCTCCGTCAATTTGACGGAGGCCGCCCGTCTTATCAAATGAAGTGTTTCCTGACAAAGAACCGGGGAGATCAGCCGAGAATGCGCTGATAGATGTCCAGATACTGCTTGGCGGAGTTGTCCCAGGAGAAGTCGGCGGTCATGCTCTCTTTCTGGAGCCCGCGCCAGGCTTTCTTGTTGTTATAGTAGAGGTCCACGGCCTCACGCAGCACCCAGGTCATGTCGCCGGCGCTGATGTTGGCAAAGGTGAAGCCCCGGCCGGTGCCCTCAAACTTATTGTAGGGGGTGACGGTGTCCTTCAGTCCGCCGGTCTCCCGCACCACAGGGATGGTGCCAAAGCGCATGGCGATCATCTGGCTCAGACCGCAGGGCTCCGAGATGGAGGGCATGAGGAACATATCCGCGCCGGCGTAGATCATGTTGGACAAGGGGGCGGAATAGGTCAGTTGGGCGGCAAAGCGGCCGGGGTACTGGCCCTGGGCGTGGCGGAAAGCCTCTTCATACTGCCAATCGCCGGTACCCAGCACCACCATCTGTACGTTCATGCCCATAATGTCGTGGAGGGCATCGGTGACCAGAGAGAAGCCCTTGTGGCCAACCAGGCGGGAGACGCAGGCGATGATGGGGATATCCGGGTTTTCCTGGAGCCCCACTGCCTGCTGGAGGGCCTGCTTGCAGGCGGCTTTCCCCTTGACCAGCGACTTGACGGAGAAGTTGGCGGCCAGGCTGGGGTTGGTGGCCGGATCGTACAGGGCGGTGTCGATGCCGTTGAGGATGCCCTCCAGCTTGAAGCTCTGCTGGTTGATGACCCCGTCCAGGCCGTGTGCGTAGAAGGGAGTACGCAGCTCCTGGGCGTAAGTGGGGGAGACGGTGGTGACGAAATTGGAGGCCATGATGGCGCCCTTCATCAGGTTCACGTCCCGGTGATAGGCCAGCATCCCCTCATTGAAATAGCTCTTGTCCAGACCAATGACGTCCTGGAGGACCTGGTCGCCGTAGCGGCCCTGGTACTCGATGTTGTGGATGGTGAACACGCTCTTGGCACCGGCAAGCTGAGGGATGCGGTACTTCTCTTCCAGCAGGTAGATGGGAACCAGGGCGGTCTGCCAGTCGTTGCAGTGGATGATATCGGGGGCCCAGTTCAGGTGGCCGGGCGTCTCGATGATGGCACGGGAGAAGTACGCAAAGCGCTCACAATCATCAAAGTGGCCGTAGATCTGCCAGCGCTTGAAGTAATATTCGTTGTCTACAAACCAGTAGGTCACGCCGTCCCGCTCCAGCTGGAAGATGCCGCAGTACACCTGCCGCCAGGCCAGCGTGACATTGAAATACTGAAGAAACGTCATCTGTTCCCGCCATTCCGGGCCGATCCCCTCATAGAGGGGCAGGATGACCTTGACCTCATGCCCGGCGGCGGAGAGCGCCTGGGGCAGGGAACCGGCCACATCGGCCAGACCGCCGGTTTTGATGAACGGGGCTACCTCGGAGGAAGCGAATAGAATTTTCATATTGTACCTCTTTTCCAAGATGATTCAAATGTGGGGACAGACGCCTCCCCAGGTGGGAAGGCGTCTGTGGGGGGATCGATCAGACGATGGAATTTTTCGAGATGGCCAGGGGGTATGTGCTGTGGCCCATGAGCATACGATCCTCATTCACCTTCACATTCTTGTCTGTGATGACATAGGACAGGGAGGCCCCCGCCTTGATCACAGTGCCCTGCATAAGCACGCTGTTGGACACCTTGGCGCCCTTTTCCACAATAACGCCCCGGGAGAGAATGGAATTTTCCACCTCGCCCTCGATGAAGCAGCCGTCAGCCACCAGAGAGTGCTTGGAGACGGCGTTGGGGCCGTAATAGGTGGAGGGATTGGACTGATCCTTGGTGCGGATGGGGCGGTCGGGGTTGAAAAGATCGTCCCGCACCTTTTCATCCAGCAGATCCATGGAGTCGTTGAAGTAGCCGCTCACCGAGGGGAAGCGGGCCACATACCCCTTGTGGATATAGGGGATGATCTTCATGGTGTGCAGGCGGGGCTGAAGCACGCCCCGGCTGAAGTTGTAAATATTGTGGGTGGTGCAGTACTCCACAATGTCCAGCAGCAGCTGCTTGGACATGATATACAGCTCCAGAGACTCCAGCCCGGAGGCGGTGGCGGGGTGGATGGCCAGGTCGTTTACCTGCCCATTGTCGCTGAGGGTGACATATTCGCAGTTGCCGGGCGTGCTGCAGTAGTGGGTGGTGCAGACCATGGTGATGTCGGCGCCGGTGTCCAGGTGCTGCTGGTAGATCTCAGCCACGGGCAGGTTGACCGCCACATCGCCCCAGCCCAAAATCACATAGTCCTGGCGGATGTTCTGAAGGTAGGAGTAGATCCCGGACAGGGCCTCCATGTTGCCGCGGTATTCGCCGCCGCCCTTGCCTTCATAGCCGAAGGGGGGCAGGATGCGCAATCCGCCGTGCTTGCGGCTCAGCTCCCAGTCCTTGCCGGAGCCCAGGTGGTCCAGCAGGGATTGATAGCTCTCGTGGACAATGATGCCCACGTCGGTGATGCCGGCGTTGATATAGTTGGAGAGCATAAAGTCCACCAGGCGGTAGCGCCCGCCAAAGGGCAGGGAGCAGGTGTTCCGGGGACGAGTCAGCTCACCAAGATTGGTGTTGGAGCGATAGGCAAAGAGAATGCCGTGCAGGTCATTCATGCCTGCTCACCTCCTTTCACATCTTCACGGACCATGGCGCTGGGGGCGACAACAGCTTTTTCGCCCACCGTAACGCCCCCGGCCACCACGGCGATGCCCCACTTGGGATCGTCACTGGGTGGGGCGCCAACGGTAGCCCCGGCCTCCACCACGGCGTTTTCCGCCACGATGGCGTAGGAGACCTTTGCTCCGGCCTTGACTACGGTGCCGGGCATGAGGATGGAGTACTCCACCTCAGCGCCCTCCTCTACCACCACAGAGTGGAAGAGCACGGAGTTTTCCACCTTGCCGTCCACCTTGCAGCCGCCGGTGACCAGGGAGTGGGAAATATGGGCGTTGGGGCCGGTCACATGGGGGGGCTTGATGGGGGTGCGGGCATAGATGGGCCATTCCGTGGAGTAGAGATCGATGCTGCTGTTGGGGGCCAGCATGTCCATGTTGGCATCCCACAGAGAGTCGATGGTGCCCACGTCCTTCCAGTAGCCGGAGAAGCGGTAGGTCATCAGCTTCTCGCCGGCGGCGAGCATATTGGGAATGATATTCTTGCCAAAGTCGTTGGAGGAGTTGGGGTCAGCCTCA